>CAZTAK010000001.1:0-75264 GCA_964611585.1 uncultured Alphaproteobacteria bacterium
TCATCCCGTGTTGTCACGGGTCGTAGATACCCGTTCGGTGCCCGATCGGGTGCCAACTAGCCAATTCTCGAAGGGGTCCGGTCATGGCCGAGCTGTGGGAACTGATACCCGATGTTGAGGTACTGCTGGAGCTCGAACCCGAGGATCTTGGAGGAAGTCTGCTCCAAGTCATGAACACGGAGTCAGAGCGGCGGAATACAACCTTGACGTCCTGGCCGCACTTCCTTTTCGGGGTTCCCCCAGCACGCTACCCGAGGGAGCGGGACGCTGAGGTGTTCCGGGCCATTGCTGAGGCTTGGGGGTGGCTCGAGTCCCAAGGGCGCTGACGTTAGACACCCCTTCGGCCAGCCTTGTGCGCGCCACGCCTGGACGATGCGCTTACCCGGCTTGAGTTCGATATTTACCGCCGGAATGTAACCGCCGTAGACGCTGACAGCGCCACCAACTTTCTTGCTGATCTTGGCCGGTGCGCCGGAGAACTTTGCGTGCTTGGACGACGTCATGAGAGCGTCGTACACTTGGCCCGGCCGCGCCGGCAACGTGACCTTTTGACTGAACAAGGCCCCGGGACGGAATGTAACAGTTCACATAGCCCCGTCGTTGGAAAGGGTTTTCACCCGCGAGAACAACATCGCCAAGGAGGAAGGACCGCCGGTCGCGGCGCCGACCGGTCGAGGCCGGAGTCGAGCCCGGCGATCCGGCCGCAAGCCGGTCGGGCACGGGCGCCGTAGCGGCCGGTGCTGACGGGTGGCGCCGGCGCCTATTCGCCGATCAAATGCAGCGATATTTCGCGCTGCCGCGGGCGCGTGCGATGCTCGTACAGGAAAACCCCCTGCCAGGTTCCGAGTTCCATGGCGCCGCCGTTGACCGGGATCGCCAGGTGGGTCTGGGTCAGCGCCCCCTTGATGTGTGCCGGCATGTCGTCGCGCCCCTCGGTGCGATGGCGGTAGAGGGCCGGATCGTCCGGAACCAGCTTTTGGAAGAAACTGTCGATATCGAGCACCACGTCCGGGTCGGCGTTCTCCTGGATGATCAGCGAGGCCGAGGTATGGCGTACGAACAGTGTCAAGAGCCCGGATTCGATACCTGCGTCCCGGACCCATTCGGCAACCGTACCCGTGATCTCGTGCAGCCCCGGTCCGGTGGGACACACGGCCAATTGGTCCATAACCTGTTTCACAACACCTCCGGCACCCGGACGCGAGGGGCCCGGCGGCCCCTTTCGCCAAGCCGGGACAACTGTGGCAGCACCCGGCCGGTTTGGCGAGACCGGCGTCGGCACGAAAGAGCGACCGCGCGCCCTTGCGGCAGCCTCGCCACAGCGCCGCATTACGGGTACCTTCCCGGCGCTCCAGCCAGCAGGCGTCCTCAATGATCCCGACGTACACCGGCGGCGAGACGGCAAGTGGCTCGATCGCGACGCTGTAGCGGTTGAATGCCTGTCCACGGGTAATACAAGCCTGGACGCGCACGGCGCCGTTCGGATCCTAGTGGGTGTCGGCGGGCCACTAACGGCTGTGGCCGGCCTCGACATCGACATCCCCCGGATCGGGGACGTCCTGATAGATCGGACCGGTGTCCTCGGCCCCGTCGTCGTGGCCTTGGCCTCCGGCCGGCGCGCCACCACCGTGGCCGATGGGTCCGGCGACGCCTAGGGCACTGTCGGCAACCTGCAAAACCCCAACGAAAGAAGCAGACGTTCCGGCCGCATTGGTCTGGGCAGCGTTGCCCGCGGGAATGATAATCGGCTCAAATGCCGCATCAAGCGCCGCCATCTCGACCTCGCCTTCGATCACTCCCACCTGCGTCGCGCCGTCTTCCATAACAAGAACGACAAAATCAGTGCCGCGTATCCCGATCGCCGCCGTTGGCGTCACCACCGTGAAATTCCGATCGAGCGCCTCGGCGGTGATCTTGCCCGTGATAAAGCGGAACGCCCCCTTCGTGATGGTGGCGATCATCGTCCCCTTCTGAGTGTCGGGATCAAAAACCAACTTGTCGAGGACAATTGCGCTCGACTCGCCGAGCCTCAGGTCTGTTCCATCCACGAATTTAACCCGAACGCCACCGTTCTTGACGGTCTCGAGTCGCTCCTGCGCGAAAACGGGCGTGCGGGCGTAAAGGGGGCGGCGAGTTTCGCCTTGCGGCGTGCCATAGGCGTAAACAAGAACGCTGTGAACCGCGCCTATGTTCGTCTGAGCCAGCACGGGTATTGCGCAAATTAGCCAGACAAAAGAAACAACCGTAGCGTTTGCGGTAAGACGCAGCATGGTACCCTCGAAAAGAATTCTGCTTGGGATTTCTCCGATATCTTCTTCCGATCGCCGATAATGGTAGCACAATGGCATCCGACGCGAATTCGGCCCTTTGCTGTCACGATAGGCTGTGGTCTGCTAAACTGTCATTGTCGCCGCCTCCCTTGTCATGCCTATCGCGGCGGGTCTGATTACCTATAGCCTGGCGCCGTGGTTCCTGCTGTCCGTCATCAAAAGCCTGCATCGCCGCAAGGGTGAAGCCGACGAATGGCGGAGCGTGTTGAGCGCAGATCAACGGGCCCGCGCCACCGCAATGTTACCCGAAGACTTGTACCAACGATTCGGATGGAAGCCCTAGAGCAACATCCGTCCAGGGGGCACCGCTATCGGCGATCGCTGAACGGATAAAGCGGCTCACCCTTCTTGAAGGGGAGAGCAATCATCCGTTGAAACCCCAAGCGCCCGCGAATGCCGCCAGCAGTTCTTCGTAGGTCGTGATCGGCGCGAAAGCCGGGAATTCAGCCACCACGCTGGCGGGTGCGCAGAACAGGAACCCGGTATCGGCCGCGCCCAGCATACCGGTGTCGTTGTAGGAATCGCCCGCCGCCAGCACCTTGAATCCAAGGCCTTTGAACGCCTGCACCGCCGCCGTCTTGTGATCCGGCATCCGCAGGCGATACCCGGCGACGCGTCCGTCGTTCGCAATTTCAAGGCGATGGCAGAACAGGGTGGGATAGCCGAGCTTCTTCATCGCCGGTCCGGTTAGCTCGTAATAAGTGTCGGACAGGATGACGACCTGGAAGCGTTCCCGTAGAGAGGCAAGAAACGCAAGCGCCCCGGGCAGCGGTTCGATCGACTGCGCCGCGGCGTCGAGTTCCGCAATGCCGAGGCCATTCTTTTCGAGAACGCCGAGCCGGAAACGCATCAGTTTGTCGTAATCCGGCTCGTCGCGGGTGGTCGCCCGCAGTTCGTCGATGCCGGTGGCATCGGCCAGCGCAATCCAGATTTCGGGGATCAAAACCCCCTCGAGGTCGAGGCAGACGATATTCACGATTCGGGGCCGGAGATGAGGAGACCGGGGCGCAGGTATACCAAGCCGGGCCGCGCACGCAACGATTCGATTTCGGCGCCTATTCCAACAGGGCTGCGCGCAGGGCCTCGCGCGTTTCCTCGCCAATGCCGAGGCCCTCGCGGAAGTAGGCGTCGAATGAGCCGTGGGCCTCATGGATCGCATCGAGCGACGCCTGAAGGTATTCGGGCCGGGCACTGAGATAGGCGCCGCGCGCGTCCTCGTCCATGTTCTCAACGATGGCGGCAAACCGGCTGTTGCGTAACGCCTCGGCCCCAAGTGGCGCCCACAGGTCGTTGGTGAGCAGGTAATCGGCGAACACGGTTTCGAGCGGCACGCCAATCGCGGTCAGCACCAACGCGGCCGCAAAGCCGGTGCGGTCCTTGCCGGCGGAACAATGGAACACCACCGGATAGCTCGCCCCCTCCGCCAGGCGGTGGAGAAAGGCCGCGAAGGCGTCGCCATGGTGCCGCGCGAACGCGCGATAGACGGCGATGTAGCCGTCAATGATCTCGTCGACCTGAATTCTTCCCGCCATCACCATCATGCGTTGCGTGAGGCTGGCCTCGGGCCAAACCGGCAGACGCAGAATTTCCAGGCCATCGTCTTCGGGCACGCGGCTCGGCGCGGCCTCGTGTTCCTCGTCGCCGCGGAAATCGCACACCAGCCGGATGCCGAGGCGGCGCAGGACGTCGAGATCGGCGTCGCTGAGGCGCGCCAGCGAATTCGACCGGTAGAGCTTGTCCCATCGGACGTGGTGGCCGTCGGTGGTTTCGTAGCCGCCGAGATCGCGGAAGTTGGTGGCCCCGTCGAGGGGAACCAGGCGGCGCGGGTTATTGGGCATGATCAGAACAGAATGAGAAAGGGACCGAGGGCAGCGAGGCTTTTGGGTTCATCCAGGAACGGACCGTTCGCGCGTCCGGGAACGATTGCACGCATCAGATCCGGCTTGACCCGGGTCATTTCGTCGAAGGTGGCGGCATCGACAATATCGGAGTTGGCGCCCCCTAGCGCAAGCACGGGTATGTTTTCGAGCGCCCGGAGTCCGTCCCACCAATCCGACAGGCGGGGGATTTCGCGAAAGGGCCGGGCAGTACCGGGATCGTGATCGGCAACGATGCGCCCGTCGGCGTCTTTGCGGAAACAGGCCTTGGCAACGTGGGTCCAGTCGCTGGGGACGAAGCCCTCGGCGCGGGCACCGTGGTGTTCGCGCCAAGCCGCACCGCTGTCGCGCCGGTAATAGAGCGAAAGCCCGTCGCGCGTGGCGATCGATATCTCTTCGAAATCCTGCATCTGCCCCCTATTCCGCGCCCGTAATCTGGTAGATGCCGCCGCGGAGATCAAGCACGAACAGGCGCCCGTCATGGGCCTCGGCGAAGGAGGCGATTTGGAGATCGGTTTTGGCGATCTGCACCGCGCGGCGTCCGCCGGAATCGGTATCGAGCCCCCAGATCCGGCCCGAACAGAAGTCGCCGAACACATAGACTCCCTTGAGCGTCGGCAGCGCTGACCCGCGATAGACGGCGCCTCCGGTCACCGAGCAACCAAGGGCGTGGCTGTACTCGGCGACGGGTTCGATCAGCCCGGTCTCGACGCCCGCGCCGGGGCGGAACGGTTCGGACCCCTCGCGCAGGTTCCAGCCATAGTTGCCGCCACGCTCGATGACGTCGATTTCCTCGACCCGGTTTTGACCCACGTCGCCCGCCCACAACGCGCCGGTAGCGCGGTCGAAACTGAACCGCCACGGGTTGCGCAGGCCATAGGCAAAGATTTCGGACCGGCCGCCGCCCTCAACGAACGGATTATCCGGCGGCACCGCATAGGGCCGCGCAGCATCGACATCGAGGCGTAGAATTGCGCCCAGAAGCGTGTTCCGGTTCTGGCCGTTTCCCTGCGGATCGCCGCCGGACCCGCCATCGCCCAGACCCAGATAAAGATACCCATCGGGACCGAAGGCGATATGGCCGCCGTTGTGGTTGCGGAACGGTTGCGCCACCTCGAGCACCTCCGACCGGGAGACGCGGTCGAGCCGGCCCCCGCCAGTGGTATTGAAACGGGCCACCACCGAGGTCAACGGCTGGCCGGCTCGGGTATAGGAGAGGAACACCTCGCCCGTTTCTGCGAAACGGGGATGGAAGGCCGCGCCCAACAGGCCCGATTCCGAATACCTGTCGTCGACCAGAGAGCGAAGTTCGGCGAACAGCGAAACCGAATCGGCATCCGTCCGGTCGGCGAAACGAATGATCCGCCCGCCCTGTTCCAGAACGTACCAGTCCGAACCGCCCGGCGCCTGAAGCATCAGAACGGGACGCGAAAATGTCAGGTCGGGAAAGGCGCGCGTGACCGCGATCGCAGAGACCGCACCCGCCGGTCCGTACGGCATCGCCATTAATAGAGTCCCGAACAGGGCCGCGCGCAGCGTCGCCCGTGCACGCACCGGGGCGAACGGCAAAATCGCCATGTCAGGGTATCCGCGAGATGAGTCTGAAGTGTATGGCGATCAGGGGAAGATCGAGAGTCAGTTCGACGTGCGGCCAGCCACTTCGGTGATCGGCGCGGAACTCGTCCGCGCTATTGTTGGTTTCGCCGCGCCACAGCCGCTCCGGAATGTCGCCAAATGTGCAATCGTAAACCTCGGTGAGGCGCAACTGGCCATGCGCGGCCCCACCCGCATCGCGCAATTCGACCAGATCGCCGACCTTGAAGCGCGCACTGTCATAATCGTGCAGCGGCACGCCCCAGCTCGATGCCGGGCGCACCGTCGCCGTCTTGGTCCCGGCGAGCGTCTGCCCGATCAGTTCGTTCGCTATCTCGGGGATATCTACCCAGAACGAAAAATTCCTCATGACCTCTCCTTCGCCGCGCGCCGCAAAGTATAGCCCGCCGCGGGCCAGCGGCGCGCCGGTCAGCTGAGCGAACACGAAATCCGCACCGGCAGCGGCATCGCCGCAATCTCGAAGCGGCTCGGCGCCATCGTGAAATCCGCAGGATCGAACCGCCCATTCAGGGTTGCCCCGAAAACCGCGCTTGCTCTAGCCTCGTCCCGTCGCTCACGGCAATGTGAATCGCCGGTTCCCACCGGTCGCTATCGGGCCCATGGGACCCAGCCTATATTGGATCGGTTGCCGTGAATCGGCCGCCAAGGATCGGCGGGCGGGTTTCGCCGGGCAAGTCTTGATCGCCCGGCCGACGGGTTCAGATTCTCATAAACAGCGGCAAATGGCCGCTGCGGCGGCAGCAAGGCGGATACGCGCATGGTCAGTTTCATTCTCAATGGCGCGCCGACGGCGGTCGAGATCGAGGGCGATACGCCGCTGTTGTGGGTATTGCGCGACACGCTCGGATTGACCGGTACCAAGTTCGGCTGTGGCATCGCCGCCTGCGGCGCCTGCACGGTGCATATCGACGGAGTCGCGACCCGCACCTGTGTGCTGCCGGTCGAAGAGGTCGAGGGCAAGACCGTCACCACAATCGAGGGGCTTTCGGCGGGGGATGCGCTGCACAAGGTCCAGCAGGCGTGGATCAAGCTCGACGTGCCGCAGTGCGGCTACTGCCAGTCGGGGCAAATCATGGCCGCCGCCGCACTTCTGGCCGCCAACCCGGACCCGACCGATGCCGACATCGACGAATTCATGACCAACGTCTGCCGCTGCGGCACCTATCAGCGCATTCGCGCCGCCATTCATGCGGCGGCACGGTCGTAGGGGGCGGGCCGTGACCGAAAGATATTCGCTCACCCGGCGCGGGTTTCTTGTCACCGGCGCGGCCGCCGGCGGCGGGTTGTTCCTCGGCCTCTCGGCTAGCGGCGGCAAGGGCCCCATTCCTCAGGCCGGGGCGCATGAAGGCCACGCGCAAGGCCCGATCGATCTGAATGCCCGCATCGCCATCGGCGACGACGGGATCGTCACCGTAACGGTACCGCGCACCGAAATGGGTCAGGGCGTCTACACCAGCCTGCCGATGCTGGCCGCCGAAGAACTCGACATCGACATCGAAACAATCCGCGTCGAGGCCGCCGGCGTGGGTTCGGATTACATCAATTACGCCATGTTGCTGCCCGAGGTCGAGATCGCCGAAGTTCCCGATACCAGCGGTATCGTCAAGACGCTGATGCGAAACCTGGTGGGCCCCCAGATGACGGGCGGGTCAACGAGCGTCCGCGATGCCTGGGTGACGATGCGCCTTGCCGGCGCCACCGCACGCCACATGCTGCGCCAGGCGGGCGCCGAAAAAATGAACGTCGGATTCTCGGAAACCACGACCGAATCCGGCTTCGTGGTGCACGAAGGCTCGGACCGGCAGATCTCATATGGCGACCTTGCCGCCGCCGCGTCACAACTGAAGCCACCGTCGCACCCAGAGTTCCGCGCGCGCAGCCGGTACCGCTATATCGGCACCACGGTGCCGCGATTTGATACGCCCGCCAAGGTGACCGGCACCGCCGAATTCGGCATCGACGTGCGCCTGTCCGGCATGGTCTATGCCGCGGTGCGCAATACACCGGTGTTCGGAGGC
The DNA here is from genome assembly GCA_964611585.1 of uncultured Alphaproteobacteria bacterium. GTDB lineage: Bacteria > Pseudomonadota > Alphaproteobacteria > SHVP01 > SHVP01 > CAZTAK01. Next base: position 7,840 of record CAZTAK010000001.1, read on the forward strand.
TGGGTAAAATCGTTCGATGCCTCGGCTGTACGTTCGATGCCGGGCGTCGAGGACGTGCTTGAGGTGCCAGGCGGGATTGCGGTGGTAGCGGATTCCTATTGGCATGCAAAGACCGCCGTCGACGCGCTGCCGGTGTCGTTCGACCCCGGCCCCTCGGCGAGCTTGAGCAGCGTTGAGATTTTCGATTCGTTGGCCCGGGCGCTTGCCGACGAGGACGGCAAGAACCTTCACGAGGATGGCGATGCCGCGGCGGCAATCGCGCGCGCAACCGACCTGTTCGAGGCCGAGTACCGCCTCCCCTACCTCGCCCATGCGACCATGGAGCCGCAGAACTGCACCGCCCGCGTCACCTCGGAGGCGTGCGATATCTGGATCGGCACCCAGGCTCCCGATCTGGTGCGCGATGCCGCCCGGGATCTGATCGGCCTGCCGGCGGAACGGATCAATGTATATGTCAAGTTTCTCGGCGGCGGATTCGGACGCCGGCTCGAACTCGACGCCGTGCGACAGGCGGTGACGGTCGCCAAGGCGCAGCAGGGCCGCGCCGTAAAGCTGATTTGGTCGCGCGAAGAGGACATCCAGCACGATGTGTACCGCCCCGCGGCGCTGTCGCGTTTCCGCGCAAGCCTGGACGGCCAGGGCCGCCCCAAGGCGGTGTCGCACCGGTTCGCCGCCCAGCCGATGTTCCGCCAGTTCGCCAAACGCAACACGGGCTGGATGGTGCGGACGCTCGCCGGCGTCACCGGCGATGCTCTGGAAATCGGCGAGGCCGTACACTTTCCCTATGCGAGCGAAGATTTGCAGGTGACCTGGGTGCCGGTGAACCAACCGGTGCCGGTCGGCAACTGGCGCAGCGTCAGCAATTCCTATGCCGCATTCTTGAACGAAGTATTCCTCGACGAACTCGCCGTCAACGCCGGTGCCGATCCCCTCGCCTACCGGATCGCGCTGCTGGATGCCCATCCGCGCTTTCGCGCCGTGCTCGATCTGCTGCGGCGCCTGTCGGATTGGGGCTCGTCTCTGGGCGAAGGGCGCGGTCGCGGTGTCGCCATACACAAATGTTTTGAAACCATCGTCGGCGAGGTGGCCGAGGTCAGCGTAAACGGCGGAAAGTTGATCGTCGATCGCGTGGTGGCGGTGGTCGATTGCGGCCTCGCCATCAACCCCGGCATCGTCGAGCAGCAAACCGAAAGCGGCATTGTCTACGGGCTGACGGCGGCGATCTACGGCGACATCACGATAGAGGGCGGCCGCGTCGATCAGAAAAACTTCCCCGACTACGAGATGGTCCGTATGGCGACCATGCCCAGGATCGAAACCCACATTCTGGAAAGCGGCATCATGCTCGGCGGCATGGGCGAACCCTCGGTTCCACCGATTGCCCCGGCCCTGGTCAACGCAATTTTCGATGCAACCGGCGTGCGCCACCGCACGCTGCCGCTGATGCACGCGGACGGACTGTCAATCTAGCGAACGCGCCGGGTGGTGCGGCTAGCACGATTCGATCGTTCACCTTTCGATTTCTCAGTGTGAGCCCGGACCACAGCGCTCATGGGATTCGAACCCGTTCGACGCTGGAGCCCCGATCAATCGGCGCCCAGTGTCGGAATCGTACGACCGGCCGGACCGGCCGACTCGGCAGCATCGCGTTCCGACTGCAAACGCCGCGCGGCGGTGCGCGCGAAGCGAACCGTGAGCGCCTTGCGTCTGCTGGCATGAAGCGGCGAGGGTTCGGTTTCGCGCAACGTTTCGCCGCCGAAAGCGTCGGCCACGATCAGCCCCGGCGCGCCGGGCAGGATATCGGCGGGAAATCCGGCAGCGACCGCGAAATAGAACCGGTCGCACCAGTCGAGGTACTCGGGCCATTTGCCGTCGCTGCGGAAATCGGCCACCGAAGACTTGATCTCGACGATCACCACATCGCCACCACGGCCCAGTCCGATGAGGTCGGCACGCCGCCCGTTGCCGAGGCTGAATTCGCTCAGACAATCGAACCCGCGGTCCGACAGATGGCGCGCGACGCCGCGGGCGAGCGCCTGCGCAAGCTCCCGCCCGCCGGAGTCGTCACCCGGTCCCGGTGCCGGCGTCAGGTCCCGGCGCTCGTTCCCGGTGCCGTTCAGGGCAGGTCCGCAACGATCTTGCGGTATTCGGCTTCCGTAAATGCCTTCATTGTATTGCCCCGGACGTTGCCGCCGCGCCCGAGCGCCAGCGCGAACCTGGCTGCGGCCTCGTCATCGGGAAACTCGGTTATCGCGACGATGTCGTGAACGCCCATGGTCAGGTAGAACGCGGAAAGCTCACCGCCGAGACCCGCGGCTGCGGCCTTTGCCGCGTCGAGCCGGTCGGGCGACTGCTTGACGTTCTTGATCCCCTGTTCGGTGAAATTGAAGAGTCCAACATAGGTGGGCATGACGCGCCTCCTTCGATTTTCGGCGCCGCACGCGCGGCGGAACACCGGCACGCCGACCCGCAAAGTATAGTGCGCATCGGGCCATACTCGAAGTCTGCCGGCCGGCCCCGCGCAGCGCCGGCACGATGGCCGGGCCGGTCCGTCCGCTGGCGCCGGTTACCAGAATGTTGGTTGCCATCGCCGCCGCCTTGCCGCAGGTTGGTTCCCGGCAGCGCGCAGGCCGCATGACGATAATGACGCGATCCGAAAATACCGCGGAATCGCGATGATTTTTCAGGGAGGCATCAATGGCCAAAGTTCTCGTACTGGTCCCGTTCGCAATGGACAAAGCCGGGATCGACAATCGCCGCGCGCAGGTCAAAGAGGTCCGGCTGGGGCCCGACATTGATTTCGACTTTCGCGGCGTCAAGGCGGGCCCGGCCTTTTACGACAGCTATCATGATTTCGCGCTGGCAGATGTCAGTATGTTTGAGGCCGGTTTAACCGCCCAAGACGACGGCTACGACGCCATCTGCATCGACACGATGAGCGATTCGGGCATGAACGCTCTTCACTCCTCGTTGGACATTCCGGTGATATCGCCGGGTCTGGCTTCGTATCTGATGGGCCTGATGCTGGGCCGGCGTTTTTCGGTGCTGACACAGTGGAAATCCTGGACCCTCATCTACGAGAAAAGCCTCCAAGAATACGGCTTGAAAGACAAATGCGTTTCAATCCGTTCCCCCGACATCCCGCCCGATACCACCAACTTGCTTGGCGGCAAGGAAGATGTGGTGTTTCCCAAATTGCTCGAATCGGGGTTGCACTGTGTCGAAGACGGGGCGCACGCGATCTGCCTCGGGTCGACGACGATGCACCAGGCGCACAGCTTCCTGGCCGAGAATCTACCGGTGCCGGTGATCAACCCGGGTCCGCTGAGCTACAAGATGGCCGAGGCGGTACTGGACCTCGGGTTGACCCATGCGCGCGCCGCCTTCCCGAATCCAACGGTCTGGAACAAGGATATGACCCACGCGATGATGGACGGCGCCGCTAAAATGGTCGCCAGCTAGCGGCCAGGTCTGCGCAACGAAACGCAACGCGGGACCTGAATACTTACGGCAAGGTTCCGCGCTGGCCGGTCTCGGTTGGAGGCGTATACCGGCGAAAGGATCGACAATGGGCGTGCTGGTGAATGGCATCTGGACCGAAGACGAATCGGCCCTTACCCGTGCGGCCGAAGATGGCCGCTACCGCCGCGCCGGATCGGCGTTCCGAAACTGGGTAACGCCAGACGGCGACGCCGGGCCAAGCGGCGTGGGCGGATTTGCGGCCGCCTCCGGGCGCTACCACCTTTACGTCGCGATCAACTGCCCGTGGGCGCACCGCACCATGATCTTGCGCCGCCTCAAGGGGCTGGAAGAAGTGATCTCGATGTCGGTGGCGCTGCCGAAGCGCGACCCCCGCGGCTGGGTGTTCGGCACCGGCGATCCGGCGTTTGCGGATCATCTGTTCGGCAAGGAAGCGCTCTACGAAATCTATGCCCTCGGGCAGTCCGATTATTCCGGCCGGGTCACGGTGCCGGTCCTGTGGGACAAAGAGCGCGGCGTCATCGTCAACAACGAGTCTTCTGAAATCATCCGAATGCTGAGTACCGCGTTTGTGGAGTTCACCGACGACGCCACCGATTACTACCCCGAAGATTCGCGCGATACGATCGACGCCTGGAACGAACGAATCTACGAGACCGTCAATAACGGGGTCTATCGCACCGGCTTTGCCCGCAGCCAGTAGGCCTACGAGGAGGCGTTCGAAACGTTGTTAGACACCCTCGATGCGCTCGACGCCCACCTCGCCTCGAACCGCTACATTGCGGGGTCCCGTCTGACCGAGGCCGACTGGCGCCTGTTCCCGACCCTGGTGCGGTTCGATGCCGCCTATTACGGCGCCTTCAAGTGCAATAAGCGGCGGATCGTCGATTACCCGAATCTGTGGGGCTATACCCGCGAGCTCTATCAGACGCCGGGCGTGGCGGAGACCGTCGATACCGAGGTCTACAAGCAGGGCTATTACTCGATCAGCGCGGATCGGAATCCGCTCGGCATCGTGCCCAAGGGGTCCGAGATCGACTTCACCGCCCCGCACGGGCGCGAGGGCATCTAGCGCGGTCCGGTTTTGATCGGAACCGCTCTCATTTTTTTGTCGCTCACGGCAACGGACCTAAGGGTCAACGCCTGCGCGCGCGCCGGTCAAGCGGCGGCCCGCCTGGAGCAATATCCGCAGGGATTGAACCGGCGCGGCTCAAGCCCTTCGGGAAAATTGCTCTACTTTTCAAAAAGTTAGAGCAGCCTTATCCGTACAGGTATCGCCGAAAGCGATTCCACCTGAACGGATGCTGCTCTTGCGGCCAGAAGCGATTCCAGACGAACTGGAATCGCTTTAGTGCTGCGATTCGATCAGTTCGACCAGCCAGCCTTCCGGGGCGCGGATGGTCAACGCCGCACGCCCGTCATAGGGCGCCGCGGCCGGACGCACCGGCGCAGACAAGGCCATTCGCTCGAACGGTTCGACCGACGGCACCGCGAGGCTCGCCAGCGCAAAGCCGGGCGGCAGCGCCCCCGGAGAGACCGGGCGATCCGCGGCGCGATGCGGATACTCGTCCACCTGAATCAGACTTTGACCGGTCAGTTGAAGTGTCGTCATCGACAACGGATTGGCGCGCACATGGCCGTACCTGTCGCCTTCGTGGTAGACGCCGCGCTCATGCGCCGGCCGCGGGGAAATCGCGAATTTCACCGAGAGCCATTCGAGGGTTTCCTCGAACGAACGGGTCGCCAGCACCGCAATGAAGACCCGGTCCACCAGAGAGGCCGCGGCGGGCAAATCAAACCCCTGCACCGATTCGGGCAACGTCGTCAGGTAAAGGACTTCGCCGGCGGGCCCGATGGCTTGGGTGGCGCGGATCTCGGGAAAATTCTTGAGGCTTTGCGGCGGACCGATGATCTCGAACGGCGAATCGATCAGCCGCGCGGCAACGGCATCGGTATCGCGAACCAGAATCTCGATGGCGGACCAGCCCGGGGTCGCCAGCGGCCGGTAAGCGGGATCGGCGGGTTGCTCGACCAGCCGGATGCCGCCGGGAGCGCCGCTTGCGGGCTGCATCCACACCGTGGCCGCGCCCGCCGCTTGCGGCGCGCCCCACGATTCCGCCAGCTCGACCGGCACCTGTCCGGCGGACGTTTCGACGTAACCGAAGATGCGGGTATAGAGCGCTGCCGCTGCCGCCGCGTCCGGCACAGCGACCGTCGCGGCAACGATCGGCCCCGCCCCGGCAACCGAATTCAAGGGCCGCCCCTTTCAAACGCCGTCATTTCCACTCGTACCCATTGGCGTGGTCCGGCGTCGATCATTTACCATCGCGCCATCAATTTCAATTCACCGTGAAGATTCGTTGGCTTTGGCCGGAATTTTGCTATCTATCGCCAGGATGTTTAAGGGAAAGGTATCGATGAAAGTTCTTGGTCTAGCAATCTCGTTCGGCATGGTTCTGTCGATTCTGAATTTCACCGGAGCAACGGCACAAGACGACGCGGAGCCATCGTTTGGCCAGCCCGGAGACATCGCGTTTGCCACCGAGTTGTGGCGCGAGCTCGAGGCAGCACGCCTGGTCGGGCCGCGGTCGATCATCGCGCAGCCCTACGAAGGCAGCGATCCGCACGGCGTCATTCTGATCACGCTCGATTCGACGGTCACGATGGAGGGTCGCGAAGACACCGTGATCGTGAAGAAGAACTACGCCGGGGAGGATATCTCGATTGAATCGGTCGCCACCAAACCGGATCAGTTTCTCGACGCGATCACGGTCATGTTCCGGCGTGAGCAGTCTGGGCGAAATTCTCCGCCGACGGAACGTTGATGATCAACCCGCGCGGCTTGCAGCTGGCCGGGCGCGTCGCCAAGAATCCTGAAGACGGCTGCATCGCCTGCCACCGCCTCGCCCCGGGCGAGGATCTCGTCTTTTTGCACGACCGGTTCGCGGTCGAGTAGGGTTTCGACAGACGCAGTGGGGGACAGAGAATGTGGGACCAAACGAAGCCGGTCCGGCTCGCACTCATTGCCGCATTTCTGACTGCGGCGCTGGTGCCCGGTGCCTGGGCGGCGGATATGATCGACGGGCTGGCCCCGATCTCGCCCCAACCCCAGGCCGGCCAACTTCAACCCGGTCTCGCCGTCACCTATTATTTTCATATCTTCAATCATGTGAACGAAGTGATCGAGTTCGCCAAGTCGAACCCGGGGCAAAAAGGCGCGCCGATTCTGGCACTCGATTACAAAGTTGGTTCCGGGCCGATCCTGACCAGCGGGCGCACCAACGGGATCGGAGCGGCGATCAGCGGCCTGATCCGCTTTCCCGCGACCGGCCTCTACCGCATGGTGGTGCAGTCGAACGACGGCGTCCGAATCACCATCGACAGCCAGATTGTCCTCTCTGACCCCGACGTCCACGCCGACCGCTTCTCGAAGATCATTCCGGTCCGCATTGACACGCCCGGCTGGTACCCGATCTCCGTCGATTACTTCGAAAGAAGGAACACCGCAACGCTCAGGCTCTATTGGCTGCCGCCCATGACCCGCGGTGGCCTGCGCTATGTGCCGGCCGATAATCTGGCCCATCTACCGGAATGACGCCCCTGATTTAGTCCGCCTGGACGGCGATTCATCAATTCTTAGGCACCCCAGCCGCAAGATTCGCCGCACCCCGCGATTTTTTGTATGGACTGTGGTGGCGACTGTTTCCGGCCCCGGCCGGACAGGAGTGTCCGCTTTGGGAGGAGCGAATGCCGAACCCCTTCGATTACATGCAATTTATCAGCACCGATCAAGGCCGCGCCAAAGAATTCTATTCGTCGTTGTTCGACTGGAGGACCGAAGACACTCCGATCGGAAATGACATGGTGCAGACCGTTATCCGCCAGCCCGACGGACCGTGGGGCGGGATCATGCCGTCAACCAATCCCAACGCGCCGTCGATGTGGCACGTCTATGTGCAGGTCGTGAACATGGACGAGACGCTGTTGAAAATAGTGCAACTGGGGGGCCAGATTATCGTTCCCAAGACGCCGGTGGCAGGATCCGGATATATCGCCTTCATCCAGGACCCGACCGGTGCAATGCTTGGCGTGACCCAGCGCGACGAGATCGCAATCCATACCGCCAACCAACTGCTCGGCGCGTCGGACGCCGCCGCGCGCCCGCCACCCGGCAGCGACTAACCGGAACGCGCTCGCAGCGTAAGGCGGCCCCTCAAAACGCCGGTTTGAAAAGACCGATTGCGGTATTCGCCACCACGATCGCCCAGAACGCCCAAATAACGGGTTTTGACCTGTCGATCGTGCCCTTGATAATGGCCTCGACTTCGGGACTCGATCCCTCGCTCAAAAGGCGCGCGAATGCCGGACCGAACGGTGTCAGCATTTTGTTGACGGCGATCAGACCGGCGAACGTGAATCCGTAAAGAAGCACTTTGAGCGCAAGCCAGGGTTCGGAAAATGGCTTGCCCGCCACGAACGAGCCGACCGCCGCCGCCAACACGACGACCAGCAGTACCCAGTTTATCGCCGAATCGAGACCATGCAGTTTCTTTCCCCAGTCGGGCGCCGTGGGACGGTGGATATTCCAGACCAGAAACAGCCACGCCGCCGCAACCACCCACACCAGGATCAGCCAACCCCCCTCGACCGGCGACAACCCGGTGCGCGCGGCCAGCGTCATGCCGGTCGGCAGCACCAGCACCATCGACAGGCGCGGAAATATATCAACTCCCTGCATGACGCGCGCCAGGACGGCGCGGGTCTCGGGCGAATACTCGGTGCGCACGAATAACTTCGCCGAATAGTAGGCGCCCATGTCGCCGCCGAGCCAGAACGCCATCACCAGAACGTGGATAAAGATCCAGAACGTGGTCCAGTCCCAAAAATCCATGCCGCCCCTCCCGCACCGCTTTAGCCCCCGCCACAGAACCTAGCGCAGGACCCTCGGGCGGCGCAAACTTGGCGGAGGCCGATGCGTCCCTGACTTTCGCGCCACGGCGCCGCCGCGATTGCCATTGACGCCCATGCGTGCACCCGCGCACAGTGCGCAACGTGCAAGTCAACGTCGAAAAACCGGAATGGACGCGCCAGACATGCCCACCTTGAAAGGAAAGTGCGCATTGATCACCGGCGGAGGACGCGGCATCGGCCGCGCCATCGCCGAACGCCTCGCTGCCGACGGCGCCGCCGTCGTGATCGTCGATTTCAACGGAACCACGGCCAGCGAGACCGCCCGGGCCCTCAGCGAATCGGGCGCGCGAGCCGCGTCGTTATGCGCCGATGTCGCTAATCCTGAAGCCGCCGCCGAGGCGACGGCCCTTGCGGTAGGCACCTTTGATGGGCTCGACATTCTGGTCAACAACGCCGGCATCGCGCCCAACCGCCGCGTCCTCGACACCACTCTCGAGGAATGGGAACGCGTCCTGCGCGTCAACCTGACCGGAACGTTTCTGTTTTCCAAAGCGGCCGCGCCGGCAATGGCTGATCGCGGCGGCGGAAAGATTGTCAATATTGCGTCCGTTTCGGGGCAGCGCGGCGGCGTCGGGCGCGGCGCCTATGGAACCTCCAAGGCCGGCATCCTGATGCTGACGCGGATCATGGCGGTCGAATTCGCGTCCCTGAACATTGCCGTCAACGCCATCGCGCCCGGGCCGATCCGGACCGGCATCACCGATCACAGTGAAGGCACGGTAGCAGGCTACCTCGACCGGATACCGATGCGGCGCTACGGCACCACGGACGCGGTGGCCGCCGCTGCCGCCTATCTCGTGTCCGAGGATTGCAGCTATACCACCGGGACGACGCTCAACGTGGACGGCGGGTTCGACGCCGCCGGGCTGATTTTTTCGCAAGACGAGCTGCGTGCGGCGGACCCGGCGCCGCGCGGCGCGGAAGGGATTCGATGACCAGCAAGATCACCGACGAAAATGCATTCTGGCGGACGCCACCGGGGGTTCAACGCGGCTACACGCAGGCGCGCTTCGGGCAGATTCATTACCGTTTCGCCCGCCCCGCCGAGGCGACCCAAACGCCGCTGATGTGCTTTCACCTGAGCCCGAGTTCGGGCCGGATCTACGCCCGCTTCCTGGCGGAAATGGGCAAGAACCGCCTGGCGATTGCCCCGGACACGCCGGGCTTCGGCGATTCGGACGTTCCGGCGGAGCCGCCCGAGATTGCCGACTACGCCGCCGCGATGGGCGAGGTTCTGGACGCGCTGGAAATCGAGACGGTCGATCTGATGGGCTATCACACCGGGTCGAAAATCGCGCTCGAACTCGCCCAACAACGCCCGGCACAGGTTCGCCGCGTGGTACTGGTTTCGGCGCCGATCTATTCCGACGAGGAACTCGAAAGCCAGAAATCCCACTACGCCGGGCGCGAGGCCGACGACGCGGGCGATTTTCTCAAAGCGGCATGGGACGGACAGAAGCGCTGGCGCGCCAAGGACGCCCCCGACATTTTCGTTCACCGCGAGGTGGTGGAGGCGCTGCGGGGCGTCGACCATTCGTGGTGGGGCCATCGTGCCGCATTCCGCTATCCTCACGCCGACGCCCTGCCCAAGGTGCGCCAGCCGGTAACAATCCTGTGCCCGAAGGACGATCTGTACGAGCAAACTCTGCGCGCGGCGGATTACATCGACAACGGGCGGCTTCTGGAACTGCCGGACTGGGGCGGCCACGGCATGCTCGACATGCACACGGGCGAGGTCGCGCAAATCGTGCGGACGGTGCTGGACGGCCCCGAAGAGGCGCACCAACCGGCCGCCGCAAAGCTCGCCCCCGATCCCAGGCCGGGTGCCGACACCGGCTTTCGCAAGCGGTTCATCGACGGGCCCTACGGGCAGATTCATTTGCGCTATTCCGGGCCCGGAGCGCCCGCAGCGGCACCGCTTTTCTGTTTCCATTCGAGCCCCAATTCGGGCCTCAAATACAGCGCGATCCTCCGCATGCTGGGGCAGGAACGCACTGTCGTCGCCGTCGATACGCCCGGCTTCGGCGAATCCGAGGCCCCGGCCAAACCGCCCGAGATCGAGGACTATGCCACCACCATGGCCTACGTCATCGAAACCCTGGGCGCCGGGCCGGTCGACATCATGGGCTATCACACCGGATCGGAAACCTGCATCGAGCTCGCGCGCCAGCGCCCCGACCTGGTGCGCAAGATCGTCATGAACTCGGCGCCGATCTTCAGCGATGAAGAACTCCAAGGGTTCCGCGATCTCTACGCGCCCGATCCGATTGCCGCGGACGGGTCGCACCTTGTCAGGTTCTGGCAACGGATGATCCCGTTCTACGGACCGACGGTGCCGCACCCGATTCGGCAACGGAATTTCGCCGAAGGTCTGCGCGGCGGACCGATGTCGCACTGGGGCCACCGGGCCGCATTCAATTATCCGCTGGCGAAGAAGATGGCGGAGGTCGAAAACGAAATCCTCGTTATCAATCTCGACGACGACTTGAGAGAGCAGACCAAGCAAGCCGAAGGCATATTGCGCAACGGCCGCATTCACACCATCGAAAAATACGGTCACGGCTGGTTCGACATCATTCCCGACGAAGCCGCGCGCATCCTGCGCGAATTCCTCGACGCTTGACGGGACAAAGCCGCCCCATGACACGAATTACCCGCCATTTCGTGACCGTGGGTACGCGCCGGGTGCATTACCGGCGCGCGGGATCGGGGCCCCCGGTAGTGATGCTGCACCCGAGCCCAAGCTGTTCAGGCAGCCTGACTGGCACCATCGATGTGTTCGCGAAGGCCTTCACCGCCATTGCGCTCGATACGCCCGGTTATGGGCTCTCCGATCTGTTGCCGATGGAGCAGCCGGAGATCCCCGATTTCGCCGAAGCGCTGGCCGAAACCCTCGATGCGCTGGGCATCGAACGCTGCGGCGTGTTCGGATCGCACACCGGCGCCTCTATCGCCATCGAATTTATCCGGCGCTATCCCGAACGCGCCTCGATCACGGTGTTCGACGGCTACCCCGGCTATACCGACGACTATCGCGCCGACATGCTGGAATCCTACCTGCCGCCCTACGTTCCGAAGTGGGACGGGACTCATCTGTTGACGACGTGGATGAAGTACCGCGAGCAATTCCTCTATTCGCCCCCCTTCCGGCACCACAAGGAAAACCGCTCCAACGCAGTGCCGCGCGATCCGGTCACGACTCAGGCCGCTGTGACGCCCCGGTTGATGACGGGACGGAACTACAACATCGGCTACTCGTCGGTGTTCCGGTACAAGAGCCTTGAGGCGCCGTACGACCTCAAATCTCCCACCTGCTTTGCCGCGCGTGAGGACGATTCGCTGGTCAGGTCGCTCGGCCTGCTGGACGATTTGCCCGAGGGCTGCTGGAAGGAAGTGCTGGGACGCGACGAGGCCGCCGCCGCCGAACGCTATGCGGAGATCTTGGCCGAGCGGCTGGAACCGGGCGATACGCCGGCCCCGCCCGACCCGGAAAACCTGCCCGGCCGGGTGCAATACTCCTACACCGATTTTGGCGCCGGCCAGGTGATGGTGCGCCGCGCCGGCAATGGCGACCGGCCCCTGGTGATGATGCCGCCTCTGCCGGGCACCTCGGACCTTCTCGAGACGCTGATGCTCGCGCTCGCGCCCGCGCGCGCGGTTATCGCGTTCGACCCGCCGGGCAACGGCGATTCGGACGACTTCCTGCCGCACACGATCGAAGCGTGCGCCGGCGCGCTGGGCCAGGTTGCAACCAAGCTGGCGGTGGGCGAATTCGACCTCTATGGCCGCAATGCGGGTGCTTCGGTGGCAGCCGCGTTCGCGCACGCCAACCCGGACCGCGTCGGCAAACTGATTCTCGACGCGCCGCTGGCCCTCGACACTGCCACGGCGGAGGCCTGGCAGGCCGGCTACGCCCCCGCCATCGAACCGAAATGGGACGGATCGCACCTGATCGCGCTCTGGCATCAGCTCCGGGCCGAACAATTGTTCTCGCCGTGGTTCAACGAAACAGCCGCAGGCATTCGCGACGTCGAACCCGAAATCGACCCCGATTTTCTGTCGCAAAAACTAACCGGCATCCTCAAGCATTACGGCACCTATCACGAATTCTGGGATGTGGCGTTCGAGTATCCAGGGCTCGACACGCTGTCTCGTATCGGCCACACGACCCTCGTTTGCGCGCGCAAGAACGACCTGTTCGCCGCCTTCGCCGATGACGCCGCCGAAGCCGTTCCGAAGGCATCGCGCGCCACCCTTCCGGCGGAAACACAGGGTGCCGCGCGCGTCATCGCGGAATTCCTGGATTCCTGACCGCTCGCCGTCGCCACTCCCTTGAACGATCCCGGGCAACAAGAAGTTCTCGTCATCAAGCACGGTGCGCTCGGCGATATGGTGCTGGCGACCGGCCCCTTCGGCGCCATCCGGGCGCATCACGCGCGCGCGCACATCACCTTGCTGACGACCAGCGCCTACGCGGAAATGATGCAGGGCTCGGGTTGGTTCGACGAAATCTGGATCGACAGCAAACCCACGCTCTGGCAACCCGGCGACTGGTTGCGGCTGAGGCGGATGCTGCGCGGCGGGAACTTCGCGCGGGTCTACGACCTGCAGCACAGCGATCGAACTCATATGTACTACCGCCTGCTCGGCCGGCCGCGCCCGGAATGGTCGGGGATCGCCAAAGGTGCCTCGCACCCCCACACCAACCCCGACCGCGATTCGATGCACACCATCGAACGCCAAGCCGAACAACTTGCCCAGGCGGGAATCGCGAAAACCCCGCCGACCGATATTTCTTTTCTTGCCGCCGACCTGACGCGGTTACGGCTCGGGGACCGGTACGCGCTGCTGGTCCCCGGCGGCGCCCGCCACCGGCCCCGCAAGCGCTGGCCCGCGGGCCGTTACGCGGCGCTGGCGGGTTGGCTGGCCAATCGCGACGTGCGGCCGGTGCTGATCGGGACGCTCGAGGAACAGGATGTCCTCGACGAAATCGCCGACCGCGTGCCCGCAACTCTCAACCTGTGCCAGGACACCACCTTCGCCGAGATTGCCGAACTCGCCCGCCACGCCATCGCCGCCGTCGGCAACGACACCGGCCCGATGCACCTGATCGCGGCCGCCGGATGCCCCACGGTGGTGCTGTTTTCGGCGGAATCGGTGCCGGCGCAAACCGCGCCGCGCGGCGAGGCCGTGACGATTCTCGAGGCGAAAACGCTGGAAACGATGGCGGTCGCGCGGGTTCTTGTGGCGCTCAAGGATTTCGATCCGGCCTTTTCGCGCGAAGCCAAACCAGGCGAGACCCTGGGGGAGAGCCCCGAGACCGGCTGACCCGCCGCTGCGGCCTTGCGCCCACCGGCTCGCACGGGCCACAATCGGCGCATCAACCGCCGGAGGATTGAACCATGCCGAACCCCGTATTGCCGCGCGTTGCGCGCGAGGACATGCCCGAAGTCTTGCGGCAGGGCTATGACACCGCGAAAGAGGTGCGTGGCGACGCGACCTTCTTCGAGATCGGCGCGCACGCCCCCGAAATCCTGGACTGGTATCACAACAGCTTCTATTCGCGCGTATTCTACGGCGGCAAGGTGGACGTGAAGATCAAGGAACTTCTGCGCTACCGCCTGTCGATGACCCATGGCTGCGCGTTCTGCAACAAAGGCAACCGGCTCGCCGCCATCAAGGCGGGCGTAACCGAGGACCAGTTCCACAACATCATGAACGAATCGAGCGATGTGTTTTCGGACGGCGAGCGTGCGGTGCTGAAACTCGCCGATCAGATCGCCATTCCCAACATGCACGGCAATCTCGACAAGGCGCTCTATGACGCCCTGCGGCCCCACTTTTCCGACGGTGAAATCTTCGAACTCGGCGTGACCGCGGCGGTTCTCACCGGCATGGCGAAGTTCCTGTTCGTGTTCGATCTGGTCGAAAAGGAAGCAAACTGCCCGATCGTGCCGCGCCAGGCGGCGGAATAGACCCGCGCACTCGTAATCCCGCGTACTCGAAAACCCGCGCACGGACACACCCGCGCACAAATAGACCCGCGCATAGGAGGCGCCCCATGAACCGGCATTTCAATCCCGCCACCTCGTTTCCGCCGCAGGGGGCCTATAGCCACGGTGTCGATGTGCCGCCGGGATCGCGCATGGTGTATGTCGCGGGCCAGGTGGGCGTGGACAAAGACGGCAACACGCCCGAGGATTTCGCATCGGAAGCCGACAACGCCTTCGCCAACGTGGTGCGCGTTCTGGCGGACGCGGGCATGGAACCGACCGATATCGTCAAGCTCAACACCTACCTGACGCGCCCGGAAGACATGGCAACGCTGCGGCCGATTCGCGAGAAGCACTTCGGCGATCACGCCCCGGCCGCAACGCTGGTGTACGTCGCCGGCCTCGCCGCGCCGATCTGGCATATCGAGATCGAGGCGGTGGCGGCGAAGAAGGATTAGACACCGGGCAGTGCCAGCCGCGAAGAAAGGCCCCGGTGACGGGGCCTTTCTGCTGCGCGCGGAAAACTCGCTTTGATTAGCCGTGGTGGAAGTCGTGCATCTCGGCCATGTCGTTCCAGACCCATTGCTCGGCGAACTTGCCGCCGCGGATCAGGAAGCGGTCGATGTAGCGGATGCCTGAATACGGCGATCCGTCGAGCCATTTCCCTTGCAGGGTGCCGATACTGAAAACAACGGTGCCATCGGGTGTCTCGGCCACCTCGAAGCGTTCGAATGTCTTGCTGGTGCCGGTGTAGCGGCTTTTTGAAAACGCCGCCAGGTCTTCCAGTTTCGTGTAGCGCCGCGCGCCCGGGAAAAGCATCTCGAAGTCCGGCGCCAGCATCGTGCGCGCGGTGTCGAAATCGCGCGCCTCCATGGTCCGCAAATATGTCGCGACCATGCGTTCCGGCGAGCCTTCGGGCAAATCTTCGGGTTCGAGGGATTTCTGTTTCAGCGCGGCTTCGGCCATGGCGGTTCCTCCCAGTGGGTTGTCGCTTCAGGGTAGCGTCCTTCGCCCCAGAGGTTCAATTCCGACTTTGCGGCGCGGTGATATTGGCGCCAAACACCGATAAAAACTAAACATAATCAGATGGTTAGCCGAATTGTGCGGATCGCCATCGAGGTGCCGAAATGCGCGGAATCGAACTGGGGGGTCGCGCCCCAAGAGCGGTTCCGTTCTAATCGGAACCACTCTCGCTTTTTTGTCGCTCACGGCAGCGGACCGATTGGTCCGCGCCTGCGCGGGCGCGCCGCACAAGCGGCGGGCCGCCTCGCGGCCACGGGCGATTCCAGACGAACCGGAATCGCCCTAGTCGTCGAGATCGACGCGCAGAAGCCCCATCGACCAGACGAACAGCCGATACCACACGAACCCCAGTCCAAACAGCGCCGCCAGCACCCCCGGCAACATCACCCAAGCCAGCCCACGCGCCTCGAGCCACGCAAAGCCCTGGACCTGAAACCACCACAGTCCGCCGACCGCCGCCGCGAAAACGACTGCGCCCGCAAATGCGAGCGAAACCAATATCTTGTAGCGTACCGCCATCGCTGCCTACTGGCCTCCCCTCGGCCCACACGTGGCCGATCGCAAAGCGCCGCCTGGGTGGCCCCTCCCGGAACGGCCCCCTTGGCGCCCCCTGATCCGCCCTTGGCAGCATTAGCGCGCGGCAGCGCGCGGTCAAGGCGCGCGTATCGAACGGGCTTGTCGCGGTTGCGGGCAGTCTCTAGGTTTGAAGGCGGTGGCGCCAGTCCGGCGGGCGCCGAACCCGCCACAACCCTAGGGCCCGTTTCATGGGAATGACGCTTTCCGAGAAGATAATCGCCAGGGCCTGCGGGCAGGATTCGGTGCGGCCGGGTGAAATCGTGACCTGCAAGGTCGATCTCGCCATGACCCACGATTCGAGCGGGCCGCGCCGCCAGGCGCCGCGCCTGAAGGAACTCGGCGTCAAGGTGTGGGACCCGGACAAGGTGGTGATCCTTACGGATCACTACGTTCCGGCGGTCGATGCGCTGAGCGCGGAGATCCTCAAACTCACACGCGACTGGGTCAAAGAACAGGGGATAAAGAATTTCTACGACATGCAGGGCATCTGCCATGTCGTGCTGCCCGAGCGCGGCCACCTGCACCCGGGCCAGTTCGCCGTCGGCGGTGATTCCCACTCGCCCACCGGGGGCGCGTTCGGGACCTTCATGATCGGGGTCGGCGCCACCGATATGACCGGCGTTCTGGCGACCGGCGAAATCTGGGTCAACGTACCGCCGACCATCCTGGTGCGCTGGACCGGCGATCTTCCCGAATACGTCACCGCCAAGGACATGATGCTGCGGCTGTGCGGCGAGATCGGCCTTAACGGCGCCAACTACAAGGTCGTTGAGTTCGCCGGCAATGGCGTGAGCGCGCTCTCGATGGACGAACGCATGGTGCTGCCCAACATGACCGCCGAAGTCGGCGCCAAAACCGGCATCATTGCCCCCGACGCGGTGACGGTGGAATGGCTAAAAGCCGCGGGCGCGGAAACAGCGGGCGCGCTGGACTGGTTTTCGGACGAGGACTGCGAGTACGAGAGTGTGTTGGAATTCGATGCCTCCACACTGTCACCACAGGTGGCGGCGCCGCACAGTCCGGCCAATGCCGCGCCGGTAGAGGACTTCAAGGACGTTGCCGTCGATCAGGCCTACATCGGCGCCTGCACCGGCGCGAAACTCGAAGACCTGCACATGGCGGCCGAGATCGTCCGCGGCCAGACCGTCGCCGAGGGAACGCGCTTTCTGGTGGCGCCCGCCTCAACGCGAATTACGGCGCAAGCCGCCGCCGACGGGACGCTGGCGACGCTGACCGCGGCAGGTGCAATCTTGCTGCCGTCCGGTTGCGGCGCGTGTGCGGGCCTCGGCGCGGGCGTGTTGTCGGCAGGCGAGACCTGCATCTCGTCCACCAACCGTAATTTCAAGGGCCGCATGGGCCCCTCGGACGCTTCCGTTTATCTGGGATCGCCCTATGCAGTGGCGGCCGCGGCGGTGGCCGGGCACATCGCCGATCCCCGCGACATCAGCAACCGGAGGGCATCATGAGCGGTACGGACGGCGGCGGCACCGCCTGGGTCTATGGCGACGACATCGACACGGATTCGCTGGCGCCGGGGCTCTATCTCAAAGGGTCGATGGAGGAGATGGCGAAGCATTGCCTCGAAGCGATCGACCCCACCTTCGCCGCCGAATCCAAGGAAGGCGACTTCGTGGTGGCGGACGAGAATTTCGGCATCGGTTCGTCGCGCGAACAGGCGGCGCAGTGCCTGTCGATATTGGGCGTCAATGTGGTGCTGGCCAAGAGTTTCGCGCGTATCTTTTACCGCAACGCTTTCAACGTCGGTGTCGTGCCGCTGGTGTTCAAAGACGCGGACAAAATCAAGAAAGGCGACCGCCTGCGGGTCGATGCGGCTGCGGGCACGATCGAAAATCTTACCAGGAACGAGACCTACACCTGCGAGACCGTACCACCGCACCTGATGGAAATCGTTGCCGACGGCGGCCTGATGCCGCATCTGAAAAAGAAACTGAAAGGAAAAACGACGTGACCGATTATCAATCGCTCAAGAGCCAGCTTGCAGGCGATGACATCATCGTCGCGCCCGGCTGCTATGACGCCTATTCGGCAATGATGATCGCCAAGGCCGGCTTCAGCGTGGCCTACATCTCCGGCGCCGGCGTGTCGTTTACGCGCATCGGACGTCCCGATATCGGCCTGGTCAGCATGCACGAAGTGGCCGAGACCGTGAGCGCGATCGCAGAATTCAACGACATCCCGCTGGTCATCGACGGCGATACCGGATTCGGTAATGCGCTCAACGTAATGCGCACGGTGCGCCTGTTCGAACGCGCGGGCGCGAGCGCGATTCAGCTCGAAGACCAGACCATGCCCAAGCGCTGCGGTCACCTGAGCGGAAAGTCGCTGGTGCCGGATGCGGAAATGGTCGGCAAGATCAAGGCCGCGACCGACGCACGGCGCTCGGACCAAACACTGATCATCGGCCGCACCGACGCGATCGCGGTCGAGGGGTTCGAACGCGCGCTCGAGCGCGCCGAACGCTACGTCGAGGCGGGCGCGGACGTCCTGTTCATCGAGGCGCCGCAGACCGACGATCAGATGAAGGCCCTGACGGCGCAGTTCAAAGGCCGGGTCCCGCTCCTGGCGAACATGGTCGAGGGCGGCAAGACGCCGCTGAAAAGTGCGGCCGAGTTGCAGGCGCTCGGCTATTCGCTGGTGATTTTTCCGGGCGGGCTGATCCGGGCCTATTCGTTCATGGCCGCGGAATACCTGAAGAGTTTACGCGAAAACGGCACCACGGCGCCCTACCGCAACCGGATGCTGGATTTCGATCAGCTCCAGGAGGTGCTGGGAACGGCCTCGGTGCTGGAGGCGGGCGGGCGCTACGACGCCGAGAACTTCGAGGCCTGACAAGCGAGGCATACGAAGCGGACGCGCGATGACCGAACGCTTCACGTTTTCGAGCCCGGACGCCCTGGCGGCACGCATCCCTGACGGCGCGCACCTGGCGATCCCGGCCGACCGGCGCGGCGTGTCGATGGCAACGACGCGCGCCCTTATCCGCCGCAGCGCGCGCGATCTCCGGCTCGTCGCCGTCCCCACCAGCGGGCTTCAGGCTGATCTCCTGATCGGCGCCGGCGCAGTCGCCGAAATCGAAACATCGGCCGTCTCGCTGGGCGAATACGGCCCGGCGCCGCGGTTTGGCGAGGCCGTCGAGCAGGGACGCATCGTCATCTTGGACGCTACCTGCCCCGCCATTCACGCCGGATTGCACGCCGCCGAAAAAGGCATCCCGTTCATGCCGCTCAGGGGAATTCTGGGCTCGGACCTGCTGGTCCACCGCCCCGACTGGACAGTGATCGAAAATCCCCTGGGGCCGGTGCCGGAAGAACGGCCCGGCACCACGGCAGAGGACTTTGCCGATCCCATCGTCATTCTGCCGGCGATCCGGCCCGATTTCGCGCTCTTTCATGTGCCGCTCGCCGACCGGGCCGGCAATATCTGGGTCGGGCGCAACCGCGATCTCATTACCATGGCGCATGCGGCGCGCGAGACCCTGGTGACAGTGGAAGCAATCGCCGATCACGATCTCATGGCCGATCGCGAATGGGCGGCGGGGACGCTTTCGTCGTTCTATGTGAGTGGCATCGCCGTTGCCGAGAAGGGCGCCTGGCCGACGGCGATGCCGGGCACCTACGAAGAAGACGCAGAGCACATGCGCCGCTACGCCGAACAAGCCCGCAGCGGCGAGGGATTCGCGGCCTACCTCGAGGAATTCGTTTTTCAGGACCTTTCCCTCGGGTAGCGCTCATGGATGCCGGGCCCGAAGAGTTCCTGATCTGCGTCATCGCGCGGCTTCTCGCCGGCACGCGCCATATCGCGGTCGGCGCCCTGTCGCCGATACCCGGATCGGCGGCGCTGTTGCACCAGGCTGAGAGCCGCGAGCCGGTTCGCGTCTCGGTTCTCGACAGCCGGCGCAATTTCTGGTCGGACGGCAGCAAGGAACTGTTCGACTGCGCGGCGCAGGGACGCATCGACGCCTTTTTCCTCGGCGGCGCCCAGATCGACGGCCAGGGCAACGTCAACCTCGTCGGCGTCGGTGGTTATCCCCGGCCGAAGACGCGCTTTTCGGGATCGTTCGGATCGGCCTATCTCTATTTTCTCGTGCCGAGGGTGATTCTGTTCCGAGAGGAGCACACGCCGCGGACGCTGGTCGATAAAGTCGATTTCATATCGAGCCCCGGAACGAGCCCGGACAACGTCTATCGCCGCGGCGGGCCCTCGGCGCTGGTGACGGGAAAAGCGCTGTTCACCTTCGATGAGGCGGGGCGCCGCTTTCGCCTCGCCAGCAGCCATCCGGGATACACCGCGCCGGACATCGAGGCGGCGACAGGATTTGCCTTCGAGACGCCTGCCTCGGTCCCGGCAACAGCGGCCCCCGATGCGGCCACGCTCAATCTGTTGCGGGGACCCGTGGCCCGCGAGATCGCCGAGACCTACCCCCGCTTCGCCGCACGGGTTTTCGGCGACTAACCGGCGATTGAGGCAAAAAGTCCCCATTAATTGAGGGTTTTGGCGGCGGGGTACGCGTTCGTCCGGATCGGTCATAATGATTCTAATTCTCGTCCCGCGAAAGGAACGTGCGCCATGAGTGAAGCAACCTAGTCCGGATTCGGCGAACACGGCATGCGCGCCGATATGACCCACGACGAGACCGCGCAGATGGATTTTATCATGAGCCTCTACCGGCACCTCGGGCGCAACATCGTGCCCGGGCACCGCGAGGTTTATGACGGGCGCGTCAAACCCGCGTTCGAACGCAAGAACGGCCGGGCGCCGAAAACCCGCCACGAAGTTCGCAAGGCAATGCTGGACGACCCCTACTTTCAGTTCTGGAGCCATCTGCGCCTTTACAGCCAGGCCAAGAGCTATGACCTGAGGCGCGAGATCGTCGACCGGCAATTGGACGACCTGATCGAGCGCGCCAAACCAC
Organism: uncultured Alphaproteobacteria bacterium; assembly: GCA_964611585.1. Taxonomy (GTDB): domain Bacteria; phylum Pseudomonadota; class Alphaproteobacteria; order SHVP01; family SHVP01; genus CAZTAK01. The sequence goes on from CAZTAK010000001.1 coordinate 28,816, forward strand.
GCGCGTCCGACAAGGGCACGGTGGAACTCGATGCCGATTTCGAGATTCCGAAATATCAGGCGGCGTTCGACATGCACTGGATGCCGGGCAGCTTCTACACCGAATTCGCCGAGGACGACGTCGCCGCGGGCGTCATGTATGACACCGGCGGGCTCTATATCGCGCTGTCAGGTTCGATCGGCGCCTACAACGACGGCGCCGGCCATGCGGTGGTGCACTGGCTCAACGAAAATCACCCGGATTTCAAACCGAAGCGCGTGCTCGACGAGGGCTGCACCGCAGGCGGCAATACATTGCCCTTCAAGTATGCCTAGCCCGATGCGGAGATAACCGCCATCGACATCGGCGCACCGGTACTGCGCTATGCCCACCGCCGGGCCGAGAGCCTCGGCTATGAAGTCCATTTCTCGCAGCAGAATGCCGAAGAAACGAGATATGAAGACGAGAGCTTCGATCTTGTGGTTTCGACCATGTTTTTGCACGAAACCTCGAACAAGGCGGTGCACAACATCGTTGCCGAATGCCACCGGCTGTTGAAACCGGGCGGGCTGATGGTGCATGTCGAGCAACCGCCGTTCGCGCGCTTCGACGATCCCTTCGATCAGTTCGTGCGCGACTGGGACACGCACAACAACAACGAGCCGTTCTGGGGCCCGATGCACGACATGGACCTGCCCCAGGTAGCGGTGAAGGCGGGCTTCGCGCGCGATGACGTCATCATGGAAATGGCGAAATATTGCGCCCCCACCAAAGAGAACCCCTACCGCGAGGCGCCGGGCGGCTGGTTCATCTTCGGTGCCTGGAAACGGTAAGGGCTGCCACAGGATTGAACCAAGGCGGGCGCCTCAAGGGGCGCCCGTTTTTGTCTGGCCCGCCCCGTTCCGACCGGCGTGCCCGACCGCTTGCGCTCAGTAGTCCTCGGCGTCGTAGACCCGGCCCTTGGCGTCGCCGGGGCTGCGGATCAGGCGCATGCGCGCTTCACCGCGCGGCTTTTCCGACCACGTCGAATAGCCGGGAACGTATTCGGTGCGGCTCTCGCTGGTCAGGTTCCCTTCCTTGGCACTGCCGGAATAGGTCGTCGTGGTGCGCTCGTAGCCCGGGTGGTAGTCCTCGACGGTTTCCGACCATGCGTTGAAGAATTCGAACGCGAAATAATCGTAGCCTTCGCCGCGGGCGATCTCGGCGGCGCGGCGGTACAGGTAGCTTTCGATGGTCGCGACGCTGGTATAGGCGTTGCCATAGGCCTCGATGTAGAAAGTCTGCGGCCCGGTTTGCGAGTGACTGACGCCGCCGAATATCCCCGGCGGCCCGTAGGGCGTCGCGCAGGCGGCGAGCAACAGAAGAAGCGCGAGGACCGGGGCGGAACGGAAATGCAGCCGGGCAGATGCCATAGCTATGGGGCCTCGCTGGCGCCGGGTGCGGCGTCGGCCGGATCGACCGGCCGCGGCGTCTGCCGGATCGGCCGGGTTCCGCCTCGCGAGGGCGCGCCCCCGCAACCCCGAAGCCTCGATTCGAAGACTGGGGCGGCCGCCGGTGCCGTGGTTCTAGGGCCGATGCGAAGACAATAGCGATCCGCCCGCCGGGCCGTTACGCGGCAAATTGCCGCCCGGCGGCGGGGCGGCGGCGCCGGCGACGGTCCGATCTCTACGGTTTAGGCGGCGCGCCAAGCGCGCATCAAGTTCGACCGGTTTACGCGGCGCGCCCAGCGCGAATCATGTTCGACCGGCTTACGCGGCGCCACAGGCGCCACGGTCCGGTCTCTCGGCTTACGCGGCGCCTCGGGGCGCCACGGTCCGGTCGCTATTGCTGGCTCTTCCAGCTATCGAGGATTTCCGATGCGGTCGCGGTCCACACGCCCGACTTGCTGGTCAAATAGTCGAGCACCTGCTCCAGGAACCGGATGCGGTGCGGCTGGCCCGACATCCACGGATGAATGGTAAGCGCCATGATGCGCCCGCCCTGGGTCCCGGCCTCGGCATGCAGGGTGTCCAGCTGGTCCTTCACCTGCTGGACGAATTCATCGCCCGTCTGCTTGTAGAAGAACAGGATCGTCGCATCCGAAATCCAGTGCTGGTGCGGCATCGCCGTCACCTCGCCCGATTTGGTGCGGAACGGGTAGGGCATGTCGTCGTTGATCCAGTCGCACAGGTAGTCCACGCCCTCGGCCGCCACCAGGTCCGGTGTCGCCCAGGATTCCGAACGCGCCGGCGAAAGCCAGCCGCGCACGGGCTGGCCCGACATTTCGCGCAACGTCGATAGCGATTCCTGCACCTGCACCTTTTCTTCCGATTCGTCGAGGCCGGTGTAATGCAGTTTCGCCATGTTGACACCGTGGGCCATGATTTCCCAGCCGCGCCGGGTCACCTCGTCGACCAGGAACGGGTTGCGTTTGGCAACGTCGGAATTCATCGCCACCGTCGCCTTGATGCCGCTATCGTCCAAGGCCTTGGCGACGCGGTAGAACCCGACCCGGTTGCCGTAATCGCGCAGCGTATAGTGGCGCAGGTCCGGGTAGGGCGTCACCATGCTGCCCTGGGCCTTGAACGGTTTTACCGGCGTATCGAGCGGGAAGAATTCCAGCACCGGCGTCACCCACAACGCGATGCGGGCGCCATTCGGCCAAACGACGGGCTTGCGCCGCGGCAGGATCGACCAGTCGTAACGGTCGTGATCCATGCCGTAACTGCGGTGATCGTAAACGAGATAGCTGTCCGGCAGCGAATGAGTGTGCTGGTCGTCGCTGGTGGCATCAATCGGCGGGCGCATGGTCAGGTCCTCGGCGGGTGTTTCTTGTTGAATTCGCTGGTCGCGTTGACCCATTCGTCGTAGCCGTGCTCGAAGAAGTGTTCGGCGATCTGGGTGCCGGTAGTGACCCACACCTTGTCGTGGCCGGTAATGTATTTGAGCGCCTCGTCAAGGGCGCCGATGCGGTGTGCCTGACCGACCGCATAGGCGTGCAGCGGAATGCACATGATGGTGCCCGAATTCTCACCCTCGGCGTAGAGGCGGTCGAAGTTGCCCTTGAGCCAGTCGAAATAGACCCGCGGCGGCACGAAGTGCTGGTTGTAAACGATGATGTCGTTCATCTCGAGGGAATAGGGAATCGAGATCAGGCGGCCTTCCTTGACGTTGACCGGACACGGCTGGTCGTCGTGGAACAGATCGCAGGTGTAAAAAAAATCGTTCTTCGCCAGCAGATCCATCGTGCGCTCGGTGTGCGTTAGCGCGGGCGCGAGATAGCCGCGGATACGCTGGCCGGTGTGCTGCTGCACCGACTTGATCGAGTCATCGAGGATCGCCTGCTCCTGCGCCTCGTTCATGTTGTAGGAATAGCGCGTGTTGTAGATGCCGTGGGAATAGAACTCCCACTCGCGCTTGACGCATTCCTCGACGATTTCGGGGTGGTGGTCCAAAAGCGCCACCGACAGCGAGATCGACCCCCTGACACCGTACCGGTCCAACACCTCCATCAGGCGCCAGTGGCCGACGCGGTTGCCGAAATCGCGTTCGGAATAGGGCACCAGATCGGGCCGCGGCTTGGGCCACGGCTGTCGTGCCGGGTTGGAGGGCCCGTCGAGTTCGTAATACTCGATGTTGGGCGCTACCCAGAAAGCGATGCGCGCACCGTCCGGCCATTCGATCTTGGGACGGTTGATATATGGCAGATAATCGTAAAGCCCGAGGTCGCTTTTCACGGACCGACTCCCCAATAATTGATGACTCGCCCGGTCAGTTGACCGGCTGATAGTTGTTCAGATAGTCGCGCACAGTTTCGAACGATTCTATATCGCCGTACTTGAGCTGCATGTCGGCAAGGTTGGCAAAGTGCGGGATTTCGTGTTTGTCGGCGACGCCTTCTTCGCAGACGATGGTGCGATAGCCGTGCGACAGCCCGTCCACGCAGGTGGCGCGCACGCAGCCCGAAGTCGAGCCGCCGTTCAGGATCAACGTATCGATACCGTGGTACACCAGCAGCGAGGCCAGCGGCGTTTCATAAAACGCGCTCGCCATACGTTTGAGGTAGATCAGGTCGCGGCCGCGGTCGATCTTGAGGCGGTCGTCGAATTCGTTCCGCTCCGAGCCGATCTTGATGTTCTGGAGCGAATCCGGGGTATCGGTGCGCGTGCCCCAGACACCGCAGTCCTCGCCCGAATCGGCATAGCCGACGTGGGTCCACACCACCGGCAGGCCCTTGGATCGGCAGATTTCAGCCAGTTCGTTGACGTAATCGAGCTGTTTGGGGTCGGTTTCGTAAGCGGTCTTGAACAGGTCGGTGCGGGTGTAGGCCTTTTGCAGGTCGATGTTCACCAAGGCCGCCTTGCGACCGAATCCGAATCTAGCCCGGTCCGGATTGGCTTTGATGCTGGCGAAATACTCTCGTGGCGTGAGATCCGACGCTTCCATGGGTTTCCTGCCTGATTGATCTTTTTGAAAGGACTTTGAGCTAGATTCGGGGAGCGTTCCGGGATTGTCAAGCGGGGTTCGAATCCGGTCGGCGCTGCATTGCAACCCGCGCGCCCTCTACGAACCGGCGGACCGCCCGGCGGGTTTTCGGTCCGCACCTGCACCTCCGGAGCGGAGGCGCTGACGGCGCTTGATGAATTCAAGCCCGACCTGGTTCTGCTCGACGTCATGATGCCCGGGATGGACGGCCCGGCGACCCTGCGCGCCATCCACGATATCAAAGGGTACGCCGACCTCCCGGTCGTCTTCTTGACGGCGAAATTCCGGCCGCACGAGATCGGGCACTACGTCGATCTCGGCGCCATCGACGTGATCGCCAAACCGATCGACCCCCTGGACCTGCCGGCGCAACTACAGGCGATTTGGACGCGCTATCATGCAAACGCCTGAAGCCCGCGCCGAACTCTCCGAAGCGCTTGCGCGCCTCAACAAGAAATTTTCCGAATCGCTGCCGAAACGGATTTTGGCGCTTGAAAACGACCTCGCGGAATCGCGGCGCACCGGCTATGCCGCCGAATCGTTAGGGAAACTCTACCGTGCCGCCCACAGCCTTGCCGGGGCGGCAGGAACCTTCGGACGACCCCAACTCAGTGCGGTTGCGCAGGTGCTGGCGGAATATCTGAACCGGCACGCCGATGGTGGCGCCGAGTTCAGGAGCGCCGAGGCGGATCAAATCGATGCCCTGACGGCGAGCGTCATCAAGGTCGCCAACGCCGACCGCTAGGCCACCTGCTCGGACTGAAGCGTCTTTCGTCAGTTGCGCTCGATCCAAGACCGGGCGCGCTGCACGCCGAGGGCAACCTGTGCCGGCGTCAGGCGTTCGCGCACGGCATCGCGATTGGCCGCAGCTCCCGGGTACCCGCGCTGCGCCAGGACTTCGAACCAAGTAAAGGATTCGATCATATCCTCGGGAACCCTACTGTTGCCGAGCAGGACGGCGACGATGTACTGCGAGCCCGCAAAATCTTGATAGGCGGCGAACCGCGCCCAACGCAGGGCCGCGGCCGGATCCTTTTCGACACCATCGCCGCGGAGGTACATCTGGCCGAGCAGGTGGCGGGCCGCGACGACGCCCTGGCCGGCTGCAAGCCTGAACCAGCGCGCTGCTCCGGAATAATTCTGCGCGACGGCGCCGCCGTTGGTGCCGGTACCGTTGTAGAGCATGAATCCGAGGCTGAATTGGGCCTCGGCGTAGCCCTGATTCGCAGCTTGGCGATACCATTCCGCGGCTTGGGCGTAGCTGCGCGCCACCCCCTGCCCGTGATCGTACATGGCGCCAACGATATATTGAGCCTCTGCGTCGCCTCCCTCAGCGAGGCCGCGCAGACTGGACCACGCAGCCGGGTAATCGCCCCGCAGATAGGCGGCCTGCCCATCGGCGAGGTCGGCGCGGACGCCCGATGCCGTCCCGATCAGGAGTAGTGCCGCCAGCAGGACAAGCTTCTTCATGCCTGGTCCTCCATTACGGAACCGAACAGCGCCGGCCCGTCTAAAACTGGTTCGCGTATTATATCGTCTGCGGAACCACCGGCGAAGCCGCTAAGACGGCTCGCGGGTGCGACAAATCGTGGCGGGGCGGGGCAGCGGCTATCGGCCAGCGCCGGACTTGAACGAGTTCAGGGCGTCGGCGGCAGACCCTTGCGGCCAGCGCCGATTCGCGGTGCGGATGGCGCCGGTGTCCGGAATCCGGCAACCGCACGGTTTGCTCTAGGTCGTGGACTCACAAACAACGCAAGGCATTGAAACGACTTGTTTCTTCGCCAGCCACAGTTTGTTCCAAACAGGTCAGTAACCCTCTGATCTGTTTTGGTTTTCTGGACCAATGGGTACGTGACCTAATTTGTCCGACTGAACTTTTCGATCGCCAGTTCCAGCGCCTCGATCAGTTCGGCGCCCGTCGTGCCGCCGTCGCCCTCGATCCGCTCGCGGATCACGACGTTCATCGTGTCGATGTGCGCCTTGACGATTTCGACATGGTCGTCGGTGGTTCCCGCACTGCGCCCGGTAAACTGGTGCAGCGACTTGGCGAACGTTGTAATCAGCGGATACCCGAAAGTACCGCCCTGCCCGCGCATGTCGTGGGCGATCTCGTTGATCTTGCGATAGGGCCGGTAGCGCTCCTTTTCGGGCGCAGACTGCGCCACCTTGAGGGCGGCGACGAGTTGATTCACCGAACCGCTGACCCATTCGGGATAGCCTTCCGAGAACTTGGAGATTTCGGCCATCGCCTCTTCCAGGGTTTCGCTGGCAAAGCCCAGGCTGCCGCCGGCAACGCCGCTGCCTGCCTTGTCCTTGAGCTTGTTGCGCAGCCGGAAATACCGCACCTTGGCCTTTTTCTTGGCTCGCATGCCAGGTGCGGTCGGGCGCCTGTTTTCGGAGGCCATCGGTCAGAAATTCCCGTCGTCGTAAATGACTTCCGCTTCCTTGTCGGTGATGATGCGGCGCTCGCCTTTGCTGGTCTCGGCACGGCGGCGCCGCCGGTCCGGACCAAAATATACCGGTGTCAGCACGTACTGACGCGGCCGTTCGATCAACTGGCCAAGTATCCGGGTCAAACTCTGGATCTAATAGGGCTTGCCAAGAACTTCGGTGGCGCCGAGATCGCGCGCCTCGCGCACCTTTTCCATATCGGCGTGGCCGGTGACGAGGATGAAGGGCATGAACTTGTCGGGAGAGTCCTTGTGCCGCCGCAGCCACTTCAACAGCATAATGCCGTCGACGGGCGACATCTCCCAGTTCGACATGATGAAATCCACGCTGCTGATTCCAGCCTTGCGTGGATCATCTTGCATGAGCTTGAGAAGTTCGATCGCCTCGCCGCCGTCTCCGGCAATTACGACGTTTCCGCTACCGAGGCGCAACAATATCGAACGCAACAGGTTGCGCATGCACGAATTGTCGTCGACAACGAGAACCGTAAACAGGCTCAGGTTGTAACCATCCATCTACAGTTCAATCCCTTCCCCATCGCGCCCCCAATTGTGGCGTAGGAGAAACGAAGGCTAACATTTTGTTTTCGGCGTGAACAGGCTCGGCGGTCTCGTTGCAGTTGAATTCGGGTTCAGTTTTCTACCGCCCAGGTATGGCCCTGCCGCAGCATGGCGTTGAGACCGGCACTGGATTTGGCCGTGCGGGCGCTGTCGATCTGGGCCCAGACTTTGGTTTCAAAGCTGGCCGAAGGATCGCAGTACAGGACCCCCAGCGCGACCGGAAATTGCGGCCGCGGCATTGCCGCCAGCAGCGCGGCAAGCGCGTGGTTGGTCTCGTCGTGAACGAGAAGGTCGTCCTCGGTCATGCCGTTTTCGCCGATGACAACGCTTTCGAGGTCGAGCGTGCCGGGCTTCAGCCTCAGGCCGCGTTTGCGTTCGGTGCCAAAGATCAGCGGCGCCCCGTGCTCGACGAACAACTGGTTGTCGGCGGCAATATCTTTTTCGATGAAGTCACCAAATACATTGTCGTTGTAGACGATGCAGTTTTGAAAAATCTCGACGAAAGATGCCCCGTCATGAGTGTGCGCCCGTTTGAGAATTTCCGGCAAATGAGTCTTGCTGGTATCGATGGAACGGGCCACGAATTGCGCCCCGCAACCGAGCGCAAAGCTGGCCGGATGCACGGGATTGTCGAGCGAGCCTTCGGGTGTCGAGGGCGACTTCGTTCCCGGCCGCGAAGTCGGCGAATATTGACCCTTGGTAAGACCGTAAATTTCGTTGTTGAACAGAATGATCTGCAAATCGACGTTGCGGCGCAGGGCGTGAAACAAGTGATTGCCGCCAATCGATGTGCCGTCGCCGTCGCCGGTAATCACCCACACGTCGAGATTTGGATTGGCGAGGCGGATACCGGTGGCGACCGCGGGCGCGCGCCCGTGGATGGTATGAAAGCCGTAGGTGGCCATGTAATAGGGAAAGCGCGACGAGCAACCGATACCCGACACAAAGACGGTTTTTTCAGGGTCGCCCCCGATTTCGGCCATCGTCTTCTGCATCGCCTTGAGAATCGCGTAATCGCCGCAACCGGGACACCAGCGGACTTCCTGGTCGCTGGCGAAGTCCTTGGCGGTACGCTTCTGCACAGCAGGAACAACGTTCATGTCAGGACTCCAGTTCGGCGAGGATCGCCGCCTCGATTTCGGAAATCTTGAAGGGCTGACCGGTGACTTTGCTGACACACCTGGCGTCGATCAGGTAAGTCGCGCGCAGGATCTGCACCAGTTGGCCCGTGTTCATTTCAGGCACGATGACACGTTCAAAATTGGCAAGCACTTCGCCCAGATTGCGTGGCAACGGCGAGAGATGGCGCAAATGCACATGCCCGACGCTGATTCCCCGCGCCGACATGTTGGCGACCGCCCGGCTGATCGGGCCGTAGGTCGACCCCCAGCCGACCACCGCGACGCGGCCCTCAGAGACGCCGCCGTCGACTGTCTGTAGCGGAATGTCGCGCGCAATCCCGGCCACTTTGCCGAGCCGCGCGCCGGTCATGCGTTGATGATTGGCGGCCTCATAGGAAATATGGCCGGTATCGTAGTCCTTCTCGATGCCGCCGATGCGGTGCTCGAGACTGGGCGTACCGGGAACCGCCCACACCCGCGCCAGCGTATCGGGATCACGCAGGAAGGGGTGGAAGTCCTCCGGATCGGTCCGAAACTTGACCGGAAACGGCTGGCGTGCGTCGACATCGGGAATCAGCCAGGGCTCGGCGGCATTGGCGATGTAGCCGTCAGTGAGAATCATCACCGGCACCATATACTTCACCGCAATCCGCACCGCTTCGATCGCCACGTCGAAACAGTCGGACGGTGAGCGCGACGCCAGCACGGCAATCGGAGAATCGCCGTTGCGGCCGTGCAAGGCCTGAAACAGATCAGATTGTTCGGTCTTGGTCGGCAGGCCGGTGGACGGCCCGGCGCGCTGCGAGTTGACAATGATCAGGGGCAGCTCGACGCCGACCGCAAGCCCGATACCTTCTGACTTGAGCGCAATTCCGGGTCCCGAACTCGAGGTGACTCCGAGCGCCCCAGCATAGGCGGCGCCGATCGCCGAGCACACGGCCGCAATCTCGTCTTCGGCCTGAAAGGTGATGACGTTTTGGTGCTTGAGCTTGGCAAGTATGTGCAGGATCGAAGACGCCGGCGTGATCGGATACGATCCGAAAAACAGTTGCAGCCCGGCAAGTTGCGCGCCCGCAACCAGGCCCCAAGCCATCGCCTCGCCGCCCGTAACGGTCCGGTAGAGGCCGGGTTCGATGTCGGCGGCGCGGATATGATAGCGCACCACGCCTTCCGGCATTTCCGCTGTTTCGGCGTAGGCGTGACCGGCGTTGAGGGCGTCGATATTCGAGTTCGCAATCTCGGGCCGGTCTGCGAAACGGGAGCGGAGCCAGTCGATGGTGGGCTGCCGGTCGCGCTCGTACATCCAGTACACCAACCCCAGCGCCCACATATTCTTGCAGCGCAGCGCCTCTTTCTTGGAAAGACCGTGCGCGCGCACCGCTTCCTGCGTTTGCCGCGAAATGTCGATCTCGATGACCCGGTGGCTAGCGAGAGATCCGTCGCCGAGCGGGTCGATTTCGAAGCCGGCCTTACGCAGATTGCGATCGGAAAATGAGCCCGAATCGGCCACGACGATGCCGCCATGGTGCAGGTCGGGGAGTTCGACCTTGAGGGCAGCCGGATTCATCGCCACCAGCATGTCGAGGCTGTCGCCCGAGGTCTTGATGACGCGCGATCCGAAATTGATCTGAAACGAAGACACACCGAAAGTCGTTCCGGCCGGCGCGCGGATTTCGGCGGGAAAATCGGGAAACGTCGAGAGATCGTTTCCCGCCAGGGCGGCCGCCTGGGTGAACCGGGCGCCGGTCAACTGCATGCCGTCACCAGAATCGCCCGCGAACCGGACCACGGCCGATTCGACTTCCGCCGAATGGGACAGGTGCCGGTGTTCGCCGGCCTCGATCGGGGCCATCTCGGTCATTGTCAGCCTTCTTGACTATTGCCGGAGGGGTCGGAGCCTTCGCAAGGAAAACACTAACCCTGCGGCCAGCACGTACGCCCAACGGAAATTAGGGCCCTGCCGGCTCCAAAATCAAGGGAATTCCCGGTCTCTCGGGGCGAAAAACCGCCTACTCGGGATCGGACCCCGACACCGCCAGCGCTGGCGCGGCGGGCGCCTCGAGGACCGACAACATGGCCGCCACGGTCTCGAATTTGCGCCGTGGCGCGGGCGGCACGGCGGCAGCAATTTCCGCCGCGTCGATCGCCTCCCAGTCGGCAAACGACACCGGCCCGACCCCGCGCCCGGCCAGCAACGACCGCAACCGGTGGCCCGCCGGTTTGCCGCTGTCCCGGCAGTCCGAAACGATGTGACCGGCCACTTTCACGCCGTCCGGACGGTTGGTGCCAATCACGCCGCTGGGGCCGCGCTTGATCCAGCCAACCACGTAGATCCCCGGCTCAACTCGGCCGTCATGGTTGGGTATGGTGGCCGATTTTTCATCGAAGGGCAGGCCTTCGACCGCTATCGACCGGTAGCCCACTGCCGGAATTACCAGGCCGCACGGGATCTCAAAAAATTCACCGGTGCCGACGGCGCGGCCCGCGACGACCCGGGTCCGTTCGAGCCGCAGGCCCTCGACCCGGTCGCCGCCAAGGATCTCGACCGGAGTCGCAAAAAACGCGAAATGGGCCCGCCGCGCTACCTCACGCCCGGCCTGGGCCGCGAACCCCTTGAGCGTGGCGAGATTCTTTTCCTTGAGACGGCGGTCGCGGCCTTCCGGCAAATCGCCGACGTCGTCTGGAAGTTGGGCCGGGTCCACCACCGCCAGGGCATCTTCCAGGTGCCCCATTTCCCTCAGTTCGACGTTGGTGAATTTCGCCTCGATGGGGCCCCGCCGCCCGAACATGTAGACATCCCGAAGCGGAGATCGCGCGATCGCGTCGGCGGCATAGGGTGGCAGGTCCGATTCCGCCATATTCTCGCGAGTCTTGACCAGCACCCGCGCAATGTCGATGGCGACGTTGCCGTTGCCGATGACGGCGGCGGCGGTGCAGCCCAGGTCGGGGTCGAGGTCCCGCATATCAGGATGGGCGTTGTACCAACCGACGAAACTGGCCGATCCGATGACGCCACCCTTGTCTTCGCCGGGAATCCCGAGGGAACAGTCGTGGGCCGCCCCGGTGGCGAACACCACGGCGTCATAGGCGGACCGCAGTTCGTCGAGGGTGACGTCGCGGCCGACCTCGACGTTGCCGAAGAACTCCACTTCCTCGCGGCGCAGAATCTTGGTGTACACCCGGGTAACGCGTTTGGTGGTCTGGTGGTCGGGCGCCACCCCATAGCGAACCAAGCCAAAGGGCGTCGGCAGCCGGTCGATCATGTCGATGCGACACTCGGCATCGCTCTTGAGCAGGGCCTCGGCAGCGTAAAACCCGGCCGGGCCGGTCCCGACGATGGCGACCTGAATCGTCATGGCATGGCTCCGGAGTGTTCAGATGGAGGGGGCACGGCAAGTTTCTCCGCGCCGCACGTTTGCGACCGCCGGTCCCCGACTAATCGGTCTCTATATACGCGGTTTGGCCCGGTCTGCAATACCGGACCGCGCGACGGTCAGATCAGGTTGAGTCGCATATTCTCGCGCGCGACGATGGCGCCCGACCACATGGCGCGGGCTTCGCTCTCGAGTTTCTCCATGAACCCGTCCGCGTGGTCCGGATCGTGGTGGAATATCGCCAGCGTCTTGGCGTTTGCGGCCCGGCACAACCGCACACCTTCCTCCCATGTCGAATGACCCCAGCCGACCCGCATGGGAAATTCCTTGTCGGTATAGGTGCAATCGTAAATCACGAGATCGGCACCTTCGATCAGGCCGAGAATCTTTTCGTCGGATTTGCCGACCACATGTTCGGTATCGGTCACATAGCAAAACGCCTTGCCCGCATGCTCCACCCGGTAGCCGGTGGCGCCGTTGGGATGATTGAGAGGCACCGTGACCACACGCGTACCCGAAAACGGTGAAAAGGTATCGCCCGCACGGAAGTCCTCGAAATCGAGCCGCGCGCCCATGAATTCCAGCGGCACCGGAAACGTCGGTTGCGACATCTGCCCGGATATCACTTTTTGGATGCCGCCCTGATCCATAAGGTGCCCGGCGCTAATAAGAAAATGGTTGTCTTTGGAAAACGCGGGCGAGAAAAACGGGAAGCCGTCGATGTGGTCCCAGTGGGTATGGGACAGGAAGATCTTGGCGTGCTTTACGTTTTTGCGTTTGAGCCAGTGGCCGAGATTCCGCAACCCGGTGCCGGCGTCAAAAATGATGCGATTGCCGCCAAGTGAAACTTCGATGCAGCTGGTATTGCCGCCAAAAGCAACGTGCCGGGGAGAGGGGCACGCGATGCTACCGCGCACGCCCCAGAACTTGATCTTGAAGCTCATTCGATTTGTCACCCGTTGCGAACAAGCGCACTCCCCAAAGTACTATCGGTTGCAGGTATTCAGCAGCAGTGTGTGCAATATCCAGGGTTCAGCGTCAATGGCAAAGACGGGGACCCGGCGGCATCCAAACTTTGTTTCTAAAGGGCTTTCGGCGCCCTCGGCCTCTCAATGCGACATCAGCACGGGGACGGTCATGTGATGAAGCAAGCTCCGCGTGACGCCACCCAGCACCACCTCGCGGAAGCGCGAGTGGCCGTAAGCGCCGAGAACCATCATGTCGGCGCCAATATCGCTGGCGGCATCGAGCAGCACATCGGATACGCCAATGCCGTCGCTGTCGCGGTTGTGGGTCTCGACCGCGACCCCGTGGCGGGCGATATGGGCCGAAATATCACTGCCCGGAATATAGTCTTTGCTCGGCGCGTTGACCCCCAGAACCACAACCTTGGTGGCGCGCTTGAGAAAAGGCAGGGCGTCGTGGGTTGCCCGGGCGGCTTCGCGGCTGCCGTTCCAGGCCACCAGGATCCGTTCGCCCATGGTCTTGAAATTCCCCGAATAGGGGATCGCCAGGAGCGGGCGCGACGAGCGCAGGGCCAGTTCTTCGGCCAGGTCATATTCGGCGTCGGCCTCGGGCGAGTCGGGGTCGCGCCGGCTTGCGACAACGAGATCGGCGTACCGAGCCTGGGTGATCACGGCGCCCAGATCGTTTTCACTACTCTCGCGCCATTCAAACGGGATGTCGGCACCCTCGGCACGGTCTTCGAACATGTCGCGCACCGATGCCATGTCGCGCTGCATCTCGGCGCGGCGCCCCGCCAACATCTCTTCAGTGAAATAGGTTTTGATGTAGCCGGGCAGCACATGGGCGACCGGAACGAACAAGCCGATCAAATGGGCGTCGAATTTCTGCGCCACCGATATGGCGGCATCTAGCCGCTGTATTTTGTGGGCGTCGTTGGCAAGATGCACCAGAATATCCTTGATACCCATGACCGGCCTCGTTTTCGCTTGCGCGGGGCACACTGCCCCATACCGGAAAGGTAGTCGGCGCGCCGCTACCGGCAAGGCCGCAATTTGTCGCACCGTTCGGACTTCTACTGGCCCGGAATGACGGACTCGCCGAACAGCCAAGGGTGAACCCCAAGGAGGATGGCGTACAGAGCCAGGGCGGCGACGATTCGAATCCATCCGATCTCGCCCAGGCTGACCCGGGTACGCCGCCCGATCAGGGCGGCCAGCGGCACGAAACTCGTCTGGGCGGAAAACTGGGCCCATTGGTAGGGCTTTTCCCGCTTGCGCTTGAGGTCGATCTGCCACGATCCGACCATTGCGAGAAACGCCAGGGCGCCAAAGAAAATCAGCGACGGTACGTCGCCGTTGGCGAGCATGTGCGCCCCGGCCCACATCGCGATGCCCCAGTTTATCGGGTGGCGGGTAACGTGGACGATGCCGTGGACGGACCGGTCCGCTTCCAGCATCCCGATCTGGCCCACCGACATTGGATTGCGCGTGGTAGAGCCGGCCACTGCCAGAATCAATGCAAACGGCATCACCACCAGCACGATGTCTTCTAGGAATTGCGCCTCCCACAGGACCGGGCCGGTCACACTGCGGTGGGCCAACACCATCCACAGCAAGCCGAGCGCGGCCAGCACCGAGAACAGGCCCTGGAATGGCCGTTCGCCGGTGACCCGCACAATCGACCGCCGAAGCCCGGTTCCCGAAAGAACGACGTGAAGGCCGACAAAGAATACCGATGTAGCGACAAGCGTAATCAGACCGGCGGACACATGCAGACCTCTCGCGTGGTTGCGGACGGAAGTTCAGGCGGTCGTGGAGCGCCGGCCGGTGACCGCGCGCCGCCCGCCGCCGGTCAACTTGCACACCAACCAATCCGGCTTGATCGGGTTATCGAACCAGGGTTCCGCCCACCCTTTGAGAATGCAGGCGCGAATGGTTTTGGTGCTGATTTTCTGGCCCTCGCGGTCGAACAAGGGAAGCTTGCCGCCGGGCTGGTCGAGCCCGCGCTTGAGGTAGCGCGCCTGAGAGGAGGTCGGCCTAGTGTCGCTCATCGCGAAACTGTAGCCCAAACCGCGGGACTGCGCCACGGCGCAGCCCGAATCATGACAAATAGCGCGGCGGTTGGTAGGTTGGCGCCTTGCTTGGACGCACGCCGACAAGGGAGCGGACATGAGAATTGCCGTTATTGGAACAGGATTCCGGCGCGAGGGTCACGACACCCCGCCGCAGCAGATTGTCGATATTGCCGGGAGCGGTTTCGATCCCCGATTGTTCGAACAGCGCCTGCCCGCGTTTCCCGTCAACCAGATCAATCGAAACTTGTCCGCGGTCAGCAACATCGAAACGGGCCTGAGGGCGGCCGCGGACGGGTTCGACGCCATCTTCATCAATACCGTCGGCGACTATGGTCTCGGCTCTTTGCGTTCGGCCTTGACAATTCCGGTCGTCGGGGCAGGCCAGGCGACGATGCACGCGGCGGCGCAACTGGGCGAGCGGTTTTCGATCGTTACCATCTGGCCCGAGTCGCTTCGGTTCATCTATTCGAACTTGCTGCGACTCTACGGCATGAACGGGCATTGCGTTTCGGTGCGGTGCGTTTCGCAGGACGAGGAATTGCCGACTCTCTCGGACGACGAGAACTTCGTTACCGAAATGCGTCGCGGCGAGGCGAGCCAGCAGGACCGTATCGTTGCCGAATGCATGAAGGCGATCGAAGAAGACCGGGCCGACACCATCATGTTGGGCTGCACCTGCATGGCTCCGGTCGCGGACGAGATTGCGGCGCGTTGCCCGGCCCCTGTGCTGAACCCGTTGACGACCGGCTACATGGCGACCGAGATGCAGCTGGCGCTCGGCCTTGGCGCCAGCAACCTCGCCTACCAGGATATCGGCGGCGACCGCCTCGCCCAGTACGCAGCGATGGCCGATGCCGTTCTGGCGCTGGAAGAGGAAGACGAGTTCCGCGGCACCGCCACAGCCGCCGAATAGGGAATACGTGGTGCCGGGTGCGCGGCTCAGCCGCCGCGGCCCTGCAACGCCTTTTCGCCCTCCTCAAGGGTCCACCGGACCACGTCTTTGAGAACATCACCGAGCGCCTCGTCGAAGGTTTCGATGATGATCGGCATCGACGTGCCGGGAGCCCGCAACAGCGCCTCGAAGTTCTGCGAGGCGACGATTTCACGGCGCGGCTGGCGGATCAGCTTGACGTTGAGGCGCACGCGCACATTGGGTGCGCGATCTTGTCCCTCGAAGTATTCGGCCTGAAATTCCCGTAACTCGCTCTTGACGTTGATATCCGACCGAAGCCCGATCACCTGGCGGCCGACGGCCACGATCTTGCCGGTGTTCTCGAACGATTCGACCAGTAGCGTCTGGACCAGCCGCGTGGCCCGCTCCGTCCAGCGCGCGCCGGCGAAGTAGGCGAGCTCCAAATGGGTTTCGCGCAGCGCGATACTTTGCGTGTTGAGCCCGCCCGCGGCGACCGGCTCTTCGATCACAAGTTGCCAGTTCACCCGGGGAAGCGTGCCCGGATAGGTACTTTTCGGCGTCAGCGTATAGAGATCGGGCGGCGGCCCGGTCCCCGGCAAGACACCGGTGCAGGCGCCGAGCAGACTCGCCAGCACCACGGACAGCAGGATCAGACGTTTTCGTTTCACTTCGCCTCAAACCCCCGTTGGGCGCCCCCGAACAAGAACTGCGCCGGATCCGATTCGATTTGGTTGGTGAGCCGCGCCAGGCTCCCCATCAATTGGCGCAGGTCGTGGATCAGACCCGAAAACTCATACAAACCATCGGCGGAAAAATCGGCGAGCGGTTGCTGGGTGTCGGCGACCAGAATGTTCAGCCGATCCGACACCTGAGTCACCGATTGAGCGGTGCGCTGGGCATCCGTCAGCAACGTCCGCACATCGTTTTCGACCACCGCATCGACGCCCGAAATCGTACCGCGCAGCGTCGACAAGGTAGCCTCGGCGCCATCGGCCAGCAGCGCAACCTGCGAATCGAGACCGACGATCAGGTCGTTGAGCGATTCCGCCGCCTTGCGCATTTCGACCGAAGTGCGGTCGATGTTGGACATGATGCTGCCGAATTCGTCGGCGCGCGCGCCAAGCTCGCCGGTAACGGCCTGGGTGTCTTCGAGAATCTCGGTGATCGTCAGAATATTGTCGTCGTTGACCAGCGCCGTCACCTGTTCGATCAGTATGGTGGCCTGATTCAAGAGCTCGGGCGCGTCGGCGAACAGACGCTGGAACTGCGACGGCGCCGAATCGATCTCCGCAAGCCGTTGGCCGGGCCGCGGGCGCAACGGCGGGCTGTCGGCACTGCCGCCGGTAATCTGAACCAGCGAGACGCCGGTAATGCCCTGTAGCTGCAAGGTTGCCACCGAATCGGATTTGATCGGCGTATTGGTGGCAACTTCGATGACAACGCCGACGCGGCTGGGATCGTCCGGATCGAGGGCGATGTCCTGCACGGTGCCAACCGGTATTCCGTTGTAGAGCACGCTGGAGGCTGTCGAGAGGCCGGCGACCGAGCCCTCGAAAAAGATCTGATAACGCGTGAACTCACGGTCGATTTCGATCTTGGCGAGCCAGATCACGAATCCGAACAGACCGATGATGATTACCAGGACAAAGGTCCCGACCAGCAGATGGTGTGCGCGCGTTTCCATGGTCGATCCTCGGCAGCCGCTCTATCCGGCCAGCGCCGCACGCCCGCGCGGGCCGTGGAAGTATTCCCGAATCCACGGATGATCGCTCTGCAGCATTGCGTCCATCGACCCCACGACCTCAACGCGCTTTTCCGCCAGAACCGCAATACGGTCGCAGATTGTATGCAGGCTGTCCAGATCGTGGGTCACCATGAAAACGGTGAGACCAAGCGAGCGGTGCAACTGCAGAATCAACTGGTCGAAGGCGGCCGCGCCGATCGGATCGAGCCCGGCGGTCGGTTCGTCGAGAAACAGAATGTCCGGATCCATGGCCAGTGCCCGGGCAAGGCCCGCGCGCTTGCGCATACCGCCCGACAGTTGCGACGGAAACTTGAGTCCGGCGTCGGCGGGCAAACCGACCATCGCCACCTTCAGCGTCGCGATTTCGTCGAGCAACGCCGGTGACAGTTTGGAATGCTGTTTTAGCGGCGCCTGGATATTTTCAGCGACCGTCAGCGAACTGAACAGCGCCCCGTCCTGAAACAAGACGCCCCAGTGTTCTTCCAGGCGGTGCAATTGTCGCGACGATACGCCTGTCACCGGATGGCCCAGCACCTCGATCGACCCGCTGGCCGGGCGCTTGAGTCCGACTATGGAGCGCAACAACACCGATTTGCCGGTGCCCGATCCGCCGACCACACCCAGAATTTCGCCCCGCATCACGTCGAGATCGAGGTTGTCGTGGACCGCCTGCAAACCAAACTGGGTGCGCAGGCCGCGAATCCGGATGGCGATGCCGTTATCGTGCGCCACGACCGCCCTCAAACGCCGACGATCTGGAAAAAGATCGAGAACGCCGCATCGACCACGATCACCAGGAAGATCGACTCGACGACCGAACGAGTGGTGCGCTGGCCCACGCTTTCGGCCGAGCCCTCGACTTGCAACCCCTCGTAGCACCCGACCATCGCGATCAGAAACCCGAAAACCGGCGCCTTGATGATGCCGACCCAGAACGACCACAGGCCGACCGCATCGTTGAGGCGCTCGACGAAGGCCGCCGGCGAGATGCCGAGCACGATCCACGACATCAGGCCGCCGCCGAGAAGACCCATGATATCGGAGAAGAACGCCAGCAGCGGTAGCGTTATTACCAGCGCCAGGAGGCGCGGCAGCACCAGCACCTCCATCGGATCGAGGCCGAGCGTCTGCATGGCATCGACTTCTTCGTGCACCTTCATCGATCCGATTTGGGCCGTAAAGGCGCTGCCGGAACGGCCGGCGACAACGATCGCGGTCAGAAGAATCCCGATCTCGCGCAACACCGAGACCGCCACCAGATTGACGACGAACACCTCGGCACCGAAGCGGACCAGCTGGCTTGCGCCCTGAAAGGCCATCACGACGCCGATCAGGAACGAAATCAGGGCCACGATAGGGAGCGCGTTCAGGCCAACCTGCTCGATGTGATAGATCAGCGGCGTCACCCGGAGCCGCCACGGCCGTACCGCAGTGCCCGCCAGTGTCGTCACGATCCGGCCGAAGAATCCCAGCAACGCCACGCCCTCGCGCGCAACCTCTTCGCTGGCAGCACCGACGTGGGCGATCATTTGCAAAAAGCCGGTGCCCTCGCCAGTTTCCGGTTCGTGCGGCTTGTCGCTGCGGCTGACGGCGTCGAACAACGATTGCTGATCGGCGGACGCGCCTTCGACGCGCACGGTCGCGCCGGCCGCCGACCAGTCCCGCGCCGTCCGGTAGAGCACCCATGCGCCGGCGGTATCGAGGCGTTCAAGCCGACTGAGATCGATGCGGACCGACCGCGCTGCCGGAACGCTGACGCGTTTCAGTTCGCCGTCGAGGCGACCGATGCTGGCAACATCCCAATTGCCACCGGCCGAGAGGACGAATTCGTCCCCCTCGCCGCCCGTTTCCAACCAGCCCTGATCCGCGACCATAGTTTCATCTTATTTGGCTGGCAGTGTCGGTATCGGTGCGGTCCTGCCTCGGCGCGGGAAAATCATGACATGGCACGAATTTGTGATCAAGAAGCCCTAATTGCTCCGAATTCGGCTTTTATTAAGCGGTTTCGGGTATTGCTGCGGTGCCGCATGGTCAGTAATGTCGCCGTCCAACAATTCGGCGCCCCCGGCCCAAACCCGGGGGGGAACCCCTGATGAAGGAGAAATAAATGAATTTGGCGAAATCCCTTGCACTCAGTACAGCGTTTGCCATCGGCCTCGGTGCGGTCCCGGCGCTTGCGCAGGATACCGCAAAGGGGAAACGGTTGTTCAAGCGCTGCGCCGCGTGCCACACACTCGAAGAAGGCGGCAAGAACAAGGTTGGGCCCAACCTGTTCGGCATCCTGGGGCAGCAAATCGCGACTGCCGAGAACTTCCGTTTCTCGAACGCGTTCAAGGAGCTGGATTTCGCATGGGACGAGGCGAAAATGGACGAATTCATCCTGGCGCCGAAAAAGATGATTCCGGGCACAAAGATGGCTTTTCCCGGCTTGCGCAAGGAGCAGGACCGGGCGGACCTGATCGCCTACCTCATGGAGGCGACGACAACCAGCACGGCGGATGCAACCGACTGAGCCCGTGCCGGCCCGGAAAATCGAATAGCGGCGCCTGCGGGCGAAAAACGACGTCTTTGGACGCCGTTTTCTTTTGCCGCCAATCCGGACTTTTTGACCGACGACCCGGGCGGCGCCCCGTCCCGGCGCGCGGCGCGATTGCGGTCGAGCGCCTTTCGCCCGTAGGATCGATATCCGCCGCGCGGTACCCAATCCATGCCTTGCTGATATGAGCCTGGTTCTCGAGTTTCTCGAATTCGTCGAAAAGAAAGCGCCGCCATCGGTCTCGGCGCTGTTGGCCCGAATTCTGCTCAAGTGCCGCGAAACGACCGGCGCCGAAGCGGGCACGGTCCATGTGGTGCGCCGGCGCGGGCGCCAGACCCTGCTCGAAATGGTGCAACGCCAGAACGACGCGGTTCCGGTGGCCCCGGCAGCAGATGACCGCGCCAGCCCCGTCAATACGGCAACCATCGTCGGATTCGCCGCCGCCACCGGCGAGCCCGTGCGCGAGTCCGACGTACGCCGGATTCGCTCGAACAAGCCCTACGCATTCAACCGCAACCTGGACCCGCCCGGTTATGTCACGCGCTCGGTTCTGTGCTTGCCGGTAAAGAACTTTCAGGGCGACGTCGTCGCCGTGGTCGAACTGATCAACCGCCGGCTAAAGGGGCGCGAGGTGCCCGCTGCCTTTACGCGCGACCAGGCCAACCTGCTACTGCCGGTGATGCGGGTGCTGTCTGGATATATCGAACGCACCGACAATCTCGAAAGGATCGCGGCGCAAAACGTCAAACTTCGCCAGCGCGCGCGCACGCTCGCCAAGCAGCGCGCCAAAGTTGCCGACCTTCAGGAACAGACCGAAGACGCCTTCAAACTTTCGATCAGCCTGCTGGCGCGAGCCGCAGAAATTCACGACGAAGGCACCGGCAACCACATCGTCCGGGTCAACGAGTACAGCTATTACCTAGCCGACAAGCTGGGGATGCCGCGCGCGTTCTGCAACGAAATCCGCTACTCGGCACAACTCCACGACGTCGGCAAAATGGTGGTCGATGCCGCCGTGCTCAAGAAGGGCGGCAAACTGACCAACGACGAGCGTCAGGAAATGAACAAGCATCCGATCTACGGCTATCAGATTCTGTCGCATTCCCACCGCCTCAAACTGGCCGCAGGGATCGCCCTGTTTCATCATGAAAAATGGGACGGCAGCGGTTACCCCAACCGCGTAAAAGGCGAAGAGATTCCGATTTCGGCGCGTATCGTCGCAGTCGCCGATGCCTACGACGCGCTGCGCTCGGCGCGTCCCTACAAGCCCGGCTACAGCCACGAACGGACTGTTGAGATCATCGCCAAGGGTGATGAGCGCATCGACCCCAAGGGCCATTTCGATCCGACGGTGATCGACGTGTTCTCGCAGCATCACCGTGGCATGGCAAAGATCTGCCAGAAGTTTGTCGACTGACGGCGCCGTGCCGTTTTTTTCGGAGAGCCGCCCGACCGGCCGGCGCCCGCACGCCGCAACAGGGATTATCAGCCGCGAAAAACGGCACGGAGTGCAACTGCGTTGACGAAATCGGGCCGCTTCCCTACGGGAAGGTGCCCGCCCGCCCGGCCCGCCACTGCGGGCTGTAATGACGACGTGCAGCCGCGACGAACGGCATCGGTTACGACCGCGTTGACATTCCCTCGGGCATTCTCAATACTTTGGAGGTCGGCTCCTGACACTGGTAGAAATACTAGTCGTTTATTGGCGCCGACCTTTTTTTTATTAATTGCGTTGACTTGTTTAGTTGCATGGCGATTTCAATAAGTAAAAGTATCAATACTAGGGTGCAAATAATGGGCGGCACTATTGTCCAGCCAAGTATTGTGACCGCGAATTAGCGCGGGGGAAAGAACGGTCGGTGCGCCGGATTGAATCGTCGCGGGGAACCGTAACGGAGGCGCTAACAGATGGAGGAAACCATGGCGCACACCAAAGACCCAAAACTACACGCCTACATTCCCGAGCTGATCGAACAGTTTCGGAAACGCGAAATCAGCCGCCGCGAGTTCCTGCGGACGGCAACGCTTCTGGGCGTCTCGGCGACCGCCGCCTATGCGGTTGCGGGCCGGATCGACGGCCAGACCTTCGTACCGCAGGCCCGCGCCCAGATGAAGAAGATGGGCGGCCACCTGCGTTTCGGCATGAGCGTTCAGGAAGTCACCGACCCGGCAATCTTCGACTGGACCGAGAAAGGCAACGGCGCACGGCAAATCGTCGAATCGCTGGTTCGAATCGGAAACGACAATATCGCCCGCCCCTATCTGGCGGAACGCTGGGAGGCCTCGGAAAACCTTAAGACCTGGACTTTCCATCTTCGGCGCGGCGTCAAATGGTCGAACGGGGACACCTTCAACGCCGACGACCTGATCTTCAATATGGAACGCTGGCTCGACCCTGCCACCGGTTCGTCGAACCAGTCCCGGTTCGGCACCATGACGACGACCGCTGACACCGGCAAGAAGGACGACAACGGCAATCCGGTTATGTCGACGACCATGACCGGGGGCGCAATTGAGCGGATCGACGATCATACCGTGCGCTTTCACCTCAATACGCCGAACGTAGCGATCCCGGAAAGTTTCGGCGACTACCCGGCGTTGATTGTGCACCGGCGGTTTTCGGACGAAGGCGGCGATCTTTCGAAAAACCCGGTCGGGACCGGCCCCTATCGTCTTGCCGAGTACGTCGTCGGCGAAAAGCTGGTGCTGGAAAAGCGTCCGGCCTCGGAATACTGGGGCGACGAATTCGCCCTCGACAAGATCACCTACATCGATACCGGCGACGATCCGGCGGCCTCTCTGGCGGCGCTTGCCTCGGGGCAGATCGACATCAACCACCAGTTCGGCGTCGAACTGATCGACGCGGTGCAGCAAATTCCGACGCTCAACCTCAATGAAACGCCGACCGCGGCAACCGGCGTCGCCCGAATGCACGTTACCGAAAAACCGTTCGATGATCCGCGCGTGCGCAAGGCGATCCGGCTGACCGTCGATCATCAGCGCCTGGTCGATATCGTCTTTCGCGGCCATGGGTTGCCGTCGGAAGACCACGCCGTGGCGCCCATTCACCCCGAATACGCGGCCCTGCCCGAGGTCAAACGCGACATCGAGCAAGCCAAGGCGCTGTTGCACGAGGCCGGATTTGATAATGGTCTCGACCTGCAAATCAACTGCGTCGCCAACCCGACCTGGGAGCAGAATTCGTGCACGGCGCTGGCCGAGATGGCGAAGCCCGCGGGCATCAACATCAAAGTCAACGTCATGCCGGGCGGCAGCTATTGGGGCAAGTGGCTGACTTGGCCGTTCGGTTTCACGTCGTGGGGCCACCGGCCGCTGGGTATTATCAACCTCGGTCTCGGCTACCGGACCGGCGGCAAATGGAACGAAACGGGGCACAACAACCCGGAGTTCGACAAAGCGCTGGATGAAGCGACCGGCATTCTCGATCCCAGGGAGCGCAGCGTCGTGATGGCGAAGGTTGAAAAGCTCTTGCAGGACGACTCGGTGATTTCACAGTCGCTGTGGCGGTCGCTGTTCAACGCCAACAACAAGAAGGTGAAGGGCTGGACACTCGGCAACGCATTGGAGCATCACCTCAACGACGTGTGGATCGACGCCTGATTGGGCGGATGCGCGGGGCCGGCACCGGCCGGACCCGCGCACCCCGCGCGCCCGCCGCAAGGCCGAGGCGGCACGCGGCGTCTGACGCCGATCTGGCCGGCACCAAACTGTGACGCTTTTGCTGCTCAAACGCATCGGCTACCTGGTGCTGACCATGGTGGCGGTGTCGATCCTGGTATTCTTGCTGCTCGAAGTCTCGCCCGGCAGCGTTGCGGCCAAGGTACTGGGACCCTATTCGACACTGGAACAGCGCGAACTGTGGCTCGCCGCCCACGGCTACAACGAGCCGGTCTTGCAGCGTTATCTCGACTGGTTGTGGCGGTTCTTCACGGGCGATTTTGGCGAATCGACGCGCTTCAAGGTTCCGGTCGCCGATGTCCTGTGGCGCCGCCTCGGCAACACCGCCATCCTCGGCCTGACGGCGCTTGCGATCATCGTGCCGCTGTCGCTGGTGCTGGGCGTTCTGGCGGGTATGCGCGAGGGGTCCAAGCTCGACCGCGCAATTTCCATTGGGAGCATCTTCACCACCTCGATCCCCGAGTTCGCCAGTGCGGTGTTCGTCGCCGCCATCTTCGTCTTCTGGCTGGGCTGGCTGCCGGGAACCTCGGGCATGACCAACGGTTGGAATCCGATCGAGCTGATTCTTCCGGCCCTGGTACTGGTGCTCTACGACTTCGGCTATGTCACGCGCATGACCCGCGCCTCGATGGCCGAGGTGATGACCACGCCCTACATCCGGACCGCGGTTCTAAAAGGTCTGCCCTATCGCCGCATCATTACCCGGCACGCGCTTCGCAATGCGCTGATCGCGCCGTTCACGATCATCATGTTGCAGATCAACTGGCTTTTGTCGGGAGTGATCGTGGTCGAGTTCTTCTTTGCCTACAAAGGATTTGGCGCGCTTCTGCTCGAGGCGTCGCTCAACCAGGACATTTTCCTGATCGAAGCGTGCACCATGGTCGCCGTGTTCGTGGCGGTGACCACTCAGACGGTTGCGGACGTGGGGTACACCTACCTCAATCCGCGCATCCGGTTCAGTTGAGGTACCGGCGATGGCAGACTCACGAAGTGTTCAATCCGCCCCCGCGGGGTGCGCAGGGCGTTGGTGCGAACGATGAAGTCGTTCGCGTTGTTGCGGGAATCGCCGGTCGGCATGATCGGCACGGCGATCATCGTGCTGTGGATCGCGATTGCACTGCTGGCGCCGCTGATCGCGCCCTTTCCTCCCAACGCGCAGATCCTCCCGTTCGCAAGGCCGCTCGCGGCGGCGCCTGACGGCGGTACATTCTGGCTCGGCACCGATAATCTCGGGCGCGACATTCTCAGCCGCATCATCTGGGGCGCGCAGACGGTGCTGACCTATGCCCCGGCGGCGACCCTCAGCGCCTATGTCGTCGGCGTCGCCATGGGCCTTGCCGCCGGTTACCTGCGGGGCTGGATCGACGAAGTGCTGTCGCGGTTGAGCGACGTGATTCTGTCGTTCCCGATCCTGGTCCTCTACATCATCATCATCGCCACCGTCGGCGCTTCGGGCCTCAACATCATTCTCGCCGTCACTTTCGCCAGTACGCCCGGCATCATGCGAATCGTGCGGAGCCTGGTTCTCGACCTGCGCAACCGCAACTATGTCGCCGCGGCCGAGACCCGGGGCGAATCGACATGGCATATCATGCTGGTCGAGATTCTGCCCAACGCGCGCGGACCGCTCATCGTCGACGGCTGCCTGCGGCTCGGTTACGTCACGATAACCATTGGCGCGCTCGGTTTTCTCGGGCTTGGGCTTCCGCCGCCCGATCCCGACTGGGGCACCATGGTGAATCAGGGACGGCCGATGGCGATGGTATTCCCGCACATGGTGCTTTACCCGTGCGCCGCGATTACCTCATTGGTGCTGGGCTTTAACCTGTTGGCCGACGGCCTGCGGGAAATCTCGCTCAAGGATTGACGATGGACGCGAAGGCTTCCAGGGCAACAGCGGAACCGCTTCTCGACATACGCGATCTGTGCGTGTCGTACTTCACGCGCGCGGGCGAGGTTCCCGCGGTCGAAGATTTTTCGCTGTCTCTGGCGCCGGGCGAAGCGGTCGGCCTGGTCGGCGAATCGGGGTGCGGCAAGACCACCGTCGCCATGGCGATCATGCGGTATCTGGGCCGCAACGGCCGCACGGTCGGCGGTGAAATCCGGTTCGGCGGGCGCAACATGGAAAGCCTCGCGCCGCTTGAGTTGCGCGCCGTCCGCGGCGGTAAGATCGCGATGGTGTATCAGGAGCCGATGTCGGCGCTCAACCCCAGCATGCCGCTCGGCCAACAGCTTGCCGAGGTGCCGCGATACCACGATTCGGTTGACGATGCCGAGGCGCGCGACCGCGTGCTGGAGGTGCTGATCGACGTCAAATTGGCCGATCCGGAACGTGTTTTCGACGCCTACCCGCACCAGATTTCGGGCGGGCAACAGCAGCGTGCCGTCATCGCCATGGCTCTGCTGGGACGGCCGTCGCTATTGCTGCTGGACGAGCCGACCACCGCCCTTGACGTCACGATCGAAGCCGGCATCGTCGATCTGATCGCCGAGATTCGCGCCAAGTACGGAACCAGCATTCTGTACATTTCGCACAACCTCGGCCTCATTCTCGAAACCTGCGATCGAATCAGCGTGATGTACTCGGGTGAGGTGGTGGAAGAGGGATTGGTGCGCGATGTTTTCTCGGCCCCCCGCCATCCCTATACACAGGGTCTGTTCCGCTGCATTCCGACAGTCGCCGCCGATAAGTCCGAGCGGCCGTTGCGGCCGATCCGGGGCCAGCTTCCGTTGCCGCACGAGCGCCCCGCGGGATGCAATTTCGGCCCCCGGTGCGATTTTTTCTCGCCAGGTCTGTGCAATACGCCCGATCTGCCGCTGCAAACCACCACCGCAGACGGCGGGGCGCCCCGTGTGCGCTGCCGTCGCTGGCAGGATGTTGCCGCCGACGAAGCGGTCCTGCCGGCCCGGGCGCGCGGTTTACGCTCCGGCGAGGGCCCCGCGCCAATCCTCGACGTCCGCGGCCTTCACAAGCGCTATCCCGTTCAGGACCGCACCCTGGGAGCGCTCCTTTCCGGCCAAGGAAAGCGGTACGTCCAAGCCAACGAAGGCCTGACCTTCAGCGCGCGGCGCGGCGAGACGCTGGCCGTGGTCGGCGAATCCGGATGTGGCAAATCGACCTTCGCCAAGGTTCTGATGGGGCTGGAAACGGCGACCGCGGGCGAGGCCCGGTTCAATGGCGAGGAGATCGGGACACGCCCCGTCCGCCGCCGCCAGCCCGAACAACTGGCGGCCATGCAAATGGTGTTTCAGGATCCGAGCGAAACCCTGAATCCCAGCCACACCGTCGGCGGCCAAATTGGGCGCGTCGTCCGGCGGCTGGGCGGGCGCACCGACCGCAGCGAAATCCGGGCCGAGGTCGCACGTCTGCTCGATCTGGTGAAGCTGCCGCAGAACATGGCGAATCGGCTGCCGCGACAATTATCGGGTGGGCAGAAGCAGCGAATCGGAATTGCGCGCGCCTTTGCCGGCAGTCCCGGTCTGGTGGTTGCCGACGAGCCGGTGTCGGCACTCGACGTCTCGGTTCAGGCGGCGGTGACTGAACTGCTGATCGACATTCAACGCGAATTCGGAACCACGCTCTTGTACATCAGCCACGATCTCGGTGTGGTGCGATATCTTGCCGACCAGGTCGTGGTGTTGTACCTCGGGCAAGTGATGGAAACCGGGACGACCGATCAGGTGTTCGGTCCGCCACATCACCCCTACACCGAGGCACTGTTGTCGGCGGTACCGGTGACCGACCCGCAAGCGGAACGCCGCCGTATCGTCCTTGAGGGAAGCCCGCCCAGCGCTCTCGATCCGCCACACGGTTGTCCTTTTCACACCCGGTGCCCGCGAAAAGTGGGAGCCCAATGCGAAACCGGGCGGCCCGCCGAACAGTTGGCCGCGTCGGGACACCGGATCGCCTGTCATATCCCCGTCGAAGAGCTGGCCGAGGTCCGGCCGTTGAGGAAGCGCGGTTTCTAGGTCGCGGAATCCGTCGAACTCTTTCACCAGTTCTTTACTTTCACAGGTTCTAATGCATCCCGAAATTGTGCCATCTCGGGTGCAGTTCCGGCGCCGGACGTTGGGCCCGAACTCAAGCCGGATACGCAGGTTCCGGCGGAGCAAGCAAAATAGATTCGAGGCGGTCCAAACGTGGACAAAGAAGAACTGAAGATTCTAGTTGCAGTCCCCGCCGTCGACATTAGGGCGGTCGCCCAGGCATTGACCGAGGCAGGTTTCCGGTATTCCCTCCATACTGCGAATACCGCCGAGGCTGCGAGCGACGGTTTAGGCCAGATCGGGTTCGATTTTGCGATTCTCGGTGAAACCCTGCCGGACGACGGGGGCGAAGCCTTACTTCCCCACATTATCGGGCACGGGATCGAAGTGCCCGTCATCTTCATTTTCGACGGCGACATGGACTTGTCGCGCGCGACGAATGTAGTTCGCTTGGGTGTCGCCGACTGTTTTCACCAGTCGGAGCTCTCGTCCGAGCGGTTGGAGCGTGCCGCACTGACGGCGCTCCGGTTTTACCGCGCCCAGTCGAAAGCGATCCGAGCCCAGAAGCAGCTGACCATGCGGGCTTTGTTCGACCCCCTGACCGATTTGCCGAACCGGGGCTTGTTCTTCGCCCGGGTGAACCGGGCGCTGGCGTTGTCGGAGAAAGATAATCGCGAAGTCGCCATACTGGCGATCGATCTGAACCGGTTTCGAGACGTAAATAACGTGTTGAGCCATGCTGCCGGTGACGAACTGTTGCGGCTGGTAACGACACGCCTCAATAATGTGGTCCGCACGACCGATACACTGGCGCGCCTGGGTGCCGACGAGTTCGCGATCCTGATGCCGAAGAACGCATCGATTCCAGCGGCCGAGAGCATGGCGCGACGTGTGCACGACGCGATGCTCCCGCCCTATACCATCGAGCGCCAGAACCTCGGCGTCGGTTCAAGTATCGGTATTGCCGTATCGCCCCATCACGGATCGGACAGTTCGGCGTTGTTGCGCCATGCCGATCTGGCCCGCCTCGCGGCCAAACGGGGCAAACAAGCGTTCGTCGTATTTGCTGGCGACGATACGAATCTGACACTCCACTCGATGTCGCTCGCCAGCGATCTCCGCAACGCCGTTCCCGAGAAACAACTGGTTCTCTATTACCAGCCGAAGATCAGCACCGAGGACGGAACCGTCTGCGGCGTCGAGGCGTTGACGCGCTGGAACCATCCCGAACACGGCATGGTACCGCCCGACACCTTTATCCCGTTGGCCGAGCAAACCGGTCTGATTGAACCGCTAACGCAGTGGCTTCTTGAAGAGGCCGCCGCCCAACACCGGTCCTGGAAGCGGACCGGTAACCACATCCCGATTGCGGTCAATATTTCTGCCATCACGCTGCAAAATTCGAACTTTCCCCAAGTAGTCGGCGAACTGCTGGGGAGGCACTCGCTGTCGGGCGGCAGCGTCATGCTGGAGATCACCGAAAGCGCGATCATGTCCGATGTCGCCCAGGCCGCGCGGACGGTGAATGAACTCGCTGAAATGGGCGTTGGATTCTCGATCGACGATTTCGGAACCGGCTATACGTCGTTTTCCTACATCGGCAAACTGCCGATCCGCGAGATCAAGGTCGACAAATCGTTCGTCTTCAACATGCTCAAAATCAACGACGACGCCGCCATCGTCCGGACCATCGTCGAAATGGGCAAGAACCTGGGCGTCAACGTGGTCGCCGAAGGGGTCGAGGACGAAGAGACCTGGAATGCCTTGGGGACACTTGGCTGCGACACCTGCCAAGGATACTTTTTCAGCAAGCCGGTGCCGCCGGATGAACTGGTGACGTGGCTGGATACGGCGCCCTGGCCGGTGCGCCCGCGGACCAAAATGATTGACGATGGCCTGCTCCGCGCCGACGGCACTACCGGCTGAGACTCAGATATCCTCCCAACTGCACTCGAGCTGAAGCTGTTGCGCCGTATTCGACACCGCGGCCAGGCACGCCTCGGCCCGGTCCGGATTGAGAGCGACATCGAAGTGGGTCGTATAGATCTGCCGGCCGCCGGCAACATGATGCTGTGAATTGAGGCGGACGATGTTGGCGTCGAATTCGACGAACGCTTCAGTAAGTCGCGCGATCAGACCCGGCTGATCGCCGCCGGAAACCCGGATCCGGTGGGTCCGCCGTGCCGTTGCAGTGTGGCGCGTGTCGTACCGGAATTCAGAAACGTCAAGCGTGCAACCTTGCAATTCGTCGAGCGTCTCGAGGGCTGCGGCTACATCCGCATTTTGAATGTCGGTTGAAGTTTCGGCGATGGCGTTGAATTCGAACGCGGTACCCAGGACGGCAAACGAGGTGTCGCCCAGATTGAGACCGAGATCGAACAGCCGCCCGGTCAGGGCCGCGACGACGCCGACCCGGTCGGGGCCGCTACAGGAAATCAACAAGGTTCGTGTCATCCGGCCCTCCTGGCGGCGATGGTTCCAGCGTCTCTATCACGGCTCGCGCGCGCCGCAAACCGTCGGCGCCTGATTGCCCGAATCGGGTTGGGCCGGTATGTTCGGGCGCCCCAACCCTTCGCACCCAAAATCACGCCATGGACGATCTCAAAACCCTCGATGATCTCGACGTTGAGGGACGGACAGCGCTGGTCCGCGTCGATCTCAACGTGCCGATGGAGGAATTGACCCTTCTCGACGGACTGCGGATTGAACGCCTCAAGCCGACGGTAATGGAACTTCTTTCGCGCGGCGCCCGGGTCGTCCTCCTTTCGCACTTCGGCCGGCCCGGCGGATCGTTTCAGGCAGACCTGTCTTTGAGGCGCGTCAACGAAGTGTTTGGCGAAGCGCTGGGACGCCCGCCGCTGCCGTTCGCCGAGGATTGCATCGGCCCCGAAGCCGCGCGCGTGGTTGCGGACCTGGAACTGGGCGAGGTCGCCCTGCTGGAGAATCTTCGGTTCCATCCCGGCGAGACCACCAACGACACCGAATTTGCAGCCGCGCTTGCCGCGTTGGGTGATGTATACGTCAACGACGCCTTCAGTTGCGCCCACCGGGCACACGCTTCGATCGAGGCGATCGCGCACCTGCTGCCCAGCGCCGCCGGCCGCGGCATGGCGGCCGAGCTGATGGCCCTCGGACAGGTGCTGGACACACCCGAGCGCCCCCTCGCCGCGGTCATCGGCGGTGCCAAGGTATCTTCCAAGCTGGCGCTCTTGTCGACGCTGGTCAAACAGGTGCAGGTCCTGGCGGTCGGCGGCGCCATGGCGAATACGTTCCTGCTCGCCAAAGGGATCGGCATCGGAAGCAGTTTATGCGAACCGGACCTGATGGACATTGCCGGCGGGATTCTCGCCACCGCGGGGGTCGCAGGATGCGAGATCGTGCTGCCTGAGGACGTCGTGGTCGCGGCCGAGCTAGTTCCGGGCACCGCCACCCGGACGGTCGGCGTCACCGCAATTCCAGACGGGATGATGGTTCTCGACGTCGGGCCGAAATCGGCAGATGCCCTCGCCCGGCGCCTGGCCGACTGCCGTACGCTGGTGTGGAACGGGCCCTTGGGCGCCTTCGAAACCGAGCCCTTCGACCGGGGCACCTGTTCCGTTGCCCTGGCGGCGGCCAAACTGACGCGCGGGGGCAAAATGATCAGCGTCGCCGGCGGTGGCGACACCATGGCAGCACTGGCGCACGCGGGCGCCGCCCAAGATTTCACTTATGTCTCGGCGGCAGGCGGCGCGTTCTTGGAATGGCTGGAAGGAAAACGCCTACCCGGGGTCGAGGTGCTGCGGAAACGCTGACCGCCGCGGCACGCCGGCGCGCGCCAGGAACCCTGCGCCAACCCTTTCCCTGAAGTCTATTTCGAGGTCATCACCCAGACGCCCTCCCAGTCGTCGCCTGGCGGTTCTTTCTTCAGGTGCTCGCAGCGTCCGATGTACGTCTGCGAAAGGGCGTCGTCGGGATTGAGCGCGAGACATTCCTTGAACGATTTAACCCCCTTGTCGAAGGCGCCCTTGCGGTAATGATCGACGCCCGCCTTAAAGTAATTCACCGCCTCCATCAGATTGGGAAAGGTCTCGTCGGTGTGATAGTCGAGCACCTCGTAGACACCCACCGGTTGGGTCTTGCCCTTGACGACGACCCTGTCGATGTCGCGCATCCGATAGGTTCCGCGCAGCTTCTTCACCGTGTTCTCGCTGATAAGGATGCGCGCCGAATACTGTTTGCAGGCACTCTCGAGCCGCGCCGCCAGGTTCACGCCGTCACCGATGATGGTGTAGTCCATGCGTTTGGGCGATCCGATGTTGCCCGACACCACCACGTCGGTATTGAGGCCGATGCCCATATCGACCGGAGGCAGGCCGTGGGCCTGGCGGTCGGCGTTCCAAACCCGGAGAGACGAGATCATGTTGATTGCTGCACGGACGCCGCGGTCTTCATCGTCGTCGTGGGCGACCGGTATTCCGAACGCCGCCATAATGGCGTCGCCGATAAACTTGTCGAGCATCCCTTCCTCGGCGGAAATACAATCGACCATCAACGTGAAGTATTCGTTGAGCAGGCTGACTGTGCCCTGGGCGCCGAGTCCCTCGGTGAGCGTGGTGAAGCCACGAATATCCGAGAACAGCACTGTCGATTCCGTGGATTGACCGCCAAGCAGGTCTTCACCACCGCCCAATACCTGATCGGCGAGGCCCGGATCCATGTAGCGCGCCATCGTCGATTTGACGCGCTTTTCACTTGAGATGTCTTCCATCATCAACAGCGTGCCGAGTTGTTTGGCCTCGCCGCTCATCAGCGGCATGACCGTGAGATTGACCGACACCGTTTCGCCGCCGAATGCCATTTCGGCATCCATGGTGATGTCGTGTTCCTGGGTCTCAGCGACCCACCCGATCTTTTCGAGCAGGAACATGTTATCGCTTTCAAAGAATTCCTGGGCCTTCTTGTCGATGATTTCGTCTACAGATACCTTCATGATGCGCAGTCCAGCCGCGTTGCAAGTAACGATCTTGCCGTCTTCATCCGTTGTGACAACCGCATTCGACATGCTTTCCAGCATGCTTTCGTTGTAGTTCTTCATTTGCTGAACGTCGTCGAACAGCTTCGAGTTTTCGAGCGCGATCGAAACCTGCGCCGTAAACGCCTTGAGGCGCGATTCGTCCTCGTCGGTAAACGGCCCGCCGCGCCGGTTCAGCACTTGGGTAACACCGATGGTCTTGCCGTTCTTGTTGACCACCGGCACGCACAAGATCGAACGCGTAAAATAGCCGGTCTGCTTGTCGAACGAGGGATTGAAGCGCAAGTCGGCATAGGCGTGCGGGATGTTGACGGATCGCCCCGAAGTGAAAACCGCGCCGGCAATACCGGCATTGTTGGGCAGCCGGATTTCGCCGATCGACTCGCCCATGGCGACCCGGGAGAACAATTCGCTGGTCTTTTCGTCGTACAGAAACAGTGTCGAGCGGTCGGCCTGAAGCATCCGCGTGGCTTCGGTCATGACCCGCTGCAGCAGCGTCCCGAGTTCGAGCTCGGAGGTCACGTCGGAGACAATGTCGAGGAACTCCATCTCCTTTTCGCGGGTTTTCTTCATGCGCTCGACGAACTGGGTGCTTTGCAGTGCCACCGCGGCCTGCGACGTCATCGCCTCGATCAGCGCCAGATCGTCCTTGGTGAACCGGCCCTTCTTCTTGTTGAGGACCTGCGACACGCCGATGACTTCGCCTTTGACGGTGCGCACCGGGCAGCAGACGATACTTTTGGTGTGAAAGCCGGTCTGCTGATCGACATTGGGGTTGAAGCGTTCGTCTGAATAGGCGTCATGGATGATGGCACCCTCGCCGTTGCTGAACACCCAGCCGGCAACGCCGCTGTCGTTGAGGATGCGGATTTCGCGTTTGAAGTTGCCTTGGGCGACCCGGGAATAGAGTTCGCCCGAGGCTGAATCGTTGAGGAACAAGGTGCCGCGCTCGGCCCCCAGTTCCCAGGTTGTCATCTCGACCAGGGTTTCGAGAATCTCGTCGAGCGATTCGATCGCCACGCACCGCCGCGACACGTTGAGAAGCATCTCCGCCTGACGCAACCGTTGCTCGAGCTGGTGCTGCGAGGGCGCGCGGCCGGTGCCTTTTTTGCCTTTTTTTGTCCCGGCGGCGCTCGCTCGTCCGCGGGTTTCACCGGCCCGCCGTCCCGCCTGTCCGCTCCGCGCCAACCTGCCGCTACCTTCGCTAGCCATTACCCTTCTCCAACCGTTCGCGTAGTTCCTCGATCATAGCCTGCAAATGCGCATTTTCATTGCGGGTATCGCGTTCGAGAGTCTGAATTCGTTCCTCGTACCGGACCGTGGTGCGGTCGAGTTCGTCGCGCAAGGCGCCCACCGTGCTGCGTAATTGGGCAAGTTCGTCGGCCGAGGCCGCAATCGTCGCCTGAACTTCCGCTTCTTTGTCGAATCGCAGTTGTTCGAGTTCAGCGCGCAGCGACGAAGCGGTTTGCTTGAGTTGCCGGATTTCGTCACTGGCCGCCGCCACCGCCGCCTGAACGGCGGCTGCTTTGTCATAGCGCAGTTTTTCGAGTTCGTCGCGCAATGTCGAGGCGGTCGCCTTGAGTTGCACGATCTCGTCGTTGGCCGCCGCCACCGCGGCTTGTACCGCCGCTTCCTTTTCATAACCGAGTTTTTCAAGTTCCGAGCGCAGCGTGGCTACCGTCCCCTTGAGCTGAACAATCTCGTCGTTGGCCAAGGCGACCGCTGCCTGTATCGCCGCCTCATTTTCGAAGCGCATCTTCTCGAGTTCACCGCGAAGAACCGCCGCAGTCTTGCGAAGCTGCATGGTTTCGTCGGTGGATTCGGCAACGGCGCGCTGCACGTCCGCTTCCTGCCCGTACTGGGTCGCTTCGAGTTGTTCGCGTAGGGCGGCGATGGTGTTCTTGAGGTGGCGCACCTCCGTTTCGGCCGCGAGCAGGCGGCCCGGTGTCTGCGGTTCGGCCAAGTCCGGGGTCCCGGCGAGATCCGTCATCGCCGCCGCCACGGCGGCACCGGCTGGCCGGTATCAGAGAAATAGGCAATTTCGTTCATGTCCCCACCGCAGTCCGGGCACAGCCAATTTCCCGCAAGCCGGCCGCGCCCAAGCGTACCATGACCGGGAGGGTTTTCGGGAAGTCGGAAATCGCGCCTCCCGCAAGCCCCGACCCCGGCCCGTAAGGCCGCTAGCGGTGGATTAGCGCGAGCGTCCTGTCTTCCAGCCCGACCGCGATTGCGGGCCACCGTGAATCGCCCGGAAGGGGCACCAGCGCCGTCTGCACGCGGGCCGGCAACGGCAACCTGGCGATCTCGGCGAAGACGCCGCCGGCAAAGGTGACGATCCGGATCGCGCGGCGCCGGGCGTCCGGCACCATCATATCGGGCACGCCGTCGCCGTTGGCATCGACAATGGCCGAAAGCCCCAGTTCGCGAGAGCCGATGGCGTGATTCGAGAAGCCTGGCGCTGCGCCCATTTCGACCAGAACTGCGCCACGCAGCGCGTAGATTTTGAGAACCCCGCCGATGTGCAGCGTGATGACCGCGGCCGCCTCGGGCGCCCCGTCGCCGTCGAAATCGGCGACGCCGACCGGGTTGAGCCAACGGCTCGGCCGCCCGATGGGCGGCGCCTCGGCGATCCGGACCAGCGCCCCGCCGCGGACCCCATAGACGCTCAACGCCGCTCCGGCCGAGAGATAGGACCGAACGATCATGATCTCGTCTTCGCCGTCGCCCGTAAGGTCGGCAAGCCGCGCGAGCCGGTCCTCGAAGACGGATTCGGTATCGAGGACCGCTTCAAGCGTGCCGCCGCTGGCCGTGGTGACGCGCACGCCCGAGCCTTCGATGGCGTCGCCGAGGACGCCATGGCCATAGCGCCCCGTCGGCCCAATCAGCCACGCCTCGCGAATGACGCCCTCGCCATGAGAGACCACCGCATCCGGCAGGCTATCCGGGCGCGGCTCGGGGGCCGGCCGGGCAAACCCCGGCACCAGGCCGAACCGGACATTGCCGTTCGAAATCGACACACCGAGAAAGTGCCCGGCGCCGGTTTCCAGAACCAGACGCCGCCCCAACTCTGTTGCGGCGATGAACAGGCTGGTGGTTTCGTCGCCGGCAGCGAAAGTGTCGACTCGCCAGACCGGTTCCGATTGCGCCGGCGCGCCCGCAACGGCAAGGAGGCCCGCAGCCGCCAACGCGGCCGGGCGCCGAAACAGGACAGAACGCAGTCGAACCATGAACAACTCGGCGAAGGGAATCCGGGGCACGGGTTGCTGGCGCCGGGCCCGAGGAAAAGTGCGATTGGGAAGTGCGATTAGAAGGACCGTGGCGCCCGCCCGCAACCGCCTTGGCGACACGATTGCGTGGGCCCGGCAATCACCGGGAGGGGAGTTAAAGGGGTGTGGAGTAGCGTCGAGGAACGCACCTCACGCTGCGGGTTTGCAGTGCGGCCAGTGCGGGCGCGCAGGCATTGTCGCCCGCATTGCCCCGGCGAGCCCGGATCTTATCCGCCGTCCGGCGGAATCGCGCCGGTGCGTTCGACGATCAGGCCATAATGCTCGGGCCGGCGGTGTTTATCGAAGGCGAACCAGGTCTCCTTATAGGAACGGCACAGATCGAGGTCGCATTTGGCGACGATCAGCTCGTCGTCCATGGTCGAGGTCATGGCGGTGATTTCGCCCGACGGCGCGATAATCGAACTCTGCCCCAACAGGTCGCAGCCTTCCTCGCGCCCCGCCTTGGCCACGCCTACCATCCAGGTCGCGTTCTGGTACGCGCCCGCCTGCATCGAGAGATGGTTGTGAAACGACGTCAGGTGGTCGTGTTGCGGCGCGGGCGGATTGTGGACCGGCGAATTGTAGCCGCACATCACCAGTTCCACGTCCTGCAGGCCCATGACGCGGTAGGTTTCGGGCCAGCGGCGGTCGTTGCAGATGCACATACCCATGTTGCCGTCCATGGTGCGCCACACCGGAAAGCCGAGGTCGCCGACCTCGAAATAGCGTTTTTCAAGATGCTGGAAAGGACGGTAGTTTTCGTATTCGGCGTGACCCGGCAGATGGACCTTGCGGTATTTTCCGGCCAGATTGCCCGCCTTGTCGATAAGGATCGACGTATTGAAGTGCCGCGTGCGGCCGTTTTCTTCGACCAGTTCCGCGTAGCCGAGATAGAACCCGATGCCGAGGCGCCTGGCCTCGTCGAACAGCGGTTGCGTCGCCGGGTTCGGCATCTCGCGCTCGAAATAGGCGTCAATCTCTGCCTGGTTCTCCATAAACCAGCGCGGGAAGAAACTGGTCAGCGTGAGTTCGGGAAAGACGACGATGTCGCACTTCATCGACGCCGCCTCGCGCAAAAGCTCCAGCAGACGCGCGACCACCGTCTGCCGCGATTCCGCGCGCGCGATGGGGCCCATTTGCGCGGCGCCGAGGGTGAGGATACGGGTCATGACGACTCCTCGTTCGCAAGGGCAACCAGTGCTTCGGCGAGAACCCGGGCGCCGGCGGCAAGGTCCTCGGGTGTCGCGCTTTCGGCCTCGTTGTGGCTGAGACCACGGGCACACGGGACGAAGATCATCCCCGACGGCGCAATGTCGTTCATGTATTTGGCATCGTGCAGCGCGCCCGAGATCATATCCATGTTGGGCAGCGCGAGCTCGGTGGCGGCTGCGCGGACGCGCGCGACGACGCTGGTATCGAAGGTGGTCGGCGGCACCGAATAGGTCTCTTTCACCGTCAACGGCAGGCCGCCCGCATGGCGCTCGCAAATGCCTTTGATGGCATCCCCCTTCCCGGTCAGCACGGCGAGATCCGGATGCCGGAAATCGACCGTAAAGAAGGCGCGCGCCGGCACCGTGTTGGGTGAATTGGGCGATACCTCGAGGCGCCCGATGGTGAACCGCAGCACGTCGGTTTCGTCAGCCATCAGGTCGTGCATTTCGCTAATCATCGCCAGTGCAGCCTTCAGCGCATCCTTGCGCGCCGCGTTCGGCGTGGTGCCGGCGTGCGCCTCCTCGCCCAGAACCTCGACCGCAAACCAGCGGCAACCTTGAATGCCGGTGACGACGCCGACGGTCTTGTCTTCGTTTTCGAGACGCGGGCCCTGTTCAATGTGGGCCTCGATGTATGCCGCGACGGGGCTCCCGAAGGCGCGCGGCGTGGCGCCGGGCGTCGCCGCCAGCGATTGCGGCAGGGCGTCGCCGACCCGCACCCCGTCCCGGTCGCGTACGTCCAGCATTTCGGCAAAGTCCATATTGCCCGCATACACGCCCGAGCCCATGGTCGCCGGCTGGAAACGCCCGCCTTCCTCGTTCATCCAGGCGACAAATTCGAGTGGCCGTCTGGTTTTTAGGCCGATGTCCTCGCACGCCTCAAGGACTTCAAGTCCCGCCATCACGCCGTAGGCGCCGTCGAACTTGCCGCCAGTCGGTTGGCTGTCGATGTGGCTGCCGGTGACGACCGGCGCCGCGTTCGGGTCTTCGCCCGCGCGGCGGAAAAAGAGATTGCCGATTTCGTCGATGTGGGTCGTAAAGCCACGCGCCTCGGCCCAGCCGCGGATCAACGCCCGCGCCTCGGCATCCTCGGGCGTCAGTGCCTCGCGGTTGACCCCGCCCTTTTTGGTGGCACCGATGGTGGCCAGGTCCATCAGGCGCTGCCACAGGCGGTCCTGCTGGACCGCCAGCGAAATCGGGCGATTGGATGGGGACATAAACGGACGACCTTTCGTGGACTTGGTGCCGCGCGGCACAGAAAACCGCCGCACCCCGGCAGAGCAGACAAGCTCCACCCGTTTCTGGACGCGGTAAGAGTGGGTCCCTATTATTCCGCCCCAAGGCGTGTTGTCCACCGCCAAACCCGGAAGCCGGAGCCGCATCGGCGCTCGTCCTTCCGGGCTGCCGTTTCCGGGCGCTACCGGAACACAGGCCCGGGTCGGGGCCGCGCCGCCAGGGAGGAATCAGTCGATGCAATTGGTTGGTGTCGATGTCGGGGGCACGTTTACCGACATCGTCTATACGGATACGGACGATAACCGGACCATCATCCACAAGGTCCCGACGACACCCGAGGACCCGTCGAAGAGCGTCATGCAGGGGCTTTACGAATTGTGCGAGCGCAATGGGATCGACCGCAACGGGGTCGATCATGTGCTACATGGCACCACCATTGCCACCAATGCCGTGCTCGAAAATGACGGCGCGCATACCGGCATGATCACCACCAAGGGCTACCGCGATATTCTGCACATCGGCCGGCATCAGCGCCCACAGCACTATTCGATCATGCAGGAAATCCCCTGGCAGAACCGGCCTCTGATCCGGCGCCGCCACCGCAAGACCGTGACCGAACGTATTGCGGCGCGGGGCGACGTGCTGGCGCCGCTGAACGAAGACGAAGTGCGTATCGCCGCCCGCGCGCTGAAGGACGAAGGCGTCGAGTCGATTGCGGTGTGTTTCCTGTTTTCCTATATCGACCCCGGCCACGAAGAGCGCGCCGCCGAGATCGTGCGCGAGGTGTACCCCGAAGCCTTCGTCACGACCTCGTCCTCGGTGACGCCCCAGTTCCGCGAGTTCGAGCGCTTTACCACCGCGGCGATGAACGCCTTTGTCGGCCCCAAGGTACGGACCTACGTCTCGAAACTCGCGAACAGCATCCGCGACGGCGGGATGAAGGCCGATCTGCATATCATGGGCTCGAACGGCGGGATCGCAACGGCGGGCCTTGTCGCCGAACGCCCGGTGCTGACGCTGCTGTCGGGACCGGCGGCGGGCGTCCTTGGCGGGGCGTGGTGCGGCGAGGTCGCGACACGCGAAAAACTCATCACCTTCGATGTCGGTGGAACTTCGGCCGACATCGGTATCGTCACCGAAGGGCGGTTCGGCGAAGCGACCGCGCGCGATACCTGGATCGCAGGATTTCCGTTGATGGTGCCGATGATCGACGTTCATTCGATCGGCGCCGGCGGCGGCTCGATCGCGTGGCGCGATTCGGGCGGCACCTTCCGGGTCGGCCCGCGCAGCGCCGGATCGCAACCGGGCCCCGCCGCCTACGGGCGCGGCGGCAAGTTGCCGACGGTAACCGACGCCAACGTGGTTCTGGGACGGCTCAGCGCCGACAATTTTCTGGGCGGCGAAATGGACCTCGATGTCGAGGCGGCGACGCGGGTGATTTCCGCCTTCGCGAAGGAACTCGATCTCGGACTGCATGACTGCGCCGAAGGAATATTGACAATCCTCAACGCCAATATGGCGAACGCGATCCGCTCGCGTACCGTTCAGAAGGGTATTGACCCGCGCGACTATGCGCTGGTCGCCTTCGGCGGCGCGGGGCCCTTGCATGGGGTGGCGGTGGCGGCGGAAATGGGAATCCAGGAAGTTTTGATTCCGCCTTACCCGGGTATCACCTCCGCGGTCGGCCTGTTGACGACCGATCACAAGTACGATGCGATTCGTACCGAATTCCAAGTCCAGGGCGAAGTCGATACCGCCCGCCTCATGCGCGACTTTGAGGCGATGGAATCGGGGCTCGCCAACCAGTTCCGCGAAGAGGGCCTCGATGCCGATCAGGTAAGCTTCCTCCGTTCGGGCGATTTGCGCTATCTCGGCCAGGGCTATGAGCTCCGGATCGACCTTTCCGAAGGCGACCTCGACGCGGCCGCCCTAAAGGCCCTGTGGGCACAGTTTCATGGCTCCCATCTCAAGGACTACGGCCACAACTACCCCGATACGGAAATCGAAATCGTCAATATCCGCGTTTCGGGCGTCGGCACCATGCCCAAGATCGGAACCCCCTCGCTCGATGGTGCGAAACGGTCATTCGAGGCGGCGCTGGTCAAGCGCGATGCCTGCCACTTCCGCGTGGACGGCGTGCTCGACAGTTTCGAGACCGCGTTCTACCAGCGCGAGACCCTGCCGCTGGAACAGGACATCGCCGGCCCCGCCATCATTTTGCAAAAAGACACCACCACCGTAGTGCCGCCTGGCGCCACCGCCCGCGCCGATACCGGCGGCAACCTGTTCATTCGCCTGGGAGGAACACCATGACCGGCCCAAGCCCCGTCGCCGGGCGCGGCGACAACGGCCCTGCCGTCGATCCGATCACGGCGTCGGTAATTCAGGGCGCGCTTGAAAGCATCGCCATCGAGATGGGCTACAAGCTGATGCGTATGGCGTATTCGTCGATCATCCGGGAATCGGAAGACTTCGGCGCCGCGCTCGTCGATACCAAGTGCCGCCAGTTGTGCGAAAGCAAGCAGTCGACGCCGCTGCAATCGGGTCCGATCCCGGGTTACATCAAGGGCATTCTGAAAACCCTGAAGGCGCGCGGCGAAGCGATCGAGCCCGGCGACGTCATCATGCACAATGACCCCTACGGTGGTTCGTCCCACGGCCCGGACGTGCTGTTCGCAGTGCCGGTGTTTCACGACGGTTCCCTGATCGGATTTGCGGCCACGACCGCGCATCATCTGGATATCGGCGCGCTGTCACCCGGCAGTTGCGGCATCGTCGATGCGATGGACGTCTATGCCGAGGGCCTGCAGTTCAAGGCGATCAAGGTGTACGACCAGGGCGTCAAGAACGACATGGTGTGGCACATGTTGCGCGACAATATCCGCGCCTCGCACCTGGTGGTAGACGACATGGAAGCGCAGATCGCCGCCGCTCGAATCGGTGGCGAGCGGTTCCTGGAACTTGCGAACCGATATGGCATCGACACCGTCAACGCCGCCGCCGAGGCATTGATGGATGCATCCGAGCGCATGATGCGCGACGCCATCGCCAAGATTCCGGACGGAACCTATTCGGCCACCGGCCATATCGACGGTTACGAACTGAGTGACAATCCGAAAGAAAAGGAACTTCCCATCGTCGTCACCGTCACCGTCGAGGGCAATGATATGACCGTCGACCTGACCGGCACGGCGGATCAGATCGACCTGCCGATCAACATGCCGCTCGAGGGCACGGTCGATGTCGCGATCTGGCTGACGGTGCGCTCGATCCTGGTGGATACTGCCGTCTACGGCCATGTTCCGCAAAATTCAGGACTTACCCGGCCGATCAAGATCATCGTGCCGCCGGCGACGCTGGCCAACCCGGAATTTCCGGCGCCGGTCATCGCGCGTTTCTCGCCCGGCGTCATCATTGCCGACACCCTGATGCGGGCGTTGGCGCAAGCCGTGCCGCGACAAGTCTCGGCGGGGGTCGGAAATCTCAAGGTGATCGCGTTCTCGGGCCTCGAAAAGGGGCGCCACTGGGTCCACATGGAAATCTTCGAGGGCGCCTACGGCGGGCGCCATGGCATGGACGGGATGGATGCGGTCGATACGCTCTATGCCAACACTCGCAACAACCCGATCGAAGACATTGAGACCCACCTGCCGCTGCGGGTGGATCGCTATGAACTGCGCGAGAACATGGTGCCGGCCGGCGAATGGCGGGGCGGCATTGGTGCGATCCGCGAGTTTTCGTTCAAGGCCGACGGCGGCTATTCGGTCGAGGGCGAAGGCCACATGTTCAGGCCTTGGGGCTTTTCAGGCGGCGCCGAAGGCGATCCGGCTGAACTTCAGTTCCGCACCGCGGCCGGGGTGGCGTCGGATCTGCCCTCGAAGCTCCCCTACCAGCCGGCTACCACCGGCGATACCTTCCTCGCGGTCGGGCCCTGCGGTGGCGGCTACGGCGACCCGCTGGCGCGCGACCCGGAGAAGGTCCGCGACGACGTGCTCGACGGGTATATCGGGACCGAGACCGCGCTTGCCGATTATGGCGTTGTCCTGACCGAGGCGCTTGAAGTCGACGCCGCCGCCACCGAAACGACCCGCAGCGAACGCCGCGCCGCGTGAATCATGGGCGGCCCGGCGGGGGGGGCGGGAGGCAGGGGATAATCCTGCTGCTGGAAGGTAGAATCGCCGGGCTCTTGCGTTCGGCCCATCTTGTCCTTCATGGTTCCCACACCCGGGCTCCCGGGCCGGATTGGCTTGCCGAACGATGACCTTCGATCAAACCGCAATATTCGTCATTCTTGCGCTCGCCCTCGCCGGATTCATCTGGGGGCGGTGGCGCTATGACGTCGTCGCCTTTGCGGCCCTGATCGCCGCGGTTCTGGTGGGGGTGGTGCCGTCGGGCGAGGCCTTTCTCGGTTTCGGCCATCCCGCCACAATCACCGTGATCGGTGTGCTGATCATGAGCCGGGCCCTGCTGAATTCAGGCGCGGTCGATCTTCTGGCCGACCGCCTGACCCCGGGGACCCGGACCCCGGCGACGCATATCGGCACCCTGATCGGGATTGGCGCGCCGTTGTCGGCGATCATGAACAACGTCGGGGCGCTGTCGCTGCTGATGCCGGTGGCGGTGCAGTCGGCGATCAAGGCCAAGCGGTCGCCTGCGGTCATCCTGATGCCGCTGTCGTTCGGAACCATCCTCGGCGGGCTGGTAACGCTCATCGGGACGCCGCCCAACATTATCGTCGCCACCTACCGTGGCCGGGTCGCGGATGCGCCGTTCGGCATGTTCGACTTTACGCCGGCCGGTGCGGCGGTGGCGGTGGCGGGCGGGCTGTTTGTGGCATTGATCGGCTGGCGGCTGATTCCGAAATCGCGCCGCGCCGCACCGCCGCCGGGCGAACTGTTCCACATCGAGGACTACGTTGCCGAGGCCAAGGTGCCCGCCGGGTCGCCCTCAATCGGCAAATCGTTGGGCGAAATCGACGATGACGCCCGCGAGCAGGACGTCGTTGTCATCGGCCTGATTCGGGACCGCATGCGCATTTTCGCCGCCGCACGCCACCAGCACATTCAGGAAGGCGACATTGTGGTGCTCGAGGCGGCGGCCAAACGAATCGACAAGTTCGTCACCGAAAGCGGGTTGGAACTGGTCGGCACCGAAGAGGAAGCGACCGCGTTCCTGAAAGCCGAACACATGACCGTCGGCGAGGTGGTGGTTTCGCCGGGCGCCCGCATCGAAGGCCGCAACGCCCGGGACCTGCGTCTTGCGGGCCGTTATGGGGTCAACCTGCTGGCGATTTCG
The DNA here is from genome assembly GCA_964611585.1 of uncultured Alphaproteobacteria bacterium. Lineage (GTDB taxonomy): Bacteria > Pseudomonadota > Alphaproteobacteria > SHVP01 > SHVP01 > CAZTAK01. The sequence continues at coordinate 72,703 of CAZTAK010000001.1, forward strand.
CGCCAGGGCCAGCCCATTACCGCCCGCCTCAATTCGGTTCGATTCCGGGCCGGCGATGTGCTCCTGTTTCAGGGCGAACCCGAGCGCCTCAATCAGGTGAACTCGGCACTGGGATTGCTGCCGCTGGCGGAGCGGTCGTTGCAGATCGGCCGCGCCCCGCAGGCGGGCCTGACGGTGGCGATCTTTGCCGCCGCCATTCTGGCCGCAACATTCGGGGTGATGTCATTGCAGATTGCCTTGGGCCTTTCGTCGATTGCGGTCGTGGTGCTGCGGATCGTTCCGCTGACGCAACTCTACGAGGCGATTGACTGGCCGGTAGTGGTTCTGCTGGGGGCGATGATGCCGATTGGCGAAGCGCTGGAAACCACCGGCGCCACCCAAATGATGGTGGGCGCGATCGGCGGCCTGTCGGAGGGGGTTTCGCCCCTGCTGATTCTCGCGCTCCTGTTGATCGTCACCATGACGCTTTCGGATGTGATGAACAATGCGGCGACAGCCGTGGTCGCGGCGCCCATTGCCTTCGGCGTCGCGCAATTGCTGGGACTCAACCCGGACGCCTTCCTGATGGCGGTTGCGATCGGCGCGAGTTGCGCGTTCCTGACCCCGATCGGCCATCAGAACAATGCGCTGATCCTCGGCCCCGGCGGCTATCATTTCGGCGACTACTGGCGCATGGGGCTGCCGCTGGAGGTGCTGATCGTGGTCGTCGCGGTGCCGATGATCGCCTGGGTGTTCCCGCTCTAGCCAGCGTCACCGCGGCGAAGACGACGCCCCCGGTCACAGATCGATAGTGCGGCGCGCCAGCGCCCGGTCCCATTTCGAATCGATTGCCGGGTCGAAAAGGAATTCGGCGTCCCCCGGCAGGACGAACCAGCCGCCTTGGTCCAGTTCGCGTTCGAGTTGGCCCGGCCCCCAGCCCGAAAACCCGAACGCCAGCAGACGGTCCCGCGGCCCCTCGCCGCGAGCGATCGCTTCGAATATTTCGCGCCGCGAGGTCATGGAAACCGCCTCGCTCACCTCGACGGTCCCGTCCTGAATGTAGTCGGTCGAATGGATCACGAACGCCGCCTCCGGCTCGACCGGTCCGCCGTAGTGAACCCGAACGATTTCCCGGTTGTCGCCGGCATCGATCCCGAGATTCCGCATCACCTCGGCGACGGGCCAGCGGCCGACCGAGCGGTTGATGACAATCCCCATCGCACCGCCCGCGTCATGGCGCACCATGTAAATTATGGTGTGAAAAAAATTGGCGTCCCGCAGTTCGGGCTCCGCCACCAGAAAACGCCCGCGCAAACTCTCGGGTGCCTCCTGCGCAGGGGCGGGCTCCGGTGCCGACAGCAGGACGGCAAGGCCAAGACCGAGAACGGCGGCGAGACGACGCCATCGGATGCGCCCAGTGATCATGGCACAGCGTTAGACCAGCCCCGGGACCAGCACAAGGCGCACTGACGCGGTCCACCGGGCAAAAGCGGCGCAGCCCCTTCCAGACCCGCCAATCCGAGGCGGCGATACCGACAACCTGGCACCGCAGTCAGCGTTCCACCGGCCCAATCCACAACATGTTGGGTAGATATCCCGAGAGAACACAAAAATCGGTTGCAGGTCCGATTCGGGGCGGGTAGGATTCGTACAAGCTGAACGCCAGGGCTGCACAGGTAATGGGACCCTGCGCACTGACCTCCCGCGAGAGGCACACCCTGACGTTCTGGAGCCGCTCAAGCCCCTGACACGCGCAAGTGGACGGGGTTTTTCCGTTTCAGGGCCCCGCGGCGCCGTTGCCGGTACCGCACAACCCCTTGCGGGAGCCTGCCAAAGACCGCCCTCCCAACCCGTGGCCGCAGTCGCCCGAAGACAACGCCGACCCAGACCCGGAAAGGTAGCCCGCCCGACCGCCTGCCGCCCGAACCCGGCCCCCGAAAGAGTCGGACCCCGGCACAGGCCCCGTTGCGTCCGCCCGGCTGGCGGCCGGACCTTCCCGAAGGAAGGGCCGAACCGGTCACCGAACCCGAAACCCTGCCCCGGCCCCAGCAACTGGCGCCCGAAGGCGTCCAAGACTGAAACCCGGACCCGGATCCCGGCCGACGGGCCCGACCGGCCAGCGTACGCTCCAAAGGAGGGACCTCCCCAGAAACGCACGACCAAGCGTTCGAAGCACCATCGCGGTGGAGACCCACCGGTCCCCGAACGAACATTCCACCTAGCAGCGAAGTCGTCCCCTCGGAAACCTCCCCGATCCGCGCGGCCGCCAAATTCCCCGAAAGAAACCCGCCGACCACTCCGAACCAAGGACCGTCACGCTCACGCGTGCATGGAAAGTGTGCAGAAGCGAAGCCGCGCTGGCAACGAAATTCGTCATTCTGGGTGAAAAAAACTGTGTAAAACCAACGGCTTATATCACATAACACAAACAATTTTTCCACAGCCTTGTACACAGACCGCGATCGCTGGTAGCCGGCGGCGCGATATTCCCTGCATCTAGTGGCGGCTGTCACATTGGGCGCCGCCCGGGTGGTCGGCCCCCATTGATTGGTCCAGTTTGAATGTTAGTGCATGACCGGCCTG
>CAZTAK010000002.1:0-9462 GCA_964611585.1 uncultured Alphaproteobacteria bacterium
AACGCAAATCGTCGTCGCCGGCGATTCCGCCGGCTCGGGATTTGCGCTAGAGCTTCGCGCGCCAGCGCTTTAGCAGCAGCGAATTGGTAACCACGCTGACACTCGAAAAGGCCATCGCGCCACCCGCGATCACCGGGCTCAACAGACCGAAAGCAGCGAGCGGCAGGCCAATGATGTTGTAGATGAAGGCCCAGAACAGGTTCTGGCGGATCTTGTTGTAACTTGCCCGGCTGACGTCGATGGCGGCGGCAACCAGCGCCGGATCGCCACGCATCAGGGTCACGCCCGCCGTCTGCATGGCAACGTCGGTGCCGGTGCCCATAGCAATGCCAATGTTGGCGGCGGCGAGCGCCGGCGCATCGTTGATGCCATCGCCGACCATGCCCACGATCTTTCCCTCGCCCTTGAGCCTTTCGACTTCCGCCGCTTTGCCTTCGGGAAGTACTTCGGCGAGAACACCGTCAACGCCCACTTGGCGAGCCACCACCTCGGCTGTGCGCCGGTTGTCGCCGGTCATCATGACGGTTTCGACGCCGAGCGCCTTCAACCGGGCGACCGCCGCCACCGCCGAAGGCTTGATCGGATCGGCGACCGCGATAATTCCAATCAGGCGCGCCGTCTCGCCGGTCTCGGCCAGCCACATCACCGTCCGGCCTTCCCGTTCGAGATCCTGTGCCCGGTCTTCGAGATCGCCGGTGCCGATCCCCGCCCCTTCCATCAGGCGGCGGTTGCCGAGAGCAAGCGAGTAGCCATCGACCACCGCCGTCAGACCCTGACCGGTAACGCTGTGGAAGTCCGAGACCGCAGCCAGGACGAACCCCTCATCTTCGGCCTTTTGCAGAACCGCATGAGCCAGCGGGTGCTCGCTCGCGCTCTGCGCGGCCGCGGTCAGGCTAAGCAGTTCGGCAGCCCCGCCCTCAACCGCCGCCACCATTTCAGTGACCGCCGGGCGGCCTTCGGTGAGAGTTCCGGTCTTGTCGAGAACGACCACCTGGATGCGGTGGGCGCGTTCCAGCGCCTCGGCGTCCTTGATCAGGATTCCAGCCTTGGCCGCAACGCCGGTGCCGACCATGATCGCGGTCGGCGTGGCGAGCCCGAGCGCGCACGGACAGGCGATGACCAGAACCGACACCGCCGCCAGCAGTGCGAGCGTGAAATCGCCGCCAACCGCCCACCACCCGATGAATGTCACAATCGAAATCGCCAGCACCACCGGCACGAAGATCGCGCTGATCTTGTCGACCAGCCGCTGCACCGGCGCCTTGCTCGCCTGTGCGCCCTCGACCAGGCGGATGATGCGCGCAAGGGTCGAATCCTCGCCGACTGCGGTCGCCCGAACCTTGAGCAGACCGGTGCCGTTGATGGCGCCGCCGGTGACGTGTTCGCCCTGGATTTTTTCGACCGGCAGGCTTTCGCCGGTAATCAGAGACTCATCGACGTGACTGTGGCCCTCTTCGACCACGCCATCGACCGGCAGCCGCTCGCCCGGCCGTACGATGACAAGATCGCCGCTGCCAACCTCGGCAATCGCGATTTCGGTGTCTACGCCATCACGCACAACGCGCGCCGTCTCGGGACGCAACCCCATCAACGCCCGGATCGCCACCGTGGTGCTGCGCTTGGCCCGAGTCTCGAACCACTTGCCCAGCAGGACCAGTGTGATAACGACGGCAGCGGCCTCGAAATAGAGGTGTCCCGCCTCGGAAAACTCGGGATATGCAGCCAAGAAGAGACTGAAAAAGTAAGCTGCCGAAGTGCCGAGCGCGACCAGCAGGTCCATGTTGCCGGTGGCCGCGCGAACCGCCTTGAAGCCGGCGACATAGAACCGCCAGCCGAATACGAATTGCACCGGCGTCGCCAGCGCGATCTCGACCCACACCGGCAGGACGAACGCGACGCCGGAGAACCGCCAGACCATTTGCGCAGCCAGGGGGACGGTCAAAACCGCCGCCAGCACCAGGAACACGAGTTCGCGCCTCGCCTTTGCCCGCGTCCGGGCGTCGGCCTCGACCGCCGAATCCTTGTCGCGCGAACGCGCCTCGGCGCCGTAACCCGCCTTCTTGACGGCCGCGACCAGACGCGCGTTGTCAACGACGCCGCCGACCCCGGTGATACGCGCGGTTTCATTGGCAAGATTGACCTCGACGGATTCGACGCCCGCGACCTTGCCGAGCGCCTTCTCGACCCGGCCCACGCACGAGGCGCAGGTCATGCCCTCGATATCGAGGTCGAAGATGCGTTCCGGCACCGTGTAACCGGCCTTGCGGATTGCCTCGGCGAGCGCCTCGGCGCCCGATTGGCCGGGATCGAAAAGCACTTCCGCCTGCTCAGACGCGAGGTTGACGCGCGCTTCGTGCACGCCGGACGCTTTCGCCAGTGCCCTCTCGACCCGCCCGACGCACGAGGCGCAGGTCATGCCTTCGACCGGGAGAACGATCCGGGATTGGGCCGCTTCAACTTGATTGGCGGGCGCGGCATCGCTGCCGCCGCGGGCCGTAGGCGCGGCCGCTTCAGGGGGCGAATCGGTGTTCGCGGCCTCTTGCCGGTCGTCGGTATCGAGGATTGCCATAGGCTTTCCGGTGCCGGGGTTTCAGCAGATTGACCTTATATGACCTTCCCGTTACAGGAAGGTCAAGGTTTGCGGGTACCGCGGTTTGACGCTCCCTCAATGGCCTGATTTTCTCATCCCCCTCAGGTCCGTGCCCGGTTCCGACCGTGGCCAGGAACCATCTCAAAAAACTCCGCTAACGAATTGAAATCATGGTATTTGAACCGAAGGACCGAGTGGCCTCTCCGGGCCGCCCGAGGGGCACCGCAGGGCATTCATGAGCGCGACCGATTTCAAATATATTCTTGCCGCTGTCGCCGCCGGCGAAACCTTGGGTATTCCCCGCGCCCAACAGGCCTTCGACATCATGATGACCGGCGCGGCGACCGAGGCGCAGATCGGCGCCTTTCTGATGGGGCTGCGGCTGCGCGGCGAAACCGTGGACGAAATCACCGGCGGGGCGCTGACGATGCGCGCCAAGGCGCTCGCCATTGATGCGCCCGAGGGCGCCATCGACACCTGCGGCACCGGCGGCGATGCTTCAGGCAGCTACAACATTTCGACCGCCACCAGTTTTGTCGTCGCCGGCGTCGGTGTCCCGGTGGCCAAGCACGGCAACCGGGCGCAGTCGTCGAAGACCGGCGCCGCCGACGTGCTCGCCGCGCTTGGCGTCAATATCGAAGCCGACATGACTCTGGTGCGAAAATCGCTGTGGCAGGCCAACATCTGTTTCCTGATGGCACCGCGCCACCACGGCGCCATGAAGCACGTCGGACCGGCGCGGGCGCAACTCGGCACCCGCACGATCTTCAATCTTCTGGGGCCGCTCTCGAACCCGGCCGGCGCGCGGCGGCAGTTGATCGGCGTCTTTTCGCGCGGCTGGGTCGAACCTCTGGCGCATGTTCTGAAAAACCTGGGCTCGGAACGGGCGTGGGTGGTGCATGGCTCGGACGGCCTCGACGAGATCACCACCACGGGCCCGAGCTTTGTCGCCGAACTCCGCGACGGGGAGGTCAGAACGTTCGAGGTCTCGCCTGCCGATGCCGGAATTGAAACCTGCGAGCCGCAAGACCTGAAAGGCGGCGACGCCGAAACCAACGCGCTGGCGATCAGTGCTGTGCTCGACGGTCATCTCGGCGCCTTCCGCGGCATCGTCTGCCTCAATGCGGCGGCGGCGCTGATCGTCGCCGGGCGGGCGGAGGATCTGAAAACGGGCGCAAGCCTCGCCGCCGAGTCGATCGATTCGGGCCAGGCGCGCAAGGCGCTCGAAGCCCTGATCGAGATCAGCAATTCGGGGACTTCATGACCGGCGTGCTGACAAAAATCTGCACTGACAAGCGCGCCCACGTCGCCGCGCGCAAGGCTGCGGTGACGGTGGAAGAACTGGCCGAGACCGGAGCCGCGCAGGAGCCGCCGCGGGGTTTCCGTGCAGCCCTCGAACGCCGCCGCGCCTTGGGCGCCTACGGCCTTGTTGCCGAGATCAAGAAGGCCTCGCCCAGCAAGGGCTTGATCCGCGCCGACTTCGACGTACCGGCGCTGGCGCGCGCCTATCATGCTGGCGGGGCCGCGTGCCTTTCGGTGCTGACGGACGGTCCTTATTTTCAGGGCAAGGATTCATATCTCGCCGCCGCCCGGGCCGCCGCGCCGCTGCCGGTGCTGCGCAAGGACTTCATGCTCGACCCCTATCAGGTGGCGGAGGCGCGCGCGATCGGCGCCGATTGTATTCTGCTGATTCTGGCCGCGCTCACCGACGCCGAGGCGGCGGAACTGGAGCAGGCGGCGGCGGCGCTCGGCATGGACGTGCTGATCGAAGTTCATGACGAATCGGAGATGGAACGCGCGCACCGGCTCGACTCGCGGCTGATCGGGATCAACAACCGGAATCTCAAGAGCCTCGCCGTCGATCTTTCGACCACCGAACGCCTCGCACCGATGGCGCCCGAAGGCGCAACGCTCGTGTGCGAAAGCGGTCTGGCGCGCCCGGCCGACCTTGCCCGTATGTCGGTGGCCGGCGCAGACTGTTTTCTGGTCGGCGAATCCCTGATGCGCCAGGCCGATGTGGCGGCGGCGACAGTGGCGCTGCTGGCGCGGGAAAACCAGACGGCGAGCGCCTGATATGACAAAACTCACCCATCCCGACGAGCACGGCCGCGCCCGCATGGTGCCCGCAAGGTCTGCTGCCTGACATGGCGAAACTCACCCATCTCGACGAGCACGGCCGCGCCAGCATGGTCGATGTCTCATCCAAGGATGAAACCGAGCGGACCGCGACCGCCGCCGCCAGCATTCTGATGCAGCCCGAAACGCTGAAACTGATTTCCGGCGGCAGGCACAAGAAAGGCGACGTACTGGCCGTGGCGCGGCTCGCCGGCATCATGGCCGCCAAAAAGACCGCCGACCTGATCCCGCTCTGCCACCCGCTTACGCTTTCGCATGTCTCGGTCGAGTTGACGTGCGAGGAGGACCGCAACGCGGTCGACATCGTTGCCACCTGCCGCCTGACTGGCCGTACTGGCGTCGAGATGGAGGCCCTGACGGCGGCTTCGGTAGCGGCGCTGACCGTCTATGACATGTGCAAGGCAGTGGACCGCGCCATGACGATCACGGACGTGCGCCTCGTGCACAAGGCGGGCGGCAAATCCGGCACCTGGACCGCGCCCGGAACATGAGCGAAGCCCCTGCCCTGATGCCGGTCGCCGACGCGCGGACGCGGATCGTCGAGGCGTTGTCGCCGCTGCCATCCGAATCGGTCGGCATCGCCGAGGCCGCGGGGCGTGTGCTGGCCAGGGACATCACCGCGCGCGTCACCCAGCCGCCGGTATCGGTGTCGGCCATGGACGGCTACGCGGCGCGCGCAAAAGACGTTGCCACCGTGCCGGCGACGCTGACGCAGATCGGGACGGCGCCGGCGGGCGCCGCCTTCGAGGGCGCCATCGCTGCGGGAGAGTGCGTGCGCATTTTCACCGGCGGCCCGGTTCCGGCCGGGGCCGACGCCATCGTCATCCAGGAAGATACTGAGACCCAAGGCGAGCGCATCACGATCAAGGAGACGGCGCCCGCGGGCAAGTACATCCGCCCGGCCGGTCTCGATTTCGCCGCCGGACAGGTGCTACTGAGCGCTGGCGTCGCGCTCGGTTCCCGCGAGGTCGGGCTGGCGGCGGCGGCCAACGTGCCGTGGCTCGAGGTGACGCGTAAACCGCGCGTTGCGCTGCTGGCAACGGGCGACGAGATCGTGCGGCCGGGCGATCCCATCGGTCTCAACCAGATTGCCTCCTCGAATGCGCTGGCGCTGGCGGCAATGATCCGTGCCCACGGGGGCGAGGCGCTGGACCTCGGCATTGCGCTCGACAGTCGCGAGTCACTGCTGGCGATGTCGGCGGGCGCGCGCGGAGCCGACCTGCTGATTACGCTCGGCGGGGCCTCGGTGGGCGACCACGACCTTATTCAAAGCGTACTCGGCGAGCGCGGGCTTCAGGTCGATTTCTGGCGCATCGCCATGCGCCCCGGAAAACCCCTGTTGTTCGGCCGCATCGGCGAAACCCCGATGCTGGGGCTGCCGGGAAACCCAGTTTCGTCGCTGGTGTGCGGACTGGTGTTCGTGGTGCCGGCGCTGGCCAAACTGCTCGGGCGTGGGGCCGATGCCGATTCGGTCCGCACCGTCCGTCTGGGGCGCGACCTCGAGCCCAACGACCGCCGCCAAGACTATTTGCGGGCCAGACTCGAACCCGGCCCCGGCGGAGAAACGGTGGCGGTGCCGTTCGAAAAACAGGATTCGAGCATGTTGCGGCTGTTGACCGAGAGCGATTGCCTGGTGATTCGCGCGCCGCACGCCCCTGCTGCCAAGGCCGGGGATCTGACCGAAATGATCCCCTTGACGGGCGCACCGACCCTCTGAACCCGCTCGTTCCGAGCTGTCTTCGCCCCGCGCCGCAAGTGCGCCAGAACGGCTGGCTGCACTAGCCAGCGGCCCCCGCCCTCCTCTACCAGGTATTGACGGCGAAAAAGAACCTATGTAGAACATCTGGTGATGTTTTGCATTTGTTCGCGGCGGTTGCCTTCATGAGCCTGCCGCGGCCGATGAGAGGTCCGACGCCATGTTGACCAAGAAGCAGCACGAACTTCTCCTGTTCATCCGCGACCGCCTCGAAAGCGGCGGCGTGCCGCCCTCCTTCGACGAGATGAAGGATGCGATCGGCCTCAAATCCAAATCCGGCGTCCACCGCCTCATCACCGGGCTGGAGGAACGCGGCTTTATCCGCCGTTTGCCGCACCGGGCGCGCGCGCTTGAGGTGCTGCGGCTGCCCGAATCGACGGTACCGGCGTACACAAGCTCAGAGCGGCCGTTTGCACCGAGCGTGATCGAAGGCCGCTTCGGCGAGGCGCTGTCGGGCTTGAGCCCGCCGGCAACATCCTCCGATGGCACGGTCGATCTGCCGCTCTACGGAAGAATCGCCGCCGGCACCCCGATCGAGGCGCTGCGCCATCCCGGCCGCCATGATCGGGCGCGGCGAGCATTACGCCCTGGAGATCGAAGGCGATTCGATGATCGACGCCGGCATCTTCAACGGCGACGTGGCGATCATCGAACGCGGCGACGTGGCCGACAACGGCTCCATCGTCGTGGCGCTGGTGGACGACGAAGAGGCGACGCTGAAGCGCCTGCGCCGCAAAGGCAATTCGGTCGCTCTCGAAGCCGCCAACGAAGCTGTCGAAACCCGCATCTTCCCGCCCGACCGGGTGAGGATCCAGGGCAAGCTGGTCGGCCTGATCCGGCAGTACTAACTCGCCTGCCTCGTGACCCGAGCGGCGCGCGAACGGGCGTGGCCGCCCGCCGGGCGACCGCGCCGCCACGAGCCGTTTGAGCCCTCATGCGGGGGCGTTCGATGCTTGATTGCTTGACGCAAGGTACGCGCACGCTACCGCCGGGCGAAAGCCGGCGGTGCTTCGGTAGCCCTATTCGCAGCGCTTAATCGTCTCGGTTTTTTGTTTCCACCCAAGGTCTTAGGCCACGGACTTCGGCTGAAGTCTTAACCCGAATCCGGTCCCCCGACAGCCATACCGCATGAGCGCCTTCGCGCCAGACGTCGAATCGGTCGATCACCAGCCGCGCCGACGGACAGCGCCCGCGCACCGGCACGGCGGCAATGACGATGGTGGCGCGGCGGCAATCCTCTTCCAGGGCATCGCGGCTGCGGGCAAACGCGATCAGGTCTTGACCGGCGCCGGCAGTGCATCCCTGCCCGTCGCACCGGGCCGCATCGCTGGCCCGGCCCCAGATCTCCGCCGACTTGAGTCCGCTCCGGCGCAGCCACAGTTCGGCGTCGAAGGTGTTGCGGCGCCCGGAAACATAGGGTCCGCCCGGCAATCGCACAGCGGCCTGGTCGGCGTCGCGGCTGATGAATATATCGGGCGGGTTTGCGGCGGCAAGCGACAGCATTCCGGCCATCACCGCGCCCACCCCACACCAGCGCCAGCGTTCGCGCCACAACAGGAGCCAAAGCCCGCCCACGGCCGTCAGCACCAGACCCCACATCGGCATCGCCGGTACCAGTTGCACGGCGCCCGGCCACGACGAGACCGAGCTTGCCGACCACACCACCGCATCGATGCCGAGCCCCATCGGCGCCAGCGCCAGCCCTTCGAGGCCGAACGGCATCAGCGCAAATGCGACGATCGACCACGGCATGATCCATAGTGCGGTCAGCGGCACCGCGATCAGGTTGGCGGCCAGCCCATAGAGCACCAGCCGGTTGAAGTGATAAACGGCGAAGGGCGTGGTGGCGGCTGTTGCGATCAACGTCGTGACGGCGACTCCGAGGGCATAAACCAGGATCCGCCGCCGCCGCCAACCCGGGCCGAGAATGCCATCGCGGGGGCGCAGTTCGTAGGCGGCAACCAGGGCGACGACGGCTGCAAACGACATCTGGAAACTCGCCCCCAGCAGAACTTCGGGCGCCATCAGCAGGACCGCCAGCGCCGCCAGCGCCACGTTGCGCATCGAAATCGCGTTACGCTCGAGAAGTACGCCGGCGAGAACGATGGCCGCCATGATGAAGGCGCGTTGGGTCGGCACCGTGGCCCCCGTCATCAGCAGATAGAAGAGCGCTCCCATCAGGGCACCGATAGCGGCCCATTTCTTGATCGGGAATCTGAGCGCCAGCGCCGGGATCAGCGCCAGACCCGCGCGCAGACCGAAGAAGATCAGCCCTGCGAACAGGCCGATGTGGAGGCCCGAAATCGCCAGCAAATGGGCGAGCCTAGCGTCCCGCATCGCCGCCAGCGCGCCGTCGGAGATGGCGCCCCGGTCGCCGGTCATCAGGGCGGCGGCGATGGCGCCGGTATCGCCCGGCAGCGCCGCGCGGATGCGAATGCTGGCCTGTTGCCGCAAGGCCGCCAGGCCGCCGGTTCGATTTGCGCGCGCGAGCGCGTGAAGCCGACGGCGCCCAAGCGTTCGAACCACGCCATGCGCGCGAAGTCGAAGGCGCCGGGTGCGGCCGGGGCGGGCGGCGGCATCAGGTCGGCGCGGACGCGGATGACATCGCCCGGGCGCACACCCGAATCGCCGATCCGGTCGGTAATCCGCACACGGGCCGGCGTGCGCGCAGGATCGAGACGCGAAACCGAAACCTCGCCCAGGACCAGCCGTTGGCCTGACTGGCGCGCTTCGATCTCCAGAACCCGTCCCGTCACCCACACCCATTCGAGGCCGCGTTCCAGCACCGGCGCCGCGACCGAGGCGCTGCGTCACTGGGCGGCCGAAAATCCCGCCCCCGCCAGGGCCAGTGCAGCCAGCCCCGCAAAGACGATGTCGCGCCGCCGCGCAGCCAGCGCCGCCAACGCCGCCGCCGCAAACCAGAGCGGCCCGGTTCAGGGCGGCGGTTCGACGGCGAGCGAAAAATATAACGCGATGCCGG
>CAZTAK010000002.1:9562-73393 GCA_964611585.1 uncultured Alphaproteobacteria bacterium
CGATGCCGGGCCATCTTGACACGCCGGGAAGGATTGCGCGATTCGCGAGCGCTGTCCGGCCGGGCGGGTTATGCTATTGACCGGTACGTCATCCCCCCAATGCGGACTGCCATTCCATGACCGTTGTTACCAGATTTGCCCCCTCGCCGACCGGATTCCTGCATATCGGCGGGGCGCGGACGGCGCTGTTCAACTGGCTGTATGCGAAGCACGAGGGCGGCCTCTTCCGGCTCCGGATCGAGGATACCGACGCCAAGCGCAGCACCGAGGCGGCCGTCGCCGCCATTTTCGAGGGACTGGAATGGTTGGGTCTTACCTGGGAGGGCGAGGCGCTATTCCAGTCACAGGCCCAGGATCGTCACCGGGAAGTCGCCGAGGCGCTGCTCGCCGCGGGGCAGGCCTACCGCTGCTATGCGAGCAAAGAGGAACTCGCCGAAATGCGCGAAAAGGCGCGCGCCGAGGGCCGGCCGATGCGCTACGACCGGCGCTGGCGTGACCGCGATCCGGCCGAAGCCCCGCCCGGTGTCCCGCCGGTGATCCGGTTCAAGGCGCCGCAGGGAGGCGAAACGGTGGTTCAGGACCGGGTCATGGGCGAGGTCCGCGTCGCCCACGATCAGCTCGACGACATGGTGCTGCTGCGCGCCGACGGCACCCCCACCTACATGCTGGCCGTGGTGGTGGACGACCATGACATGGGCGTGACCCACGTCATCCGCGGCGCCGATCACCTCAACAATGCGCTGCGCCAGGCGAATCTGATCGCGGCGCTCGGCTGGGAACTGCCGGTCTACGCCCATGTGCCGCTGATCCACGGTCCGGACGGCGCCAAACTGTCCAAGCGCCACGGCGCGCTCGGGGTCGAGGAGTACCGCGAAATGGGTTATTTGGCGGAGGCGATGCGCAACTACCTCGAACGTCTCGGCTGGTCGCACGGCGACGATGAAATCTTTTCCACCGATCAGGCGGTCGAATGGTTCGGCCTCGACGGCCTCGGCAAATCAGCGGCGCGTTTCGATTTTGCCAAGCTGGAAAACCTGAACGGCCATTATCTGCGCGACAAGACGGTTGCGGCGCTTGAGGGTCTGGTGATCCCGCGACTGGCGCAAAGCCTCGGCCGTGGCCTCTCGGAAGCGGAGGTGGCGCGTCTGGAACAGGCCCTCCCCGATCTAAAAGATCGCGCGAAGACGTTGTCGGAACTTACTGAAAACGCATTATTTTATTTCACTGACGGGGCGCCGGAGCCGGACCCGAAGGCGGCCAAGATTCTGGACCCGGCGGCGCGCGCGCTGCTGGGGCGTCTTGCGCCCGTATTCGAGCATGCCGACGAGTGGCAGGCCCCGGTTCTGGAGGCGCGAGGACGCGCCTTTGCCGAGGTCGAAGAGGTGAAATTCGTAAAGATCGCCCAACCGCTCCGCGCCGCCATCACGGGCCGCACGGTATCGCCCGGAATCTTTCAGGTTTGCCAAATACTTGGCCGCGAGGAAACGCTGCGGCGCCTGCGCGATGCGGTGCCTGCGCCTTAGTGCCGCAGACCCCCCGATTGTCCCCAAAAGCGCGCAAAAGCGTTATAATCGGGCCAGGCATGCGCTTGTCGGCGCCTCCCCCCTTTTTCGCGATCGAGGGCAGTCCATGGAAACCCAGAAATCGGCCGTAGGGCCGAACGGATCCGCCAAGCTGAGCATGGCGGACACTACCGATACCGATCTGCCGGTGCTCGGCGGCTCGGTTGGTCCCGAAGTCATCGATATTCGCGGTCTATACAAGAACACCGGCCGGTTCACGTTCGACCCGGGATTTACCGCCACGGCCAGCTGTGAATCGAAAATCACCTACATCGACGGCGATGAAGGAATCCTGCTGCACCGTGGCTACAGCATCGAGGAATTGGCCGAAAACGGCGACTACCTCGAGACCTGCTATCTGCTCTTGAACGGTGAACTGCCCAACGCCGCGGAAAAGGCCGAGTTCGAGCACGACATCACCATGCACACCATGGTGCACGAGCAGCTCAGCTTCTTCTTCCGTGGGTTCCGGTGGGACGCTCACCCGATGGCGATCATGGTCGGCGTCGTCGGCGCCCTGTCGGCCTTCTACCACGACAGCACCGACATTACGGACCCACACCAGCGCAAAGTCGCCTCCTACCGGCTGATCGCCAAGATGCCGACCATCGCCGCCATGGCCTACAAGTTCTCGGTCGGCCAGCCCTTCATCTACCCCCGCAACGACCTGAACTACGTCGACAACTTCCTGCACATGACGTTCGCGGTGCCGTGCGAGGAATACAAGATCAGCCCGGTCATGTCCCGGGCGATGGCGCGCACCTTTGTTCTTCATGCCGATCACGAGCAGAACGCGTCGACCTCGACGGTTCGCCTTGCCGGATCATCGGGCGCCAATCCCTTTGCCTGCATCGCCGCCGGCGTTGCCTGCCTGTGGGGGGCGGCCCATGGCGGCGCCAACGAGGCCGTTCTTGCCATGCTCGACCAGATCGGCAGTGCCGACCGCATTCCCGAATTCATCAAGAAGGCCAAAGACAAGGACGATCCGTTCAAGCTGATGGGATTCGGGCATCGCGTCTACAGAAACTACGATCCGCGTGCGGCGGTCCTGCGAGCAAGTTGCCACGAGGTGCTCGACGAACTCGGAATCAAGAACGAGCCCAGCCTCAAACTTGCCATGGAGCTTGAGCGTCTCGCCCTTGAGGACAAGTATTTTGTCGAGCGCAAACTGTTCCCGAATGTCGATTTCTATTCGGGCATCATTCTTCGCGCCATGGGATTTCCGACCAGCATGTTCACGGTTCTTTTCGCACTCGCCCGGACCGTCGGCTGGGTCGCCCAGTGGAACGAGATGATGGACGACCCGTCGCGCAAGATTGGCCGCCCGCGCCAGCTCTACACCGGAGAACCGCGCCGCAATTACGTGTCCCTAGACCAGCGTGGCTAGGGGTCAGGCGGTCCGGGCGCTGAAACAGCGCCTGCCCCGCCCGGTCGCGCGCCGCGCCCAGATCCGGCGCATGGCACCCACGGCCAACGACAACCAGCGCTCACTGGCGGGTCAGGTGCGGGTCGTGGGACTGCGCGCGGTGGCTCTGGCCGGCGTGGTGTGGGCGCTCTGGTTCGGATTTACCTGACCTTCAGACGCGCTCGATCCCTTCATTCGTAAAGCCGCCGGGCGGTATACCCGGCGCAATCTGCGATGAAGGCAATACCAGCGCCGACCTTGCGGGCGGCGCCGGATTCGGCGCGCGCCTAAAGCTTCTCCCGTTCGCATGCGCTTACGCGAGAAGCTCTATCCCTTTGACATAGTACGCAAATCGTCGTCGCCGGCGATTCCGCTGGCTCGGGATTTGCTCTAGGGTGTGTTCGGCTTTGCCTTACCGAGCAGGTCCCAAAGGATGCGGGCAGCGCGCACGCTTGGGCTCTCGCCACCCGGTGCCAGCGCCGATACCGCCTCGGCGGCAGCGGCAACCTGCTGCTTGCGGGCCGCCTCGTCGTCGAGCAGGCGAGCCGTTTCGCGCGCAAGGTTGGGGGCGGTGCAGGCGTCTTGCAGCAATTCGGGAATCTCGGGCCGGTCCAGTATCAGATTGACGAGATTAACGTAGCGCACCCGCACCAGCCGCCGCGCCAGCCACCAGGTCAGAGGGTGAAGCCGATAGGCGATCACCGTGGGAACCTGCGCAACGGCGAGTTCGAGCGCCACGGTGCCCGAGGCGGCGATGGCGGCATCGCTGGCGGCGAAGGCGGGAAGTTTTTCGGCGTCGCCAGTGACCACCACCGGCGTTCCCGGCCAGCGTTCGGCGGCACGGTTGATCTCTGCGGCCATCGCTTCGACCGCCGGAACAACGACCCGAAGCGGCGGCCGGCCCCGGCACAGTTCCCTCACCGCATCGCCGAATACCGGTAGCAGGCGCGACACTTCGCTGTGGCGGCTGCCGGGCAGGACACAGACCACGGGAACTTCGGCGCCAATTCCGTGGCGGGCGCGGAAGGCGGCGCCGGCGCCGGGCTCGGCCGCGATCCCGGCAACCGGATGGCCGACGAAGGTGCAGGCAAGGCCCTCGACCTCGAAGTAGGGCGGCTCGAACGGCAGCAAGGCCAGCAGGTGCTCAAATAGCGGCGCGATCCGCCGTGCCCGTCCCGGTTTCCAGGCCCAGACGGTGGGCGCCACATAGTGGACCAGCCGCAGGCCCTTGGGGTGCAGCCGGCGCGCAAGGCGGAAATTGAAGCCGGGTGAATCGATGGTCACTACCACATCGGGACGGGTCCGGGCCGCAAAGTCCGTAGTCCGCCGCAGGTGGCCCATGATTAGCCTGAGCCGCGGCAGGACCTCGGCGAGCCCCATGACGGTGATGTCCTGCATCGGAAACAGGCTTTGAAGGCCCTCTGCCGCCATCAAGGGTCCGCCGACACCGGAAAATTCAATCGCGCCGGGCGCCGAGTCCTTGAGGGCTGCCATCAGTCCGGCGCCGAGCGCGTCGCCCGAAGGCTCCCCCGCCACCAGCATGAACCGCGCCGGCTTTGGCATTGTAAGTTCTGGCCTCCGCCCGGGTGCCGCCCGGCCCTAGCCCGCGCCTCGTTCAATGGCCGTGACGAACAGACCGGCCGCGTCGGCGGTGCCCGCCACCTCGTCGCGGTTGATAATGAGTGCCACCCCGGCCTCGACCGCGATTCCATTTAGGCCCGCGGCGGCGGCCTGGGTGACGGTGTCAGGCCCGATCGCCGGACGGTCGGCGCGGTCCTCCTGGCCGGGCTTCAGACATTTGACGAGTACGCCCGATTTTTCGCTCTGTTTCAGCACCTTAATCCGCCCGAGCATGGCGGCGGTGCCCTCGGGCCCCTCGATGGCGAGGACCCGCCCGCCCTCGATAACGACCGCCTGCCCCATGTCGTAGGCGCCGAGCGTGGCGAGGAGTTCGACTCCGCGGGCGATGTCGGTTTCATCGGCCGCCTGCGGGCGGTGACGCCCGAGCGGCCCGGCACTTGCCAGCAACGCGGGCATCAAATCGTCCGGCGCGATGACGCGGAACCCTGCGGATTCTATTTCCGCCACGATCAACGTCATCAGCGCATCGTCGCCACCGGCAGCGGCAATTTTCGGCAACAGCCGCGCGCCGCGGAAATCGACCTTGATCGACTTGAGCGATGGCCGCTGCAGGCGGCCGGCCAAGATCACCTCTTGGCAGCCTTCGGCCTCGAGGCACTTGAGGATCTTGCCGACGGCGCCGATGCCGAGGCGCGCGTGCGGTATCGCCTCGATTCCGGCGGGCTGATCCTGCCCCTCGAAGGTAATCACGAACACCTCGCGGCCGGCGTTGCGGCAGGCGGCGACGAGGTTTCCCGGCAGGTCGCCTCCGCCCGCCAGGATTCCGACTTTAGGCGGCACGGTCGAGTTTGGGCTGACAGATGGCACGCGAGGAATCGGCGCGCACGAAATCGACTATTTCCATGACGTATGGGTTCTCGGCGAACAATTCAGCCACGTCCTCGAGGCGTTCCTGCAACGTGCCCTCTTCGGCGAACAAGAGCCGGTAGGCATTGCGGAGATCGTGAATAATTTCGCGCGTGAACGAGCGCCGTTTGAGGCCGACGATATTGAGGCCCTCCAGGTGCGCCCGGTTGCCGGTGACCGATCCGTAAGGAATCACGTCGTTCTCGACTCCCGACATGCCGCCCACCATGGCATGCGCGCCGATCCGCACGAACTGGTGGACCGCCGACAGACCGCCGAGGATCGCATGGTCACCGATCACGACATGCCCGCCGAGCGTGGCGTTGTTGACCAGGATCACATGGTCGCCAATCAGACAATCGTGGGCGACATGGACGCCGACCATGAAAAGACAGTTCGAGCCCGTCCGCGTGACCATGCCGCCACCTTCTGTGCCCGGGTTCATGGTGACGTGTTCACGGATGATTGTGTTGGGCCCGATGACGAGTTTGGAATCCTCGCCGTGATACTTCAGGTCCTGGGGCGGCAGCCCGATGGAGGCGAACGGATAGATCACCGTGTTGGGGCCGATTTCGGTGCGGCCGCCGATGACAGCATGGGATTTGACGGTCACACCGTCGCCGAGAACGGCATGGGCCTCGACGATGCTGAACGGACCGACGGTGACGTTTTCCCCGAGCTGGGCGCCCGGTTCGACGATTGCGCTGGGGTGAATGCCGGTCATCGCATCATTCGTCCAGGATCATGGCGGCGAAATCGGCCTCGGCGGCGAGGTGCTCGCCGACAAGGACATCGGCATGGAATTTCCAGACCATCCCGCGGCTGCGCATCTTCTTGACCATGACGCACATGACGTCGCCAGGCACCACCGGACGCCGGAACCGGGCCTTTTCGATCGACATGAAATAGACCAGCTTTCCCTCCGCTTTGGGTCCGAGCGTATGGACCACCAGGACGGCTGCGGTCTGGGCCATCGACTCGACGATCATGACCCCCGGCATCACCGGGCGCTGCGGAAAATGACCCGAAAATTGCGGTTCATTGACGGTGACGTTCTTGATTCCGGTCGCCGACTTGTCGGAGATCAGGTCGATAACCCGATCCACCAGCAGCATCGGGAAACGGTGCGGAATCATTTCCATAATGCGCAGGATGTCGACCGCATCGGCGCTTGCCAGGTCTTTATTCATCGGCTCTTGCCCTGTTTCCTGATCATACGCCGCAAGATAACGCTTTGGCGGTGCCAGTCGCGAATCGGAACCGCCGGATAACCGCCGTAGGTGGCGCCGGCCGGAATGTCGGCCATGACGCCGCTTTGGCCCGCGATCTGGGCGCCGTCGCCGATTCGCAGATGGCCAGCGACTGCGACCTGTCCGCCGACCATCACGAAGTCCCCAAGCCGCGCACTGCCGGCGAATCCAGCCTGCCCGGCAACAATGCAGCCAAGGCCGAGGACCACGTTGTGACCGATTTGGACGAGATTATCAATCCGGCATCCATCGCCGATCACCGTGTCCGAACCGGTTCCGCGATCGATGGCACAATTTGCGCCGATCTCGACATCGTCGCCGATCAAGACGCGGCCGAGCTGGGGAATATTGACATGGCCTTTGCGCCGGGGCGCGAAGCCAAACCCGTCCTGACCGATTCGGGTACCGGTGTGAATCACAACGCGGTCGCCGATCAGGCAGTGGCTCAGTGAAACCTGGACATGGATACGCGCGCCGGCACCGATGACCACCCCGGGTGCGACTACCGAGTTGGCCCCGATTGCTGAACCAGCGCCGATTTCGGCGCCTCGACCGACGACGGCGCCGGGTGCGACGCTGGCGCCCTCACCCAGCACCGCTTCCGGATCGACGGCGGCCGAGGGCGCAATTCCCGGTTCAGGCGGTTGTTCGGGGTAGAAGGCGCGCGCGATTCGCGCGTAGGCGAGGTAGGGCGCGCCGGTCAGCAACAAGTGCATTCCGGCCGGCGCCTGCGCGGCGTACTTGGCTTCGATGACGCAGGCCCCGGCGGAACTGGTCTCGAATTGGGCACCGTATTTCGGGTTGTCGAGAAAAGAGAGTTCGTCGATTCCGGCCCGGTCGAGCGGCGCCACGTCGATCACCGATTTCTCTGGATCACTAAGTTCGGCGACTTCCGCGCCGCCAATGCGGGCCAAATCGTGCAGCGCGAATGGCCCTTTTCGGTCAAAGAATCGCCGGTCAACCATTACTCGACGGCCGGCGGGGCAATCGCCACGTCGGGCAGGGCAAGATCGACACGGCGAATCACCTCGTCCGTAACGTCGAGGGTGCGCGAGGCGAAAATGATTTGAGTCTTGGCAACTATGACGTTGATGTCGCGCTCGCGCGTCAATTCGGCGAAGATCGGAATCATGGTCTCACGAACGAGGTTCATCGATTCCGAAAATCGGGCATCGAGGGCGCGGGAGATCGCCTGAACGCGCTGCTGCACCGCATCGACGCGGAGTCGAAATTCGCGCTCGCGTTCGGCAAACGCTTCCGGCGACAGAATCGTGCGCTGCCGCGCAAGCTCCTGATCGTCCTCGCGCAGCTTGTTCTCCTGTTCCGTTATCTCGGCAAGGTATTCGACTCGAAATGATTCCATCTGACTGCGAATGCTTTGCGCTGCCGCCGCATCATTGAGCACACGCTGTATGTCGACGATCGCCAGAACCGCGACCGGCGCCGGCCCGGTCTCAGCCGGTGCCTCTTGCGCGCCGACCGGAATTGCCGCCAACAGCACCGCCGCGAACAAAAAGGCGGCGAGGTTAGACCCCGAACGGTGGCGCCCTGTCCGGATCGTCATCTTAGAAGCGCGCGCCAAACGAAAGAAAGAACGCCTGTGTTTCATCGACTGGTTCCTTCTTAAGGACTGTCGCATAGTCGACCTCGATGGGGCCGAAGGGCGATATCCATGAAATTCCAAAGCCGCTAGAAATGCGGATCGAGCCAACATCGAATAGATCGTTGCCCGTTGCGTCAATATTGGAAAGAGTTCCCGCTTGCGAAAAGACCCGGCCGAGAATCCCGAGCTCGCTCGGAAGGCCGAGCGGGAACCTGATTTCGGCGGTGCTGACAAAGTACATATTTCCGCCCAGGGCGTCGCCTGAGGCCCTATCGCGCGGTCCGATCCCGGAAGGGCGAAAACCGCGGAAATTATTACCGCCGACGAAGAATCGGTCGGTAATGCCGACGTCCTGCCCGATACCGACAACGTACCCTTCGCGTAGCCTGAGTGTGGCGACCCATTCCTCCCACACCGGACGATAGTACGCGAGGCGCAATTCGTTCCTGAGATACCGTTTGTTGCCGCCCACCCCCGCCAGCGATTGATCGAAACTTATGATGTACCCCTCAGTCGGTTGGAACCGATCGTCGCGAAGGTCATACACCAAGGTATGGCCGACTGCGGACGTGATCGAGGTTCCCTCCTGGTCGCTCACGAACTGCGAGGCGTCGGACCCGATATCGGAGATGGTGTCGCTGCGCAACGTGTAGCGGACGTTTTGCCGCAAATTCTCGGTCAGACGGTAGCCGCCCCGAAGAGCAAATCCCGCTTCCTGCGTATCGAACGAACTTTCCGACTGCCGGTCCGAAGATTTTCGGAATACGTCGAAACCGGCGGCAAGATTTCGGTCAAGGAAATAGGGTTCAGTGAAGGACAGATCGATTTCCTGGGTGCGTGCAGAAAGCTGAAACGTCGCCCGAAGGTCCTGCCCTTTGCCGAGCAAATTCCGTTCCCGAATCGTTATGTCGCCGATGACCTTTTCGGTTGTCGAATATCCGACCCCGAACGTGAGCTCGCCGGTCGAGCGTTCGCGGATGTCGACGCCAACGACGGTTTTGTCCTCGGCTGAACCCGGTTCGCTCGACATCTCGACCAGTTCGAAGAACCCGAGGTCGCGAACCTGCTGGCGTGAACGGCGCAGGCGGGCCGCGTTGAAGGCATCGCCTTCGGCAATCCGGAATTCGCGCCGGATCACCTTGTCAAGCGTGCGAACGTTGCCGGTAATGTTTATGCGTTCAACGTATACACGGGGGCCTTCATCGATATCGAAGTGGATGTCGACTAGTTTCTGATCGCGGTCGAGTGTCAGGCGGGGCCGGATATCAGAGAATGCAAACCCAAGATTGCCTATTTGGAAGGTCAGGTTTTGAATCGTTTCTTCAACTTCGGTGGCGCTGTACACCTCGCCCGGGACGATCGGAATGAAGGCGCGTAGAGTGGACGATGGCAACGACCGAATCTGCGATTCAACCGTGATCGAACCGACATCGAATCGATCCCCTTCATCGATGGTGAAAGTGACGAAAAATTCGCTGCGGTCAACGGCCAGATCTGCCACCGCCGCGACAACGCGAAAATCGGCGTAGCCCTTGCCAAGATAGAAGTTGCGCAGCATTTCGCGATCGAACGTCAGACGGTCAGGGTCGTAGTTGTCCGCCGACGAAAACAGTCGCCAAAACCGAGTCTCCTTGGTCGTGATCTCGGCCCGCAGCTTGCGGTCGGAAAAGGCGCGGTTGCCGATGAAGTTGATCTTGCGGATCCCGGTAACCGGTCCTTCGTTGATTTCAAACACGAGATCGACCCGGTTCTGCGGCAACTGAATAACCTTGGGCTCGACGGTGGCGGCAAACCGTCCTGAGCGGCGGTATATCTGAACCAGGCGTTGGACGTCGGTTTGAACCCGCGAGCGGGTGTAGACCACGCGCGGACGCAACTGCACCTCTGACTCCAGAACCTCGTCATCGATGATCCGGTTTCCCTCGAACGCGAGCCGGTTGATGATCGGGTTCTCGATCACGTTGACGATAAGATCGCCGCCCGATTGACGGATGGTTACATCCGAAAACAACCCGGTGGCGAACAACGTCTTGAGAGAGCGGTCAATGCGCGACGGGGTAATGCGGTCCCCCGGCCGAAGCGTCATATAGGACTGAACTGTCGCCGCCTCGACGCGCTGGTTGCCCTCGACCCGAACGCGGTCTAGAATCAGCTCCTGCGCCTGCGCCTTGCCCCATGCGGCGGTGACCAACAGTGCGGCCAGCATCAACAGCGCCACGACCCTGCGCCCGGCCCCACCCCGGCCGGCCGTCCGGGCATCACTGCGGCAGCTCACGAAAACAGTCCGGTAACGTAGCCGAAAATGTTCAACCGGTTGAGATCGTTGAAAGTCGTGAACACGATCAGCGCCAGCACCAATATCAAGCCAAACCGCAAACTGATGCCTTGGGCGCGCGCGCTCAGGGGTCGGCCGCGCAGCCCTTCGATTATGTAGAACAGAAGATGGCCGCCGTCGAGGATCGGCACCGGGAACAAGTTGATCAGCCCGAGGCTAACCGACAAAAAGGCCGCGAACTGTATCGCCGCGATCACGCCCAACTGGGCCACCTGCCCCGACATCTGGGCGATGCCAATCGGCCCGGCAAGATCGGTGGTGCCGCGTGTGCCGACGATCATCTGCCGCAACGCCACGAACGTGGTGCTGACGATGTCGATTGTCGCACGGGTTCCGGCCCAGATCGCCGAGAGCGGATCGTGGCGCACAAATTCGACGGATGAGGACCGGACTCCGAGGCGCCCGATCCGCAAAACGTTTCCGAACTGGTCGGTCTCGACGATCAGTTCGGGGGTCGCCTTCAGCATCAGTTCCAATTCGTCACGGCGGACGACGATTTCCAGTTCCTCGCCGGGCCGCAACTGTACCAACCGCTGTAGGTCCTCGAAGCGCCGGATCGTCGCCCCTCCGACCTCAAGAATTCGGTCGCCCGCCATCAACCCGGCGCGCTCGGCCGGGCTATCGGAAATGACTTCGCTGACGACCGGTGCCGTAAATGGTTGACCGACGATCGAAAATATTCCCGCAAACAGGATAATTGCGAACAGGAAGTTGGCCAGGGGACCAGCGACGACGACGGCGGCGCGATGGCGCAGAGGTTTGTGATGAAAGTTGACGGCGCGCTCGGCCGCAGTCATGCTGCCGACCCCGTCGCCGGCCGCACTCGCGGCATTGGCATCGCCGAAAAACTTGACGTAGCCGCCGATGGGAATCGACGCGATCTTCCATCGCGTCCCGTGGCGGTCGTCCCAGCCGTAGAGTTCGTGCCCGAAGCCGATGGAAAATACCTCCACCCGGATACCGGCCCAGCGCGCAACCAGGTAGTGCCCCATCTCATGCACGAATACGAGCACGCTGATGATGACGAAAAACGTCGCAACGGACTCTATCCTCTCAAAAACAAACTCGATCACGGTGAACCCATGTTGTAGGCAGGCGGGCTAGCGGCGGCGCCGTGCAATCATCTCTTCGGCGCACTTCCGGGCGGCACGGTCGAGGTCGATCACCTCGGCAATTGAGGCTAGCGCACCGCAGGTCATGGCACCCAGCGCAGCCTCCACCGTCCGCGCGATATCGAGGAACGCCAGGCGGCGGTTGAGGAAGGCGTGAACGGCAACTTCGTTGGCGGCATTTAGAATCGTAGGTGCGCCACCGCCCGCTTTCAAAGCTTCGCGGGCCAAACGAAGACTGGGAAACCGATTGATGTCCGGGTTTTCGAATGTGAGTTGACCGAGGCCGGCGAGGTCGAGGCGCTGCGCCGGTGCGTCGATGCGGTCCGGCCATCCCAATGCGAACGCTATCGGCGTGCGCATGTCGGGCGTACCCATCTGGGCCAGCACCGAGCCATCGACGTAGGTCACCATGCTGTGCACCACGGATTGGGGGTGAATGACGATGTCGATGGCCGATTCCGGCGCGCCGAAGATGTAGTGAGCCTCGATCAGTTCCAAGCCTTTGTTCATCATTGTCGCCGAATCGACGGATATCTTTGCACCCATTTCCCAGGTCGGATGGGCCAGTGCCTGCTCCACCGTTACATGCGCCATGACTTCGATGTCGAGGTTGCGGAACGGTCCGCCCGAAGCGGTCAGGATGATCCGTTCGACCGAATCGCGTTGATCGAAATCGAACACCTGGAAGATCGCGTTGTGTTCGGAATCGACCGGCAACAATGTCGCGCCGCACAGCGCCACCTCCGCCATGACGAGATCGCCGGCGCTGACCAGGCATTCCTTGTTGGCGAGCGCCAGCACAGCGCCTTGCTGGATCGCCGCCAGTGCCGGTTCGAGACCGGCAGCGCCGACGATCGCCGCCATCACCCAGTCGGCGGGCCGGCGCGCCGCCTCGACCAGCGCTTGCGTGCCGGCAGCGACCTCGATCCCGGTTCCGGCGAGAGCCTCGCGCAAGGGGCCATACAGCGATTCATCGCCGATCACGGCCAAAGCGGGACGAAGCCGCACCGCCTGTTCCGTCAGTTGCGCGACGCTGGTGTTCGCGGTCAGCGCCTCGACCCGGTAGCGTTCCGGGTTGCGTTCGATCAAATCGACGGTATTGGAACCGACCGACCCGGTCGATCCGAGAATCGTCACGCGCTTGGACCGGGCCTCCTCTCGGGGATTCACTAACGCCATTGAAACACGCTGCCGTTGTTCAGGAATGCGAAGGCAGCCAGCGCCGGAGCGGCGAAAAGCAGGCCATCGACTCTGTCGAGAATACCACCGTGACCGGGAATCAGGAGCCCTGAATCCTTGACCCCGAAATGGCGCTTGATCGCCGACTCGGCAAGGTCGCCCGCCTGGGATATCAACCCGATCACCAGACTGATGGCGATCAGCGCGCCCCAGGCGCCGGATGCGGCCAGCCAGGCGGCAACAGCGCCAGTCGCGGCCGCCGCCACAAGCCCCCCGATCAGGCCGGACCAGGTCTTATTGGGGCTGACCGCGGGCGCGAGTCTCGGTCCGCGGATCGTCCGCCCGGCCAGGATGGCGCCGCTGTCGAGCGCCCACACCACCGCCAGCAGAAAAAGCATCACCGCCGCCCCGTGTTCCGTCTCGGTGCGCAGCCAGATGAGGGCGAGCGCTGGAATTCCGAAATAAGGAACCGCCGCGGCCGGCCACAGTGGCGGGCGATTCAACCCCCGCGAAACGCCCAACAGCGCCACCGCGCCGATGGCGATGACGCCAAAGGCGGCCGGGTAGAGCCCGAGCGCCGCGAGGATGGCAACGGCCGCCAGAGTCCCGGCCTGCATCGCACCCATCACCGTGCGCAGCCCGGTGCCGCCGCACAACCGGTCCCACTCGTTGGTCAGAAGCACGACAACTGCCAACACCAGCAGATCAAACAGCCAGCCGCCAACCCAGACGCAGGCCACCGTCACCGGAATGAGCACGGCGGCGGATGCGATCCTGAGGCCTAGGGAGTCGGGTGTCGTCCCAGCCGCTCTCATGCGCTGGCGGCGCCGTATCGCCGCTCTCGCCTCTGAAATTCGGCGATCGCCTGGGCCATGTCCTCGCTCGTAAAGTCGGGCCACAGGGTGTCGAGGAATACCAGCTCCGAATAGGCGAGTTGCCACAGCAGGAAATTGCTGAGGCGTTGTTCGCCGCTGGTCCGGATCATCAGATCCGGGTCGGGAATTCCAGCAGTGTCGAGGTGGTCGGCAAGGAGCCGGGGCGTGATGTCATCCGGGTGGATATTGCCCGCTGCCACCTTCTCTGCCAGCGATTGTACCGCTTTGACGATCTCGTTCTGGCCACCGTAATTGAGCGCAATAATCAGATTGAGTCCGGTGTTGCCGCTGGTGGTCCGGGTGGCGTCGGCGATCAGCTCCTGAATGTCCGCCGGCAGCGGCGCCGGATCGCCAATGAACCGCATCCGTACGTTGTTGCGGTGCAGGTCCGCCAGTTCGCGCTTGATATAGAGGCGCATCAGCCCCATGAGATCGTTGATCTCGGCCGCCGGGCGCTTCCAGTTCTCAGACGAAAAAGCGTACAGCGTGAGATATTGGATGCCGAGACTGCGTGCCGCTTCGACCGCGGCCCTGACAGCGCGCGCGCCACGCTGGTGACCGGCGATCCGCGGCAGGCCGCGCGCCTTGGCCCATCGCCCGTTACCATCCATGATGATCGCGATGTGAATCGGCGGCGCGGGCACGCCATCTATGCGGGGAGCGACCGACACCGGCTACACCTGCATGATCTCTGCTTGTTTCTCTTCGAATATTTTGTCGATCTTGGCGATGGTGCCGTCGGTCATATTCTGGAACTCTTCGCCCCAGATTTTGTGATCGTCCTGCGACATTTCCCCCGCCTTTTCCAGTTTCTTGAGCTGGTCCATACCGTCACGACGCACGTTGCGGACCGCGACCCGGGCCTGTTCGCTATATTTGGCAGCGACCTTTGCCAGTTCGGCGCGCCGTTCCTCGGTCAGTTCGGGAATCGGGACGCGCACAAGCTGGCCGTCGGCAGACGGATTGAGCCCGAGGCCGGAATCGCGAATCGACTTTTCGACCGCCTTGACCATGGTCTTGTCCCAAACCTGAACACTAATCAAGCGCGGTTCGGGCACGTTGATGCTTGCCACCTGGCTGACCGGCGTCTCTGCGCCATAGGCGTCGACTTTGACCTGATCGAGCAGACTGGCCGATGCCCGCCCGGTCCGGAGTCCGCCGAATTCGCGCTTCAGGGCCTCAATGGCGCCGTGCATGCGGCGCTCGATATCGTCAACGTCCGGATCCGACACCGCTTTCTCTCCCGACTAGGTCCACGGTCCCTGCCTTTTCACCGATGACGGTGCAAAGACCCGTGCCCGCGACCACTTGGGCAAACGCATTGGGTTCATGGATCGAGAATACCAAGATCGGAATGTTGTTGTCGCGGGCCAATGTGATGGCGGCGGCATCCATGACTCGAAGGTCCCGCGCCAGCACTTCGATATAGGTGAGAAAATCATAGCGTGTGGCGGCCGGATCGGTCTTGGGATCGGCCGAATAGACCCCATCCACCTGAGTTGCCTTGAACAGCGCGTCGCAGCCCATTTCCGCGGCGCGAAGCGCGGCCGCCGTGTCGGTGGTGAAATAGGGATTGCCGGTGCCAGCGGCAAAAACCACCACCCGGTTCTTTTCCAGGTGCCGCACCGCGCGGCGCCGGACATAGGGCTCGCACACGCTTGCCATCGGGATTGCCGAAAGCACCCGCGTGCGAATCGCGATTTCTTCGAGGGCGTGCTGCATGGCGAGCGCGTTGATGACCGTGGCCAGCATGCCCATATAGTCGGCGTTGGCCCGTTCCATCCCCTGACCCGCCGCCGGGCCGCCGCGAAAGATGTTGCCGCCGCCGACGACGAGGCATATTTCGATCCCTTGGCTGTGAACCGTCCCGACCTCGGCGGCGATCCGCTTGACCGTCGGCCAATCAATTCCATAACCGCTCCTGCCCATCAGGGCCTCTCCCGACATTTTCAGAAGAATGCGGCGATATGGCGGCAATGACGGCATGGGACACACGGGCTACAGGAACCGGCCGGAGAATATGGGCTCGGCCCGATAAGATACACTAAATCTAGTGGCAGCAAAACCACCATCCGCTAGAGATGGGGTCCCCGACACTGCAAGTGCCCGCGTTGGTTCGTCTGAAAACGCCCGTGGCCGCAAGGCGGCCCGCCGCTTTGGCGGGGCGCCCGCGCAGGCGTGGATCCTTGGTTCCGCTGCCGTGAGCGAAAAAAAACCGAAGTGGTTCCGATCAAAACGGAACCGCTCTAGCGGTGCGACTCCGACAATTCGATCCCTCGATACCAGCCCGCACCGCTCGGTTAGCTTTTTGGTTGTGTTCAGTTCTGTTCGACGTTTGGTCCCAATTCCATCGGGTCCCAATGTCGGAAATGAACCGCTAGGTACCGGCCTGAGCCGCGACCTCGGCAGCGAAGTCTGTCTCTTTCTTTTCGACGCCTTCGCCGAGCACAAAACGCGCAAAGCCGGTGATCTCGATCTGGGCGCCGGCATCCTGTCCTGCCGCCTCGATCGCATCGGCGACCTTGGTTTCGTTGTCGATCACGAACGTCTGCTCGGTCAGCACGATTTCTTGATAGAACTTCCGCAGCCGCCCCTCGACCATCTTCTCGATAATGTTCTCGGGCTTGCCCGACTCGCGCGCCTGTCCCGACAACACCTCGCGCTCGTGCTGTACAATATCGGCGTCCAGTTCGGCGACGTTCACCGCTTGCGGATTGGTGGCGGCGATATGCATGGCAAGCTGTTTGCCAAACGCCGCGACCTTGGCCGCATCGCCCGACGATTTCAGGCCGACAATAACGCCGATCCGGCCCAATCCCGGCGACAGGGCGCCGTGAATGTATGCGGCGACCGCGCCCTCGTCGACGGCAAGGGCAGCGGTGCGGCGAAGATTCATGTTTTCGCCAAGAATCGAAATCATGTGGGTCACCTGATCGGCGATCGAACGGCTCGTCTCCGGATGGGCCGCGGCAGCGAGATCCTCAAGATTGCCGCCGCAATCGATGGCAACGCCCGCGACTGCCGACACGAAAGCCTGGAATTCTTCGTTGTGGCTGACGAAATCGGTTTCGGAATTGATTTCGACCATGCTGGCGGCGCGCTCGGCGGTGGCAATGCCGATCAAACCTTCAGCGGCAACACGGCTCGATTTCTTGGCCGCGGCAGCAAGCCCCTTGGTGCGAAGCCAGTCGGCGGCAGCCTCGAGGTTGCCGCCGGACTCGGTCAGAGCCTTCTTGCAGTCCATCATGCCTGCGCCGGTGCGCTCGCGCAGTTCCTTTACGAGGGAAGCGGTTATTTGCGTCATTTCAGTCCGTGAGTCGTCGTGATGGGGCGTCCGCGCCGCGGACGCCCACCCAATCGTCAGGCCGCGGGGGTTGCCGGCGGCGTATCGGTTTCGGCCGGGTTTGCCTCGGCGCCAGCGGTTTCCGGCGCCGTTGGCGCGGTTTCGGCTGTACCGCTTTCGGCCGCAGGTTCGGCAGGCGCCGCTTCAGGCGGCAGCGATTCGGCCGGGGCCTCGATGGCCTCGCCGACATCGCCGCCACTGGCCACAACCTCCTCCTGGATACCGTCGAGCACCGCGCCGGAAAGCAATTCGCAATACATCGCGATTGCCCGTAGGGCGTCGTCGTTGCCGGGGATCGGGTAGGTCACCCCGTCCGGGTCGGAGTTGGTATCGAGAATCGCGATCACGGGAATCCCGAGTTTGGCCGCCTCTTTGACCGCGATCTCTTCCTTGTTGGTGTCGATCACGATGAGGACGTCGGGTTGGCTGCCCATTTCCTTGATCCCGCCGAGGGCGCGTTCGAGCTTGTTGCGCTGGCGGTCAAGGTGCAGGAGCTCTTTCTTGGTAAGGCCACTGGCCTCGCCGGCAAGCTGCTCTTCGAAGTCGCGCAGCCGCTTGATCGAGACTGAAATCGTGCGCCAGTTGGTCAGCGTTCCGCCGAGCCAGCGGTGATTGATGTAGTACTGGCCGCAGCGATTGGCTGCCGTGGTTACGGCCTCGGAGGCCTGTCGCTTGGTGCCGACAAACAGCACCCGGCCGCCGCCCGCAACCACGTCCCGAATCACCTGCATCGCCGCATACAGCATCGGCACCGTCTGCTGCAGATCGATGATGTGGATTCCGCTGCGTTCACCGAAGATGTAAGGCGCCATCTTCGGATTCCAGCGCCGGGTCTGGTGCCCAAAATGCACGCCAGCTTCGAGAAGCTGACGCATCGTGAATGTAGGAAGCGTCATCGTCTTTCCTTTACCGGTTATTCCGCCGCGGGCAGAGATCCGGGCTGTGGCCCGAACACCGGATGGCCGGCCGGCATGTGTGCCGTCCGGCCGTCACCCGCGTGAGAAGTTTTGGCTTGCGCCGGGGCGGTTGATAGCCCCAGACGAGGCCGAGAGCAAGGGGATTCGGCGATTTCGGCCCGGATTCGTCAATATTGCCCGAGCCCCCCCTGGTGATCGACCTGTTCCCTCGAGACGATCATCTTGAATTGCATCGTCGTCACAACGGCGAATTCTCGCGCCGTCGTCAAAACTGGCTTGATTTCAATGTCTTGTGTGGTTTTCTTATCAAAAACCTAGAGGTCGCGCAGCCGCACCACCCCCGGCGCCATTTCCAGTTCGGCCCGCAGCGCCGGTGAAATGGCAAACCCGCCCGGCAGACCGATTTCGACAACTCGGCCCTCCTCGGCAATTTGCACATGAAGGTGAATGTGCCCGCGCCCCTTCGAGGCCGCTTCGAGGTGGGCACGCAGAACGCCGAAATCTTCTTCGGATCCCGCAGCGTCAAGGAATACCTCGAGTCCGGCGGCGGCGTGCGCCACGGCCGCGTCGAGGGATTGTATTCTCTGCGCCGTAAGCCTGACCTCACCGTTGTCGTCGACCCGGGCCTCGACAGTGGCAAGCACCGATTTGCCGCCCTCTAGCAATTCACGCGCCGCCGCGAGTTGTTCCGAAAAAACGGTGATCTCGTAGGCACCACTCGAATCCGAAAGACGCAGGAAGGCGAACCGGTTGCCACGCGACGAGCGGTGTTCGCGCCGGCCCAGCACGGCGCCCGCCAGTTTGATTCGGCGCGCCTCGCCGCTCGCCTGGGCAACGGCGTCGGCATGTGTCACAACGCCCAGCCGTTCGAGGCTGGTGGCATAGGATTCGAGCGGGTGTGCCGTCAGGTAGGTGCCGACGGCATCGAATTCTTCCTTCAGGAGGTCCATCTTCGACCACGGATCGGCCGTGACCCGGATGGTGTCCGGGGCCGTCTCCGACGACGCCCCGAACAGGCTTTCCTGTCCGCTTTCGCGCGCAGCAGCCGAGCTGGCGGCGTGACGAAGGAGAGTCTCGGCGGCAGCCAGTACGCCGGCGCGGTTGATTTCGAGAGAATCGAAGGCGCCAGCGCGCGCCAGGTTCTCGATCTGGCGCTTGTTGACCAGATGCGGGTCAAGGCGTTCGGCGAACCCGGTCAGGCTGGTGAAGGGACCGCCCGCCTCGCGCGCCGCCACCAGTCCCTGCATGGCGGCGCGGCCCACGTTCTTGACGGCGGCCAGCGCATAGCGCACCGCCGCGTTGCCGCTTGCATCCGTCTCGACCGTGAAATCGGCACCCGATCTATTCACGTCGGGCGGCAGCATGGTGATCTCTAGCCGCTTGAGCTCCTCCCGGGAAACGGCAAGTTTTTCGGTGTGATTGAGGTCGAGTGTCATGGTTGCGGCAAAGAACTCGACCGGATGGTTGGCTTTGAGCCACGCGGTCTGGTAGGCCAAGAGCGCATACCCCGCCGAGTGCGCCTTGTTGAAGCCGTAGCCGGCGAACTTGTCGACCAGGACGAAAACGTACTCGGCGCGATCCCTCTCGACGCCGCGCGCCACGGCACCATCCACAAACGTGTCGCGCTGCGCCGCCATTTCGGATTTGATCTTCTTGCCCATGGCGCGCCGCAGCAGATCGGCTTGCGCCAGCGTGAATCCCGCGAACACCTGGGCAATCTGCATTACCTGTTCCTGATAGATGATGACGCCATAGGTGTCCTTGACCACGGGTTCGATGGATTCGTGCAGGAATTCCGGGGCCTCGCGCCCGTTCTTGCAGGCCACATACTTCGGGATGTTCTCCATCGGACCCGGACGGAAGAGAGCGACCAGGGCAATCAGGTCCTCGATATTGCTCGGTTCGGAATCGCGCAACAGATCGCGCATCCCGCCCGATTCAAACTGGAACACGCCGACCGATTCGGCACGCTGCAACATCTCGTAGGTGGCGCGATCGTCGAGCGGGATGTGGGCGATGTCGATATCGATGCCGCGCCCGGCCAGCAGCCGCACCGTGCGGTCGATCACCGACAACGTCTTGAGGCCGAGAAAATCGAACTTCACCAGGCCGGATTGCTCGGCGTATTTCATTGAGAACTGCGTCGCCGGCATGTCCGAGCGCGGGTCCTGATAAAGGGGCACCAGCTCATTCAGCGGCCGGTCGGCGATGACGATTCCGGCGGCGTGGGTCGAGGCGTGGCGGTAAAGGCCTTCGAGTTTTTGGGCGATGTCGAGCAACCGATCGACGCCCTCTTCGCGGGCGCGCAAGTCGTCGAACCGCGGTTCCGATTTGATCGCCTCGGCCAGTTTGACCGGGTTGGCCGAGTTGTGGGGGACCAGCTTGCTGAGCCGGTCGACGAGGCCATAGGGAAGTTGCAGTACCCGTCCGACGTCGCGGATCGCCGCGCGCGCTTGCAGGGTTCCGAAGGTGATGATTTGCGCGACCCGGTCGTGGCCGAATTGCTCCTGCACGTAGTGGATGACCTCGTCGCGGCGATCCTGGCAAAAATCGATGTCGAAATCCGGCATCGAGACGCGGTCCGGATTGAGAAAACGCTCGAACAGCAGGCCGAAGCGCAACGGATCGAGATCGGTAATCGTCAGCGCCCAGGCTACCAGCGAACCGGCGCCGGAGCCCCGTCCCGGCCCGACCGGGATGTCGTGATCGCGCGCCCAGGCGATGAAATCGGCAACGATCAGGAAATACCCGGCGTAGTTCATGCCGGTGATGACGCCGAGCTCGTGTTGAAGCCGTTCGCGGTAAGGATTGGCGGCCTCGGCCTGCGCCGCCGCTGCCATGCCGGCGCGAAAAACCTCGGTTTCGAGGCGGCGTTCGAGACCGGCAACTGCGAGCACCGCGAGCTCTTCACCCTCGTTGCGGCCCGGTTCGGTCGGGTAGCGCGGCAGGATCGGTTCGCGCTCGGTGGGCGCATAGGCGCAGCGCCGGGCAATCACCAGCGTGTTGGTGAGCGCCTCCGGCAGGTCGGCAAACAGGGCCGCCATTTCTTCAACGCTCTTGAAGCGGTGCTCCGGCGTCAGGCGGCGGCGCTCGGCCTGCGAGACGTAGGCGCCCTCCGCGACACAAATGAGCGCATCGTGGGCCTCGAACATGTCCTCGCCGGCGAAAAAAGCTTCGTTGGTGGCGACGATCGGAAGATCGTGCTGGTAAGCGAGCGCGAGCAGTTCGTGTTCGACCGGCCCGGGGCCTGAGCCGTAGCGCTGTAATTCGATATAGAGCCGCCCCGGAAACAAGGTTTCGAGCCGTTGCAACAGCCCCTCGGCGATCTCGGCCTGGCCCCGGCCCAGCAACCGGTCCACCGGCCCGGAAGCGCCTCCCGTCAGGGCGATCAGGCCGTCGGTCAAGTCCGCGAGCGCGTCGATGTGCAGATGCGGCGGCTCGCCCATCGGGGTTTCGAGAAAAGAACGGCTCGACAGTTTCAGCAAGTTACCGTAGCCGGTCTCGTTCTGGACCAGCAATACGAGGTATTCGCTGTCGTGCCCGCCGGCGTCGCCGTCGCCGGTTGCTTCGCGGCGCATCGCAACCGCGGTTCCGACAATCGGCTGGATCCCGGCATTGCGGCAGGCGTTGGAAAATTCGAGGGCGCCGAAAAGGTTGCCGGTATCGGTAACGGCAACGGCGGGCATCCGGTGCATGCGGCACAGCGCCACCAGATCGGCGATCCGGAGCGCCCCTTCGGACAGCGAATAGGCGGAGTGAACGTGAAGGTGGACGAATTCGGCGTGCGGCATGGCGGGAAACTCTACGGAGCGAAATCGCGGATCATGCTGCTAGGCCATCGCAGTCCCCAAGGTTCCACAGCCGCCGGGCCAAGTCATCCACTAATGCGGCCCCTCGCCGGTGCATCTCAAGGCCAAGCGTAGGCCTGCCCCGAGGGGCCCCGGGCACGGCACCTTCACGGCGGTTGGCGGCAAGCCGCGCGGGTCCTGTGCACCCGTGGGTCACGCAGTATGATGCGGGCATGGACGATTATCTCATCGACCGAGTTCCCCAGGCCCTGCCGGCCATCGAGGCGGAAACCCGCGACGCCGGGTTCGGCATGGCCTCGGATCGCCGGGCCGGCGCGCTGCTGCGCGTCCTGGCGGCGAGCCGCCCGCAGGGCCGGTTTCTGGAACTCGGCACCGGCTGCGGTCTCTCCGCCGCATGGCTGCTGGATGGGATGGACAGCGGCGCGACGCTGATTCCCGTCGACGTCGAGGAGACCGTGAGTCGGATTGCCGGCCGCCACCTCGGACAGGACCGGCGGCTGACCCTTGTCGTCGCCGGCGCCCAGGCCTGGCTTCGCAGTTTTCGCGGCGCGCCGTGCGATCTGATTTTTGCCGACGCCATGCCTGGAAAATACCAACACTTCGATCTCGCCTGGGGTGCCCTTTCAAAGGGCGGTATCTATGTCATTGACGACATGCTGCCGCAGGACAACTGGCCCGAAGGTCACGCCGGTCAGGTCGAAAAGCTGCTTCGTGACCTCGACAGCCGCACCGATTGCCGGCTGGTGCGCTTGAGCTGGAGCAGCGGCGTGGTCCTTGCGGTGCGAACTTAGTTTCGCGATTCGGGCGCACACCTTCAGGCCCTACCCCGGTTCGGTACTCAAAACCCCTTCGTGCAGATAAATCGTGCGGTCCATGCGCCGGGCCAGCCCCTGATTGTGTGTCGCGATCAGGGCGGCGAGCCCCTCGTTGCGGACGAGATCGAGCAGTTTGGTAAATACGCCGTCGGCGGTGCGCTCGTCGAGGTTGCCGGTCGGTTCGTCGGCCAGCAATATCTTCGGTTCGTTGGCAATGGCGCGGGCGATGGCGGCGCGCTGCTGTTCGCCGCCCGAGAGCCGCGCCGGTCGGTGGCCGGTGCGCTCGCCAAGACCGAACCGGCCAAGCAGATCGTTGGCCCGCACCCGCGCCGCCGCTTTGGTCCGCCCGGCGATCAGTTGTGGCAGGACGACGTTTTCGAGCGCCGAGAATTCGGGCAGCAAATGGTGAAACTGGTAGAGGAATCCAAGCGTGGTGCGCCGGATCCGCGTGCGCTCGGAATCGCCAAGCCGGACGGTGTCGCGCTCCTCGACGAATACCTCGCCGCCGTCGGGCGGCTCCAGCAGCCCGGCGATTTGCAGCAGCGTCGATTTCCCCGAACCCGAGGGGCCCAAGAGCGCCACTGTTTCCCCGACGCCCAGCGTCAGCGACGCCCCGCGCAGCACTTCCAGCACATTGCCGCCCTGGTGGAAGCGGCGGACGATACCCTTGAGTTCGAGGACCGGGCCGGCCGCGGCCGGGGCCGTCATTCGTATCGCAACGCTTCGACCGGATCGAGGCGCGCTGCCCGCCACGACGGATAAATCGTCGCCAGAAACGAAAGCGCCAGACCCATCAAAACCACGGTCGCGACTTCGCCCGGGTCGATCTTGGCCGGCAGCTGCGACAGAAAATAGATCTCGGCCGCGAACAGGTCTGTTCCGGTCAGGCTTTCGAGGCCACGGCGGATGGTTTCGATGTTGGCGGCGAAGGCGACGCCGAGCCCCAGTCCCAGCGCGGTTCCGATCACGCCGATGCTGGCGCCGGCAATGAAGAACACGCGCATCACCATGCCTCGGGTCGCCCCCATGGTGCGCAGGATGGCGATGTCGCGCCCTTTATCCTTCACCAGCATGATGAGACTGGAAATAATGTTGAACGCAGCGACCAGAATGATCAGCGTCAGAATCAGGAACATGACGTTGCGTTCGATCTGAAGCGCATTGAAATAATGCGAATTGACCTGCTGCCAGTCGTTCAGGCGCATGGGCCCGGTAAGGGGGATCAGGCGCTGGCGCACCCCGTTCACGTCGTCGGGATCGTCGATCCGCACTTCGATCGCGCCGACCGATTGATCCATACGGAAATAGACCTGCGCCGCCGCCAGCGGCATGAACACGAACGCCGAATCGTATTCGAACATGCCGATCTCGAAGGTTGCGGCGACGCGGTAGGCGCGCGCGCGCGGCACCGTGCCGAACGGCGTCGCGGTGCCCTCGGGCGAGATCAGCGTGAGGGTGTCGCCGACGCGGACCCCCAGCCGCCGGGCAAGCTGGTTGCCGATAATCACGTCGGTCTCGGGGTCGAGCGACACCGGCGCGGCGCCGCTAATCCCGTCGCCCACCAGGGTGTGCTCCTGCAAATCGCTCATGCGAATGCCGCGCACCAATGCCCCGGTGGCGGTATTGTTGGCGGTCGCCATCACCTGACCGTCGATGATCGGGATGGCGCTGACGACTCCTTCGAGGGCGCCGATACGCGTTGCGAGATCGTCATAACCGCGCACCGGCCCGGACACGCTTTGCACAACCAGATGGCCATTGAGCCCGAGGATGCGCCCGAGCAATTCGTCGCGGAAGCCGTTCATCACCGACAGCACCACGATCAGGGTGCCGACCCCAAGGGCGATGCCGAGCAGTGAAAATCCGGCGATGACGGAAATGAATCCCTCCGCCCGGCGCGCCCGCAAATAGCGCCCTGCCACCATCCATTCGAAGGCGGAAAACACGGCCTATCCGCTGAGATAGGAGAGCGCGGCCTCGGGCGACAATTCAAAGCGGTTGCCGGTGCCGCGGTCTTTGATTTCGACGACGCCCTGTTTGAGGCCGCGCGGCCCGATCACCACCTGCGTCGGCAGGCCGATGAGATCCATGTTGGTGAATTTGGCCCCGGCGCGGCCTTCGGTGTCGTCGTAGAGAACGTCGAGCCCAGCAATTTTGAGGTTTTGCACCAGGTCTTCGGCAGCCTTGTCACAAGCCTTGTCGCCCGCTTTCAGATTGATGACGCCGGCATCGAAGGGGGCCACCGCCTTGGGCCAGACGATCCCGTTTTCGTCGTGGCTCGCCTCGATGATGGCGCCCACCAGTCGCGAGACACCGATGCCGTAAGAGCCCATCAGCACAGCCGACTCATTGCCGTCGGGACCGGTGACGCGAGCCCCCATCGCTGCGGAATATTTGTCGCCGAAATAGAAGATATGCCCGACTTCGATGCCGCGGGCGGTGAGCCGGTCATCTTCGGCCACGCGCGCCTCGAACTCCGCCGGATCGTGTTTTTCATCGGTGGTGGCGTATTCGCCGGTCCATTTGTCGATCAGCGGGGTGAGATCACTGTCGTAATCCACCTCTTCGCGCAGCATGTCGAGACCGGCTAGGTTGCGGTGGCAAAACACCTCGCTCTCGCCGGTGTTGGCGAGGATGATGAATTCGTGGCTGAGATTACCGCCGATGGGTCCGGTATCGGCCTTCATCGGGATCGCCTTGAGGCCCATGCGCGCAAACGTGCGCAGGTATGCGATGAACATTCTGTTGTAGGACCGCCGCGCCGCTGCAAAATCGAGATCGAAGGAATAGCTGTCCTTCATCAGGAATTCGCGCCCGCGCATGACGCCATACCGCGGGCGCACCTCGTCGCGGAACTTCCACTGGATGTGATAGAGCAAGACCGGCAGGTCGCGGTAACTGCGCACCGACTTGCGGAATATGTCGGCGATCTGTTCTTCGTTGGTGGGGCCATACAGCATGTCGCGGCCGTGGCGGTCGCTGATGCGCAACATCTCCTTGCCGTAGTCATCGTAACGCCCTGATTCGCGCCACAAATCGGCGGGCTGGATGGTCGGCATCAGCATTTCCTGAAATCCCGCCCGATTCTGTTCTTCACGCACGATCTGTTCGATTTTCTTGAGCACCCGAAATCCGAGCGGCAGCCACGAGTAGATGCCGGCGCTCGACTGGCGCACCAACCCCGCGCGCAGCATCAGCCGATGGGAGACGATTTGCGCCTCGGCCGGGTCTTCCTTGAGGGTAGGCAAATAGAACCGCGAGAGACGCACTGGAATACTTTCGTTGCGGGATCCGTCATTTCCACGCCCGACTCGCGCGGCGGCACACTCTATTAACCGCCCCCGGGCTTGGCAATGGCGGCGGGCGGCGCGGTGCTTTGGACCCGGCGGCGCCACTTGCGGCATTGCCACGGGCGCCAATACACTTGACGTACCGCGTACTGATGATTCATGGTGAGTCTTGGTCACGGGTTTCCGGAACCGGGACACCGAGCGGCACTATGGAGGCACGCGTGTTCCCCGTTTCGAAGGCTTCAGCCGCAAGCAGGCGAACCGCCAATTCACCTATTTGAATGATGCGGCGAGCCTTTCCGACCTCGCTTCCATTCCGGGTAGCCGATTCAAGGCGTTGACCAACCGCTCGGGGGTGTACAGCATCCGGATCAACCGCCAATGGAGGATAGAATTCGAGTGGGACGACAGTCCCACAAGCGTTGCGATCACCAAGCACTACGAATAGCGGAGTCAATACGATGACGAAATACGGTCTCCCTCCACGCCATCCGGGAGAACTGCTTGCAGGCGAATTGAAAGAACTCGGTATGTCGGCAAGTGCATTTGCCCGCGCTCTCGGTGTTTCAACCAACCGCATCACCCAGATATTGCGGGGCCAACGATCCATCTCGGCCAATACATCCCTGCGCTTGGCTCGGTTCTTTGGCTGTGGCGATCAATTCTGGCTGAACTTCCAGAAAACCTATGACATCCGCCTCGCGCAACGTCAGGCCGGCAAGAAAATCGAACGCGAGGTCACACCCCTCAAGGACGTGGCCTGACCCGCAAGATCCGGCGCTGCGCCAGAACGGCTCCCTCAGTCGGCGAATTCCTCGCGGCACAGCGCCACCACGCCGTCGAACACCGGGTCCGAGAGCGGTTGCCCGTTGAAGGTGAGCCGGCCCCGCTTCAGTTGTTCGACGGTGCCGAAGTCGGCGGCGGTCTCGCCCATGCCCACGGGCGCGGCGACACCGAGGTACTCGTAGATATTCACGGTGATGTCGATGGCGATGGTCTCGGGCAGTTCGATGCGACGGCTGCCCGGCACGTCGGCAGGCGCGACGCTGCGGCCGTGAACATCGACGCCGGGCCGGTAGGCAACGTCACCGTCGGGCGCGTAGCGGATCAGTTTGCGGCATTCCTTTTCGGTGACCACAATCTGCGGCGGCAGGTCCTCGGTTTCGTCGGCGCGTGCAGGCGCGGCCGGGCCAATGGAAAACAAGACCCCTGCCCACAGCATCAGGGCGGCCGCAACCGGGCGGGAAATCGACATTTTCAGCGGGGATCCTGGCACCATAGGTTCATGCGTCAATTATGCAATTCTCCCGCCAGTCCGGGAAAAATTTTGCCGTTGTCAACCGCAAAACCCTAAATTTTTGGGTGACTTGGCGCCGGTACGGCTCTAGACTTTTCGCGCTCATAATGGCTGAAAATCACGAAAATCACGGCCCGAGTTTTTGGGGAGGGTAACTTCAGCGGCGCGTCCGACAATAAAATATAATACCGCGATCGGCCCGCGAGGGCTGAGCCGCTCAAGCGAAGCAGGGTTTCCGAACCTTGCTTCTTTTTTTGAAGTCATGCAATTTCAAAAGGTTAAGAGTGCTGTCTGATGTGTACGTTTAACATATCTACAAGTCCCGCACGTTGATCCAGCCGGTTTTGATTACCGCCCAGATCGCGATCCACACGACGCCCGCCAGAACCGTCGTTATCGCAACCTTGAGCCCCATCCGCGGCTTCGCGGGTGCGCTCTCGACGGTGCCGGGCGCGATTTCCTTGGCCGGGTGAGCACCCCACGGCAACACCACGAACAGACACAGCCACCAAGTCACGAAATATACGGCGAGTCCGGTGACCCAGGTCATAGCCTAGCCCTGCTCCAGCTCGATCAGGGTGCCGGAGAAATCCTTGGGATGAAGGAACAGCACCGGCTTGCCGTGTGCGCCGAGGGCGGGCTTACCGCCGCCCAGCACCCGCGCGCCCCTGGCGACCAGGGCCTCGCACGCGGCGCCAATATCGGCCACCTCGTAACAGACATGATGGATACCGCCGGCTGGGTTGCGCTCGAGAAACCTAGCGATCGGCGAGCTCTCTCCCAGGGGATGCAGCAGTTCGATCTTGGTGTTGGCAAGTTCGACGAACACGGTGGTGACTCCGTGACCGGGTAGATCGATCGCCTCCGATACGGTGGCGCCCAGAAGCGTCCGGTACTGCTCTGCCGCCGCGGCGAGATCGGGCACGGCGATGGCGACATGGTTGAGACGTCCGATCATCGTCCCAATCCGCCGCTGAAATAGCCGGGCCGCGATTCGTAGGCCGCAGGCGGCAGTCGCACGATATCGACATCGACCAAGGGACGCTTGCCGGTGGCCGGGCGCACGATCTGGTTGACCTGGCGGCGGACAGCGTTTTCCACCGCCAGATCGTCGCGCAAATGCGAAGTGGCGAGCGCTTCGACGACCTGCACCAATGCCGCCTCGATGCCGCGGGCGAGCGCCCCTTCCCGGTGTTCGGCGACACCGTGGGGATTGACGCGGGGAACGGCGAGCAGCGCGCCTTCGGAATCCATCACCAGGGTGACGGAGACATATCCGTGATGCATCAGCCGCTTGCGGGCACGCAGCGCCGCACTGTCGGGATGCACCAGATTGCCGCCGTCGAGGGCGAGCCGGCCGGTCCCGACGTGATCGACGATTTCGGCCGGTCCCGGCGCCAGCCGCACGACCGCCCCGTTCGAGACCAGTACGCAGTGCGGAACGCCAAGGCGTTTGGCATAGGCCACGTGTTCGGCCAGATGGCGCGCTTCGCCATGGACCGGGACTGAAATCTCGGGCCGCACCCAGCTATAGAGTTCGGCCAGTTCCTCGCGCCCCGGGTGTCCCGACACATGCAAGAAATGATCGTCCTCGGTGAGGATTTCAACGCCGGCCTCCACCAGCAGGTTGACCATGCGCCCGATCGGGGCCTCGTTGCCGGGAATGATCTTGGAAGAAAAGATTACCAGGTCGCCGGTTTCCAGAGCCACGTCCGGATGCTCGCCGTCGGCGATGCGGGCCATGGCCCCGCGCGGTTCGCCCTGGCAGCCGGTGCATAGCAACAGAACTCTTTCGCGCGGCAGGTAGGCGGCCTCGGCAACGCTCAGCACCGTCGGCAGGCCCAAAAGATAGCCCACGCTTTGCGCTGCTTCGATAGTGCGCAACAACGAGCGTCCGATAACGACGAGTTCGCGTTCGTGCGCTTGGGCGACGGCGGCGGCGGTGGCGACGCGGGCGACGTTGGACGCGAACGTCGTGATGGCAACCCGTCCCGTCCGGCCGTCCACCAGCTCCATCAGGCTGTTGCGGACGGCCGCCTCGGACCCAGAACTGCCGGGACTGAAGACATTGGTCGAATCGCACACCATTGCCAGCACGCCGTCATCGCCGAGCGTCCGAAAGGCCGCCTCGTCGGTTGCCGTGCCGACCAGCGGTTCGGGGTCGAGTTTCCAGTCGCCGGTATGAAGAATCGTTCCGGCGTCGGTACGGATCGCCAGCGAACTGCCCTCGGGAACCGAATGGGTGATGCCGAGATAGGTAACAGTGAAGGGTCCCAACGCGAGAGCCTCGCCGTAGGTCACTTCGTTCACCGGCACCCGATCGAGAAGCCCCGCCTCCTCCAGCTTGCGGCGCAGGATGGCGGCCGTGAACGGTGTTGCGTAGACGGGGCATTCCAGCCGCGGCCACAAATGGGCGACGGCGCCGAGGTGATCCTCGTGGGCGTGAGTCAGGACGATCGCAATCAGGTCGTCCTTGCGCTCGGCGATGAAGGTGGGGTCCGGCATCAAGATGTCGATGCCCGGCAGCGCCGCATCGGCAAAGGTAATGCCGCAATCGACGAGGATCCATTGGCCGCGGAACCCGTAAAGGTTCAAGTTCATACCAATCTCGCCCGATCCGCCAAGGGGCACGAAGATCAGTTCGGATTCGCTATCGGATTCCGTCATATCTGCCAGCTGGCCTTGGATGCGGCCTACGATTTGGCATTTCGTTGCCAGATTTCCAGCAGCCCGCGCATCGTGAGATCG
This sequence comes from uncultured Alphaproteobacteria bacterium, assembly GCA_964611585.1. GTDB lineage: Bacteria > Pseudomonadota > Alphaproteobacteria > SHVP01 > SHVP01 > CAZTAK01. The sequence goes on from CAZTAK010000002.1 coordinate 39,590, forward strand.
GGATCGACGTGCTGGATCGCGTCGGTTCCCTCGGCAAACAGTGGCGCCAGACCGCCGGTGGCAATCACCGTCATCGGTGCCCCAAATTCCGTGATCGTGCGCTCTACCAGTCCTTCGATCAGGCCGAGATACCCATAATAGATGCCCGACTGCATCGCCGGCACGGTCCCCGTCCCGATCACCGTTTCGGGCCGCGCGACGGCGATCCGCGGCAGCTTGGCAGCGGCCATATGCAACGCCTCGAGGCTGAGGTTGATACCGGGCGCCAGAATCCCGCCGAGATAGGTCCCCTCGCCGTCAATGATGTCGAAATTGGTCGAGGTACCGAAATCGATAACAATTGCCGGGCCGCCATAAATCTTATGCGCCGCCACCGCGTTCACCAGCCGGTCGGCCCCCACCTCTTCGGGCTTGGGCAGCGCGATCTTGAGATCGAGAATGACGGTATTGCCGACCTCAAGGGGCGTGGCGCCAAAATAGTGCCGGCACAGGCGCTTAAGGTCGAATGTCGCCTGCGGGACGACGGTTGCAAGGATGGCAGCGTCGATGTCTCCGCGCTCAAGGCCTTCGAGTGTCATTAACGCCATCAGCCAGACGGCATACTCATCAGCGGTGCGTTCGGAATCAGTTGAAAGACGCCACTGACCACGGCGGGTGTCACCGTCATAGACAGCGAAAACTGTGTTGGTATTGCCGGCGTCGATGGCGAGAAGCATGAGGGGTGTTCGTGCAGGGGTCAGGTGAAAGCGTGAGTCTCGGTGTTGCCGAAGTATACCGCACCGCCCGAAATGGTGTGGCGCTTGCCCGCGCCAAGGTCAAGGACCAGACCGCCCTCCTCGTCGATATCGACGAACAAGCCGTTCGGGCCGCCGCCGCCGGTCACCCGCGTAAGGACCCGCGTGCCCATACCGTGGGCGCGCCCGAGCCAGGCTTGCCGGAGCGGGCCGAAGCCGAGCCGCCGCCACGTCGCGGTCCAGTGATCCAGGCGCTCGAGAAAGGCTGCGAGAACGTCGTCCGGAGCGACTGCCTCGGCACCCTCGGCCGCCAGCGACGTCGCCGGCGATTCCCGGTATTCCGGGTGGACGCCGATATTGAGGCCGCATCCCACGACCACCCAGGGGATTTGGGCGGCCGCAACCGGGGCCGCCTCCAGCAACAGGCCGGCAATCTTGCGCCCGCCGGCCAGCACGTCGTTCGGCCATTTTAGGCGGACATCGGATTGCGGAATGATTTCAGCGACCGCTTCGGCCGCGGCCAGTGCCGCCGCGAACGAAAGTTGGGCACATCGCCGCGCCTCGCAATCGGGCCGCAATACCACCGAACAATAGAGATTACCCGGCGGCGATTGCCAATGCCGGTTGAGCCGGCCGCGGCCCGACGTCTGAACTTCGGCGACCACGACCGTGCCTTCGGGCGCGCCGTCCACCGCCATATCCCGCGCCGCATCGTTGGTGCTGGGCAGGGTCTCGAAGCGATGGACTGTGGCGTTCACAGGGCTTCCGGAATGTTCCGGCCGCGACGTTTCCGGTGGCGCGATCAGGGCAGCAACACCCGAGCGGCGGCGAGTGTCCACGCCAGAAGTGGTGCCGGGTAGACGAAAAACATCAGCGTCAAAACACTCGATCCTGCCAGGATATATCCGATCTCGCGGCCCGGCAGCGGTTCGAATACCTCCGCCGGTTCGTCGAAGTACATCACTTTAACGATGCGAATGTAGTAGAAAGCGCCGACCACGCTCGCCAGCACGCCGATCACGGCAAGCGTATACAGCCCGGCATCGATCGCTGCGAAGAAAACGTAGAACTTGCCGAAGAATCCGGCGAGCGGTGGCACACCCGCGAGCGAGAACATGAAGATCGCCATTGCCAGCGCCATCATCGGGCGGCTGCGCGCCAGCCCGCCAAGGTCGGCGATGTCTTCCACCATCCCTCCGTTGACCCGCATCGAAAGGATCACCGCAAACGCGCCGGCATTCATCACCAGATAGATCGCGAGGTAGACAAGAACGCTTTGCACCCCCTGCTCGGTGCCCGCCGCCAGCCCCACCAACGCAAAGCCCATATGGCCAATGGAACTGTACGCCATCAGACGCTTGATATTGGTCTGGCGGATCGCCGCGAAGGCACCGACGACCATCGAGGCGATCGAGATCGAAACGATGATCTGTTGCCACTCGCCGTTGATCTCGAAAAATGGCGCCACCAGCACGCGCACGAACAGGGCCATCGCCGCTATCTTGGGGGCTAGCGCCAGAAAGGCGGTGACCGGTGTCGCCGCGCCCTCGTAAACGTCGGGCGTCCACATATGGAAGGGCACGGCCGACACCTTGAACGCCAGGCCCGCCACCAGGAACACGACGCCGATGATGACGCCGATCGAGGGTCCCTGCCCTGCCGTTGCCTCGAAGATCGCGGCCAGCGACTCGAAATTGGTGGTGCCGGTGAAACCGTAGATGATCGAGCAGCCGTAGAGCAGCATCCCCGACGAAAGCGCACCCAGGACGAAATACTTGAGACCGGCTTCGGTCGAACGCAGCGAATCGCGGCGGAATGCCGCCAGCACATAGAGCGCCAAGCTTTGCAGTTCGATCCCCAGATAGAGCGAGATCAGGTCGTTGGCCGAGATCATCATCATCATGCCGAGCGTGGCCAGCAGCATGAGGACGGGAAACTCGGTACGCTCCATCTCCTGGTGACGCAGATAACTGTGCGACATCATCAAACCGAGCGCCGCCCCCGCCAGCACCAGGATTTTTGCGAACACACCGAACCCATCGGTCACGAACATTCCGGCGAAGGTGACGGTGCGGCCTTCCGGTCCCGCCAGCATCAGTATGAAGGCAACGCCGAGCCCCAATACCGCCAGCCACGACACGCTGCGGCTGGCGCGATTGCCGCGGAAAACGCCCCACATCAACAGCACCATCGCCCACACTGCGAGCCAGATTTCCGGCAGCGCAGGGGTGAAGTCGGGGATTTGGGTGACGGTCAGGGTCGCGCTCATGAGTCGGTTACCGCCCCGCCGTTGCCAGCATCCGCGCGCCTTCCAGCGCCGCGGTGTGCTGTGCGATCAAGTTTTCGACGCTGACCGCCATCACGTCCAGAAGCGGTGCCGGATAAATGCCGAAGAAAATGACCGTTACGACCAACGGCGCCAAAAACAGTACTTCGCGCCGGTTGAGGTCGAGGATGTTCTTCAGGTTCTCTTTGTCGAGTACGCCGTAGATCACCCGCCGGTAGAGCCATAACGCATAGCAGGCGCTGAGAATTATGCCGAACGCCGCCAGCAGCGCCACCCAGGTGTTGACCTGGAATGCACCCACCAGCACCAGGAATTCGCCGACGAATCCGCTGGTGCCGGGCAGGCCGACGTTGGCGAGCGTAAACACCATGAATACGAAGGCATATTTGGGCATACGGTGAACAAGTCCGCCGTAAGCGTCGATCTCACGCGTGTGCATTCGGTCGTAAATGACGCCGACGCTAAGGAACAGCGCGCCCGACACGAGACCGTGGCTCAACATCTGGATAATGCCGCCCTGGATACCCGGCGAGGTGAGCGTGAAGATACCGATGGTCACGAAACCCATGTGCGCGACCGACGAGTACGCCACCAGTTTTTTCATGTCGCGTTGCATCAGTGCGACTAGCGAGGTGTAGATTATCGCGATCACGCTGAGCCCGAATACCATCGGCGTGAAATAGACCGTGGCATCGGGAAATATCGGGATCGAGAATCGCAGGAACCCGTAAGCGCCCAGCTTCAACAGCACCGCCGCCAGCACGACCGAGCCCGCCGTTGGCGCCTCGACGTGGGCGTCCGGCAGCCAGGTATGCAGCGGCCACATCGGAATCTTGACCGCGAACGAGGCGAAGAACGCTATCCACAGCCATTTCTGCAAGCCGGGATCGAAGCTGTGCTGCATCAACGTCGGGATGTCGGTGGTGCCGGCGTCGAAGAACATGAACAGAATCGCCAGCAGCATCAGCACCGAACCGGCGAGCGTGTACAAAAAGAACTTGAAGGTCGCGTAGACGCGGTTCTTGCCGCCCCACACCCCGATGATCAGGAACATCGGGATCAGTCCAGCTTCGAAGAACAGATAGAACACCACCACGTCGAGGGCGCCGAAGACGCCGATCATGGTGGTCTCCAGAATCAGAAACGCGATCATGTATTCTTTGACGCGGGTCTTGATCGATTCCCAACTCGCCAGAATGCAGATCGGCATCAGGAACGTGGTCAAAATAATGAACAGCATCGAAATGCCGTCCACGCCCATGTGGTAGGCGATGCCGTCCGTCAACCAGCCGGCGCTCTCCTCGAACTGGAAGGCGGCGGTTCTGGAATCGAATTTGATCCACAGCACCAGCGACAGCGCAAAGTTGATTAGCGTCGTCCACAGCGCCACGTTGCGGGCGTTGCGGGCGACGATCCCGGGGTCGCCGCGGATCAACAGGATAAAGGCCGCCCCCACCAACGGCAGGAACGTCACGAGCGACAGAATGGGCCAGTCCGCCATGTCCTACATGCCCCAGATCAGGAACCAGGTGACCAGCGCCGCCACGCCCGCGAGCATGGCAAAGGCGTAGTGAAAGACGTAACCGGATTGCAGGGCACTGGCGCGGCGGGCGAGATTGACGACCGTCGCCGCCACCCCGTCGGGGCCGAAGCCGTCTATCACCTTGCCGTCGCCGCCAAGCCAGAGGGTGCGGCCGAGGAATTTCGCCGGGCGCACGAACACGACGTCGTAAAGTTCGTCGAAATACCACTTGTTGAGGAACAGGCGGTAGAGCCAGGCGTGGGTTTCGGCAAGGCGCGCCGCCGCCTCGGGCCGGCGCACATAGTAGTACCAGGCGAGCAGGATCCCGATCAGGGCAACCACCGTCGGCGCCGCCTTGACGGTAAAGCCCAGGTGATGAGCTGCTTCCATCGGGTCGTTGGCGGCCAGCACCAGGATCGACTCGCCCCAGAAGGCTTCGGCCCCTTCGCCGACCATCCAGCCGGTCGCGATCAGGCCGGCGAAGATCGCCCCCAGCGCCAGTACGATCATCGGGATCGTCATCGACCGCGGCGCTTCGTGCACGTGGCCCATGACTTCGGTATCGCCGCGCGACCTGCCGTGGAACGTCAGGAACAACACCCGCCACGAATAGAAGGCGGTCAGGAGTGCCGCAAACAGGCCGACATAGAAGGCATATTCGCCGAGCCGGCCGCCCGCCGCGTAGGCGACCTCGATAATCATGTCCTTGGAAAAGAAGCCCGCGAACACCGGAATCCCGGCCAGCGACAACGAGCCGATCCACATCAGCACATAGGTCAGCGGCAGCATCGTATAGAGGCCGCCCATCTTGCGCATGTCCTGTTCGTCCGACATGGCATGGATCACCGACCCGGCGCCGAGGAACAACAACGCCTTGAAAAAGGCATGGGTGAACAGATGGAACATCGCGGCGCCGTAGGCTGAAACCCCGACGGCGAAGAACATGTAGCCCAACTGGCTGACGGTCGAGTACGCGATCACGCGCTTGATGTCGTTCTGGACCAGGCCGATGGTGGCGGCGAAAATTGTGGTCGTGGCACCGACGACGGTGACGATGCCGAGAGTGATCGGCGCGTACTCAAACAACGGCGACATCCGCACCACCAGGAAGACGCCCGCCGTCACCATGGTCGCGGCGTGGATCAGCGCCGATACCGGTGTCGGGCCCTCCATCGCATCCGGCAGCCAGGTGTGAAGGCCGATCTGCGCCGACTTGCCCATCGCACCAAGGAACAGGAGGAACGTAAGCGTGGTTAGAATATCGAGGTCGAGGCCGAGGAAATTAAAGGTCCGGCCAGCGAACTCGGGTGCGGCGGCGAAGATGGTTTCGTAATCGACGGAGCCGAATACGAAGAAGATACCAAAGATTCCGAGCGCGAACCCGAAATCGCCAACGCGGTTGACGACGAAAGCTTTGATCGCGGCAGCGTTGGCGGCGGGGCGTTTGTACCAAAACCCGATCAATAGATAGGACGAGAGCCCGACGCCTTCCCACCCGAAAAACAGCTGCACCAGATTGTCGGCCGTCACCAGCATCAGCATCGCGAAGGTGAACAGCGACAGGTACGCCATGAACCGCGGAATGTTGGGGTCGTGGCTCATGTAGCCGATCGAATACCAGTGCACCAGCGCGCTGATACCGGTGACGACGACCAGCATGACGGCGGTCAGGGTGTCGATTTGCAGCGCCCAGGACGCCGAAAACGTGCCGGCATCGACCCAGCGCAACAGTTCGATGTGAACGGTATTGCCGCCCAGCGCGATATCGGCAAAGGCGAACAGCGACAACACCGCCGACGCGCTGACCGCGAAGCACGTCACCAGTTGCGCGCCGCGGTCGGTAATCCAGCGCCCGAAGAATCCGGCGATGATCGCCGCGGCAATCGGCAGGAAGACGATCAGGGCGTACATCATGGTGCCGTCAGCCCTTCATCAGATTGATGTCTTCGACGGCGATGGTGCCGCGGTTGCGGTAATAGGTCACCAAAATGGCGAGGCCGATCGAGGCCTCGGCCGCGGCCACGGTCAGAATCAGCATGGTGAAGACCTGCCCCACCAGATCGCCTAGCGCCGCCGAAAATGCCACCAGATTGATGTTGACCGCGAGTAGTATGAGTTCGATCGACATGAGAATGACGATCACGTTCTTGCGGTTGAGAAAAATCCCGAACACGCCGATGGTGAACAGCGTCGCCGCAACTGTCAGGTAATGACCGGTGCCGATTTCCATCAGATGCCCTCACCCGGCTTGACTTGTTTCAATTCCACCGACTCCGCAGGCGTGCGTGCAATTTGGCGGGCGATAATCTGTTTGCGGACGCCTTCGCGGGTCCTCAGCGTCAGAACTATGGCGCCGATCATGGCAGTCAGCAGCACCATGCCCGCGCCCTCGAACAGATAGATGTATTGGGTATAGAGGATCCGCCCCAACGCCTCGGTATTGGTGATCCCGCCGGCCTCCGGCGCCGGTGCCACCGCCAGCACCGCGACATCCGGAAAGGCCACGCCGGAGCCGATCACGAACAGCAATTCGATCAGCAAAATCAGGCCGATTAACGCCCCCACCGGCAAATATTGAAGGAACCCCTGGCGCAGCTCGACGAAGTTGATATCGAGCATCATCACCACGAACAGGAACAGCACCGCCACCGCGCCGACGTAGACGATCACCATGACCATCGCCAGGAATTCTGCCCCCAGCAACACGAACAGCGCCGCCCCGTTGAAGAATGCGAGGATCAGGAACAGCACCGAATGCACCGGGTTGCGCGCCGAAATAACCATCACGCCCGAGGCGATGATGAGGGCGGCGAAAAGGTAGAATGCGAATACTTGAATAATCATATCGGTAGGTTGGGACGGATACGGGGGACTAGCGGTAGGGCGCGTCGCGTTCGAGGTTGGCGGCGATTTCACGCTCCCAGCGGTCGCCGTTGGCGAGCAACTTCTCCTTGTTGTAGTAAAGTTCTTCGCGGGTCTCGGTGGCAAATTCGAAGTTCGGGCCTTCCACGATGGCGTCAACCGGGCAGGCCTCCTCGCAGAACCCGCAAAAAATACATTTGGTCATGTCGATGTCGTAGCGCGTGGTGCGGCGGCTGCCGTCGGCGCGCGGTTCGGCCTCGATGGTGATGGCCTGGGCCGGGCAGACGGCTTCGCACAGCTTGCAGGCGATACAGCGTTCCTCGCCGTTGGGATACCGCCGAAGCACATGCTCGCCCCGGAAGCGCGGGCTCAACATACCTTTCTCGAAGGGGTAGTTGATTGTCACGCGCCGCTTGAACAGATAGCGGAACGTGATCGCCATGCCCGACAAAAGCTCGATCAGAAAGAGGGCGCGAACGCTGCGGTCAATGAATGCCATGCACGACGCCTAGTTTGAAAACCAGTCGAAGGCCAACATCGCCCCCGCCGTCACGACGACCCACAGCAGCGAAAACGGCAGAAAAACTTTCCAGCCGAGGCGCATAAGTTGGTCGTAGCGATAACGCGGGAACGAAGCGCGCACCCAGATAAACACGAACAAGACCCCGATGATCTTGAAGACGAACCACAAGACGCCCGGAATCCACGTGAACGGCACGACATCGAAGGGCGGCAACCAGCCGCCCAGAAACAGGATCACCGTCAAACCGCTCATGAGGATCATGTTGGCGTATTCGGCGAGAAAGAAGAGCACGAACGGGACCGCCGAGTATTCGACCTGAAAACCGGCGACCAGTTCGTTTTCGGCCTCGGGAAGGTCGAAGGGGTGGCGGTTGGTTTCGGCGAGGGCCGAGACAAAGAAGATCACGAACATCGGCAGCAGCGGCACGGCGAACCACAAGTCTTTCTGCGCCATGACAATTTTAGACAAATTGAGCGATCCCGCCGCCAGCAACACCGTCACAATGACGAAGCCGATGGAGACTTCGTAGGAAACCATTTGCGCGGCCGAGCGCAGCGCCCCAAGAAACGGATAGCGCGAATTCGATGCCCAGCCTGCCATGACGATTCCGTAAACGCCCAGCGATGAGATCGCGAACAGGTACAGAATTCCGACATTGATGTCGGCGATCACCCAGCCTTCGTCGAACGGGATCACCGCCCAGGCAATCATCGAGAGAATAAACATGACCAGCGGCCCGATCAGAAACACCACCTTGTTGGCATTTGTCGGAACGACGGTTTCCTTGAAAAAGACTTTGATGAGATCGGCGAACGATTGCAGCAGGCCGAACGGGCCAACCACGTTGGGACCGCGGCGCTGCGACATCGCCGCCAGCAACTTGCGCTCGTAGTAGACAAGAAACGCGACCGCGACCATCACCGGCAGCATCACCGCCAAGATTTGCGCCAGAATGATCAGCGTGGGGGCCAGATATCCGCTCCAGAACTCAGCCATCGGTGCCGGTCCTCGCCGCGTCGCGGACGTAAAGCGCGCTGCATTCGGCCATAATCTCGGAGGCGCGGCAGATCGAATTGGTAAGGTAGAAGTCCTCCGTCGGCAGCACGAACGGGTCCGCCGCCGTGTCGCCCGGCGTTCCGAATTCGCCCCACGCCGATTCCGTCACGGCGTCCAGCGTCGCCAGACCCGGCGCCGCTTCGATCATCGCGGCGCGCAACTCGGCTTTTGATTCGAACGGCAGCGTGTGCCCTATCGACTCGGAGAGCGCGCGGATGACGGCCCAGTCTTCGCGGGCGTCACCCGGTGGAAACACCGCGCGCGCGGTGCGTTGCGCCCGGCCCTCGGTACTGACGTAGGTCCCGCCTTTTTCGGTATAGGCCGCACCCGGCAGAATGACGCCGGCCCGGTGCGCCCCGGCGTCGCCGTGATGACCCTGATAGATCACGAAGGCGCTGCCCAAATCGTCCATCGCGATTTCGTCAGCGCCGAGGAGATACAGAATTTCGATCGCGCCCTCGCCCGCGCCGGCGATGATTTCGTCGGTGCCACGCCCGCCCGCGCCCGGCACGAAGCCGATATCCATCGCGCCGACCCTCGCCGCCGCGGTCTGCAACACGTTGAACCCGTTCCAGCCGTTCCTCACCATGCCGAATTTTTCCGCCACCGCGCGGCCTGTGGCGAGAACCGCCGCGCCATCGGGCCGGGTAAGCGCGCCCTGGCCAAGCACGATCATCGGACGGTCGGCGGCCTCCAGCGTCCTGGCGAACGAATGGTTCCCGGCCAGTATCCCGGCCAGCGTTTCGGGCCCGGCGCCGAGAGACTCGGTGCGGTAGGTCAGGTCCACGGCGGGACCGATCACCCCGACAGGAAAGCCGCCCATCAGGTAGCGTTTGCGCAGGCGCGCGTTGATCAGCGGCGCTTCCCAGCGCGGATTGGTTCCCACCAGCAGGCACGCATCGGCGTTTTCGATACCGGCAATGGTGGTGTTGAACAGGTAGGATGCCCGGACGCGCGGGTCGAGCGCGGCGCCATCGAGGCGGCAATCGAGATTCGCCGAACCCAGCGACCCCATCAAACCCTTGAGAGCGTATATCGATTCGGCGTCGGCCAAATCGCCCGCCAGCGCCGCGATCCGGCTCCCCTCGACGCCCCGGACCCGGTCGGCGATGCGCGCGAACGCCTCGCTCCAGGTGGCGGCACGCAGTTTTCCCTGGTCGCGCACGTAAGCGCGGTCGAGGCGCTGCCGCGCCAGGCCATCGACGGCAAAGCGCGTCTTGTCGGAAATCCATTCTTCGTTCAGGTCTTCATGCGGGCGCGGCAAGACCCGCATCACCGCCTGGCCGCGCGAATCAACCCGGATGCTGCTGCCGACGGCATCGTGGACGTCGATCGATTCGGTCTTGGTCAGTTCCCACGACCGCGCCGAAAACGCGTAGGGCTTTGAGGTGAGCGCGCCGACCGGACAGAGATCGATCAGATTGCCCGATAATTCGGACGTCAGCGCGCCTTCAACATAGGTGGTGATCTCCATGTGTTCGCCGCGCCCGATGGCCCCGAGTTCAGGGACGCCCGCGATCTCGGACGCGAACCGGATGCAGCGCGTGCAATGGATGCAGCGCGTCATGATGGTTTTCACCAGCGGGCCGAGGTTCTTGTCCCTGACGGCGCGCTTGTTCTCGGCGAAGCGGTTCGATCCGCGCCCGTAGGCCATTGCCTGATCCTGCAGATCGCACTCGCCGCCCTGATCGCAGATCGGGCAATCGAGCGGGTGATTGATGAGCAGAAATTCCATCACCCCTTCGCGTGCCTTCTTGACGCTTTCGCTGTTGGTGAGAACCACCATGCCATCGGCGGCCGGCATCGCGCACGACGCGACCGGTTTGGGCGAGCGTTCGATTTCCACGAGGCACATGCGGCAGTTGCCGGCGATCGACAGGCGGTCGTGATAACAGAAGCGCGGAATCTCGACGCCGGCCTGCTCGCAGGCCTGCATGACGGTGAGTCCGTTCTCGACCGTGATCTCGGTTCCGTCGATGGTGAGCGTCGGCATCAGGCGGCCTCCGCTTTCCGGCCGGCGGAAGATTTGCGGTAGGTCAGGATGCGGTCTTCCATGACGTCGCGGAAATTCCGGATCAGGCCCTGGATCGGCCACGCCGCGGCGTCACCCAGCGCACAAATGGTGTGCCCTTCGACCTGATTGGCGACATCCAGCAGGGTGTCGATTTCCTCGATGTGGGCCTCGCCACGGACCATGCGTTCCATTACCCGCCACATCCAGCCGGTCCCTTCGCGGCAGGGCGTGCACTGGCCGCAACTTTCGTGCATGTAGAATTTCGCCAGCCGCGCAATCGCAGCAATAATGTCGGTCGATTTGTCCATAACGATGACGGCAGCCGTGCCGAGACCGGAACGCTGCTCGGCGAGCGAGTCAAAATCCATCAGAACGTTGTCGCAGATATTGCGCGAAAGACACGGCACCGACGAGCCGCCGGGAATCACCGACAACAGATTGTCCCAGCCGCCGCGCACGCCGCCGGCGTGTTTGTCGATCAACTCGCGCAACGGGATGCCCATCTCCTCTTCCACGTTGCATGGATGTTCGACGTGGCCGGAGATGCAAAAAAGCTTCGTGCCGGTATTCTTGGGCCGGCCGAAGCCCGCAAACCACGACGCGCCGCGGCGCATGATGGCGGGGACGACGGCAATGCTTTCGACATTGTTCACCGTCGTCGGGCTGCCCCACACGCCCATGTTGGCCGGGAACGGCGGTTTGAGACGCGGTTGGCCCTTCTTGCCTTCGAGGCTTTCGATCAGGGCCATTTCCTCGCCGCAGATGTATGCGCCGGCGCCGCGATGAACAAGAATATCGAACGCCCAGCCCGAGCCGCAGGCGTCCGCGCCCAGCAACCCGGCGTCGCGTGCCTCGTCGATGGCCACCTCGAGAACGTTCGCCTCGGCATGAAATTCGCCGCGGATATAGATGTAGGCAATATGCGCGCCCATCGCGAACCCGGCGATGAGGCAGCCTTCCAGCAGCTTGTGCGGGTCGTGGCGCATGATGTCGCGATCTTTACAGGTCCCGGGTTCGCCCTCGTCGGCGTTGACCACCAGGTAATGGGGCCGATCGCCGACCTCCTTGGGCATGAACGACCATTTGAGCCCGGTCGGAAAGCCGGCGCCGCCACGCCCGCGCAGGCCCGATCCCTTCATTTCCTCGATGATGCCGTCGCGGCCCCGGACGAGGATCGCCTTGGTGTTGTCCCAATCGCCCCGTTTGCGGGCAGCCTCAAGCCGCCAGTCCTCGAAACCGTAGAGGTTGGTGAAAATGCGGTCGCGGTCACGCAGCATGACTATTCGATCCCGGTCAACGTGGTCGGCCCCGGCACCGGCGCCGAAGTCTGGCGCCCGGTTTGCGGCCCGGCCCGCGGCTTCTCACCGGATTTGAGGTCTTCGAGGATGCGCACCGTGGTGTGCTCATCCACATCTTCGTAGTAATCATCGTTGATCTGAAGAATCGGTGCGTTGACGCAAGCGCCAAGACATTCGACCTCGCGCAAAGTGAACTTGCCGTCGGCCGTTGTCTCGCCCAGTTCGACACCGAGCGATTTCTTGCACGCCCCAACCACGTCGTCCGACCCGCGCAGCCAGCACGGCGTCGTCGTGCACACCTGAACCAGGTGTTCGCCGACCGGCGCGAGGTTGTACATCGTGTAAAAAGTCGCGACCTCCATCGCTTGAATCAGCGGCATGTCGATCATGCCGGCCACATATTCGATTGCCGCCTGCGGCAGCCAGCCGCCGGACTGGCGCTGGGCGAGATCGAGCAGCGGCATGATCGCGCTCGCCTGACGGCCTTCTGGATAGCGCGCAATAATGGCGCGCACGCGTTCCTCGTTTTGCGCCGTGAAGGCGAACGTGTCCGGTTGCTCGGGTGTGGCGCGTGTTGTGCTCATCGGTCAACCTCGCCGAAAACGATGTCCAGGCTGCCGATGATCGCTCCGAGGTCGGCCAGCATGTGCCCCCTTGACATAAAGTCGAGCGCCTGCAGATGCGTGAACGCGGGCGAACGGAGCCTGCAACGGTAGGGCTTGTTCGTCCCGTCCGACACCAGATAGACCGCGAATTCTCCCTTCGGCGTTTCGACCGCGGTGTAGGTTTCGCCGGCGGGGACATGAAAGCCTTCGGAATAGAGCTTGAAGTGATGGATCATCGCTTCCATCGAATTCTTCATGGTCTCGCGTTTTGGCGGCGTGACCTTTTCGTCGGTGGTTGCAACCGGCCCGTCGGGCAAGCGTTCGATGCACTGGCGCATGATTGAAACGCTCTGGCGCATTTCTTCCACGCGGCACAGGTATCGGTCGTAACAGTCGCCGTTCTTGCCCACCGGGATTTCGAATTCCATGTCGGCATAGACGTCGTAGGGCTGGGCCTTGCGCAAATCCCAGGCGGCGCCGCTGCCGCGCAGCATGACGCCGGAGAATCCCCAGTTTTGCGCTTGGGTCAGCGTGACGGCGCCAATATCGACATTGCGCTGCTTGAAGATGCGGTTATTCGTCAGCAACCCTTCTATGTCGTCGAGCACATTGGGAAAGGTATCGCAAAACTCGATGATGTCTTCGGTCAGGCCGGCGGGCAGGTCCTGATGGACGCCGCCGACGCGAAAGTAAGCCGCGTGGAACCGCGCGCCAGAAACACGCTCGTAGAACTCCAACAGTTTGTCGCGCTCCTCGAACCCCCATAGCGCCGGCGTCATCGCGCCCACGTCCAGCGCATGGGTGGTGATGGTCAAGATGTGAGTGAGGATTCGCGTGATTTCGCAGAACAGCACGCGGATATACTGGCCGCGCGCCGGCACCTCGACGCTGAGCAGTTTTTCCGCCCCCAGCACGAAGGCGTGCTCCAAGGCCATCGGCGAGACGTAATCGAGCCGGTCGAAGTAGGGAATCGACTGCAAGTACGTCTTGTGCTCGATCAGTTTTTCGGTACCCCGGTGCAGCAGACCGATGTGCGGATCGGCGCGCCGCACTACCTCGCCGTCGAGTTCCAACACCAGGCGCAGGACACCGTGCGCCGCCGGGTGCTGGGGCCCGAAGTTCATGGTGTAGGTGTTGATTTGGGTTTCGGCCATCAGCTCTTGCCCTTGCCGCCTGGCTCCGCCGCCGGATCCGCCTTTTCGTCACCGGGCAGGGCATAATCGGCGCCTTCCCACGGGCTCATGAAATCGAAACGACGGTAATCCTGGGTCAGCGAGACGGGCTCGTAGACGACGCGCTTTTCGGTTTCGTCGTATCGCACCTCGACATACCCGGTGAGCGGAAAATCCTTGCGCAACGGGTGGCCGTCGAACCCGTAATCGCTCAACATGCGGCGCAAATCAAGATGACCGGCAAACATAATGCCGTACATGTCCCACGCTTCACGTTCGTACCAGCCGGCGTTGCTGTAGATCGCAACCACAGAAGGCACCGGCGTATTTTCGTCGGTTGCGGCCTTGACACGGACGCGGTGGTTGTGGGTCAAACTCAACAGGTTATAGATCACGTCGAAACGCTTTTCGCGGGCAGGATAATCGGCCCCGCAAATGTCGACTAATACCTTGCATTGGCATCCGGCATCGTCGCGCAGGAACGTCATGACCTTGGCGACGCTCTCGCCCGGGACCGACACCATCAGTTCGCCAAACGCGACTTCGGTGCCGGTGACATCGTCGCCAAGGGCAGCGGCGATGTATTCACCTAGTTCGCGAAGTGCCTCGTCCATGGGGGTTGGGTCCTGAGCGGTACGGGTCGAAATCAGCGGGCGATGGTGCCGGTGCGGCGGATCTTTTTCTGCAACTGAAGAAGTCCGTACACCAGGGCCTCCGCGGTCGGCGGACAGCCGGGCACATAGATATCGACCGGCACGATGCGGTCACACCCCCGTACTACCGAATAGGAATAGTGGTAATAGCCGCCCCCGTTGGCGCAACTTCCCATCGAAATGACGTAACGCGGTTCAGCCATCTGGTCGTAAACCTTACGCATCACGGGAGCCATCTTGTTCGTGAGCGTCCCCGCGACGATCATCACGTCCGCCTGGCGCGGACTGGCACGCGGCATAATTCCGAACCGGTCGAGGTCGTAGCGCGGCATCGCGGCGTGTACCATCTCAATGAAGCAGCACGCCAGCCCGAAGGTCACCCACCACAACGAACCGGTGCGGGCCCAGTTCACCATCTTGTCGAGATTGGCAATGACGAACCCCTTGTCGGCGAGATCGTCCGACATGGAATTGAACAATGCCGCTTCGCGGGCGGTCGTGGCGGCCGGCATTTGCGGCGCCGGGTTCATTCCCATACCAGCGCCCCCTTCTTCCATTCGTAAATGAATCCGACCGTCAGAATGACGAGGAACACGACCATCGACCAGAACCCAAAGACACCGATGTCGCCCAGCGTCACCGCCCAGGGAAACAGGAACGCGACCTCGAGATCGAAAATGATGAACAGGATCGCCACCAGATAGAACCGCACCTCGAATTGCCCCCGCGTATCGCCGAACGGGGCGAACCCGCATTCGTAGGTCGAGAGCTTTGCTGTATCGGGCTTTTGGACGGAAACAATGTAGGACGCGGCGATGAACAGTATCCCGAAGACAGCGGCGACGCCGATGAAGATCAAAATCGGCAGGTAGTCCCGGAGCGGGTCTTCCATTTCGGCTCTCTCGGCGGCCCCTTTAGCGTCACGTTGCGCGGCGCTTCGACGTAGCTACACGGCCAGCGGCCGTCCGGATCCCCCAGTAGGCGGCCGGCGGTGAAGTATAGGACCGATGCTGCCAGTACGAAAGACAACGCTCAGCCTTGCCACGCGGACCGTAACCTAGGCGGTTGTCCCATAACAAACAACTGCTTGGGCGCCGTTAGACCCCAATTCCGGAGTGGAAGAAGGGAGGCTCACCATTCATTCGGGCAGGGTTGGCGGCAAATCGTCGCGGGCTGCCGGTATTCGCGCGGGCAATCGGCGGAAATCGGCGCGCCTGGCGCCGACGGCGCTCCCGGCAACGGCGCCATACCGATCCGGCCGGAAGGCGTCGGCACCGGGGCGCAATTGCCTAGAAATCCAAGAAATGGCGGGAGTGACCGGACTCGAACCGGCGGCCTCCGGCGTGACAGGCCGGCGCTCTAACCAACTGAGCTACACCCCCTCGGAACCCCTTGGGGCGACGTGCGGTCTAGTACTGTACGCCCATATGAGTGTCAAGGAACTCACTTTCGAGGGGTAGGAGTTGGTGATGGTCTGATCAGGCGGCGCTTTGGATTTGCTTCATCCCGTCCTTGGACGTCACTCCCTAGATTACCGAGCTATAGCCCCGAGGGGAGCCTCTGCTAGATTGGAATTAGCCATCAGTTTGACGCCGGAGAATGGGCCGTTGCCGGAGCGCAAGCAGAGAAAGGCCAAACAAAGAAGCCGCGAAACACAGGGCGCCTAGAGATGGGCCTGTTCTCTCGTCCAGATCGGCCGCGCGCGGTTCAGGAGGCAGTCACCGCGCTGCGGGACCTGGAGGAAGTTCGCGAAGAGTTTGAGTCCGCTGGGCGAGACTTCGATTCTGCGCTTGAGCAGCAGGATAGCATCGCGTTCTTGTTCGGCTTCACGACGTACTACGCTGACAAGTACAAAGTGAAGGGCAGTAGGAAGATTGTGGATTTGGCAGTGGAGGTCTTCAGGTCTGCATTTGGTGACACCACCGGTATCCGAATCCTTGGTGGACTGAACGAGACGATGCGGGATCGGCGACCGAGTAGTCGTTTCGGCTACGAAGCGGCCAGGGATGGCAGAGGATCGGGAGAGATGGCTGCCGCCTATTTTCGCGGGATGCTTTGACCTACCACCAGAATTTGGTGATGGTCTGATCAGGCGGCGTCTTGGATTTGCTTGATACCGGCGCGCGCGGCGGCTAGCCGCCGGGCGGCGAAGCGGCGCGGCGCCAGATCACTTCGGAATGCTGGGTGCCGCGGCCGGTCTTCTGGGGCGGGGTTTTGAGGATCAGGCGGCCGTCCTCGAACACCATTTCGCGGACCTGCACATCGCCGATCCAGTTCGGATACTGGCAGGCGTCGATATGGTGGCGGACGGTGCTGCCGACGACCTCGTAGGTGCCGGAATAGGCAAAAAAACTATCCCAGGCGGCGATCTTTTCGGCGTCGTCGGCGGTCAACGCCTCGCCGGTGGTGAAAGACGCCCGCCCGGCGCGGGCCAGGAATGCCGCCATGTAACCGTCGGCGGTATAGAGCAGCCAGCCCTCGGCGTCCTCGCCCATCGGATAGATGACGCGGCCCGAATCGTAAACCGCGCGCCAGGTCTCGAGCGTCCAGGTGCCTTGCAGCCGCTCCGCGCTCATGATCCGCTTTCGTCCGCCCCGCCTTCGC
Source organism: uncultured Alphaproteobacteria bacterium (assembly GCA_964611585.1). Taxonomy (GTDB): domain Bacteria; phylum Pseudomonadota; class Alphaproteobacteria; order SHVP01; family SHVP01; genus CAZTAK01. Next base: position 56,920 of record CAZTAK010000002.1, read on the forward strand.
CCGCCTCGCCGCCGGGCAACCGCGCCGGCACCCCGATGCGGCCGCCTTCGAGGGTCAGAAAGGCGCTCGACAGCGCCGAGACGCCGACAACCGCTGCGCTGAAACTAAACAGTTCGGCGACGAATGCCTCGACGAATTGGCCGGGCCAGCCCGGGCCGTCGCCAATCATCAGAAACAGAACCGTCAGAATCAGCCACGACCCCAGACTGATCGGGACGTTGGCGAGCAGAGTCAGCGACACCAGCCGCCAGGAATTGCGGGTTCCGAGCTGCCATGCCTCACGCAGCGTCAGTTTGCGGTCGATGGCGGAGGCAGGCAACGTCAGCATCAAACGGACCAGGATCAGGTAAACACCGATCATGACCGCGACGGTCATCGGAAACGCGGCACCGATGGAGAAACTGCCGACCACAATCAGCGGAACGATGGCGAGCAACACCGCCAGCAGGACGATCTTGATCGTCAGAAACACGAAGCGAAAATGCCGTTTGCGCCACTGGAACTGCTGCAAATAGCCGGGGTGTTCGTCGGGCAAAAGGAAGCGGCGGTGCCAGGCGACGGCGACCATCGTAACGAAGATGATATTGAGGATAAGAAGTATCACCAGCGGCCAGGAAAGCCCCGCGGCCTGTGCGGAATCCGGGTCGGCGGCGACGGCGCGGGCGCCAATCGCCACCTGCAACAGCGACAGGATCAGTGCGGCCGGAAAGATCAGATTGAGGAATTCGGTCCGGCCCTGCCAGACGAAGGCATAAACCTCGGCAATGGTCGCGAACACGCGCACCGTCGGCAAGGTCGGCTGCCCGGTCTGATCGCTCATTGCCTGGTTCCCCGTTCGGTCATGGGTCTGCGGATGGTGGGCGATGACAGGCTCGAACTGCCGACCCCCTCGGTGTAAACGAGGTGCTCTTCCAACTGAGCTAATCGCCCGCCCGCCGGTGCCCCACACGGCGACGCCCGCCCACAGTGCGGGAACACCCTATCCGTGTCCAGCCATCGCGCCGCCGTCCCCGCCAGGACGCAAAAAAGGGGCGCCGCGTATGATGACGGCGCCCCCTGTTTCCAAGTCAAACGGAGCGTCAGTTGACGGCCTCCTTAAGGGCCTTGCCCGCCTTGAACTTTGGCTGGTTCGAGGCCGGAATCTGAATCTTTTCCCCCGTACGCGGGTTGCGGCCTTCCGACGCCTTGCGGCGGGCGACGCTAAAGGTTCCGAACCCGACAAGGCGCACCTCGGTACCGGTTCTAAGCGAACCGGTGATGGCATTAAAGACGCTGTCGACGGCCTTCGCTGCGTCAGCCTTAGAAAGTTTTGCCAACCCTGCGACGCTCGACACCAGATCGTTTTTGTTCACGATAAGGTCCCCTCTCCTTTATGATTTTCGATGGGATGTTTCAGTGATTCTGGGCGCTAGGCGAAAGTGAGTCTATTCCTCGTCCGCGCCGGGCGTCAAAGAGAAAACGCATATTTTTCCCACTTTCCCCCCGTTTTTTCCCTTGAAAAGCGGAATTTGACCAAGGTTCGCCGCGGGCACCGAAGAAATCACGCCCGCGCCTGCGGGCGCGGACCCCGGACCCGCGTGTGGAAACGGGCGATTGAATCGCCAGGATCAGTGTGTGAGGACGCCTTCGTGCCCGTCCGTGGTTTTTTCGTCGGCGACTTTTTCGACCGATTCGTCGTCCTCATTCCACTCGATGGCGGTCAGTGGAGCGACCAGTCCGTATTCCAAAACGTCGTCCACCGAGTTGACCGGAATGATCTCGAGGCCGCGTTTGACGTTGTCGGGAATCTCGGCAAGTTCGCGTTCGTTTTCTTTCGGGATCAGCACCGTCGTCAGGCCGCCGCGCAAGGCCGCCAGAAGTTTTTCCTTGAGGCCGCCAACCGGCATCACACGCCCGCGCAGCGAAATTTCGCCGGTCATCGCCAGGTCCTTGCGCACCGGAATTTGGGTCAGGACGGAAACGATCGAGGTAATCATGGCAACACCGGCCGAGGGCCCGTCCTTTGGCGTGGCCCCCTCGGGAACGTGGACGTGAATGTCTCTCTTTTCGAAGTAGGTCGGCTTGATGCCGAAGGTGGTCGAGCGCGCACGGACATAGGTCCAGGCTGCCTGGATCGACTCCTGCATCACGTCGCCGAGTTTACCGGTGTACTTGATGTTGCCCTTGCCGGGCACCAACAGCGCCTCGATGCTGAGCAACTCGCCGCCGACTTCGGTCCAGGCGAGGCCGGTGGTGATCCCCACCAGGTGTTCCGGCTCGACCTCGCCGAAGCGGAAGCGGCGCACACCGGCATATTTTTCGAGGTTGCGCCGTGTGATGGCGATGCGCTTGGTTCCCTTTTGCACGATTTCCCGGGTCGCCTTGCGGATCAGATTGGCGATTTCGCGTTCGAGGTTGCGCACCCCCGCTTCGCGCGTGTAATAGCGGATGATGTCGCGCAGGCCCGAGTCGGAAATCGACCATTCCTCGTTCTTGAGGCCATGCGCCTCGACCTGTTTGTCGATCAGGTGGCGGCGCGCGATCTCGACCTTTTCGTCTTCGGTGTAGCCGGAGATCCGGATGATCTCCATGCGGTCGGCCAGCGCCGGCGGAATGCGAAGGGTGTTGCCGGTCGCCACGAACATCACATCCGACAGGTCATAATCGACTTCGAGATAGTGATCGTTGAAGGCGTTGTTCTGTTCAGGATCCAGCACTTCGAGCAGGGCTGAAGAGGGATCGCCCCGGAAATCAGCGCCCAGCTTGTCGATCTCGTCGAGCATGAACAGAGGATTCGAGGTCTTCACCTTCTTCATCGACTGAAGAATCTTGCCCGGCATCGAACCGATATAAGTGCGCCGGTGGCCGCGGATTTCGGCTTCGTCGCGGACGCCGCCCAGCGACACGCGGATGAATTTCCGGCCTGTCGCGCGCGCGACCGACCGACCGAGCGAAGTCTTGCCGACGCCCGGCGGGCCGATCAGGCACAGGATCGGGCCCTTCAGTTTCTTGGTCCGTTGCTGCACCGCCAAGTATTCGAGAATCCGCTCCTTGACCTTCTCGAGTCCGTAGTGGTCTTCCTCGAGGATGATTTCGGCGTTCGTGATGTCGGTCTTGATGCGGCTCCGTTTCTTCCACGGAATCGACAGCATCCAGTCGAGGTAGTTGCGCACCACCGTCGCCTCCGCCGACATCGGGCTCATGTTGCGTAGTTTCTTGAGTTCGCCCTTGGCCTTTTCGCGCGCCTCCTTGGACAGTTTCGTCTTCTCGATCTTCTCTTCGAGCTCAGCGATTTCCTCGCGGCCTTCGTCGCTTTCGCCGAGTTCCTTCTGGATCGCCTTGAGTTGTTCGTTCAGGTAGTACTCGCGTTGCGTCTTTTCCATCTGCCGTTTGACGCGGCCGCGGATACGTTTTTCGACCTGCAGAACGCCGATCTCGGCTTCCATCAGGCTGTTGACCTTTTCGAGCCGGTCGGCGACCCCGACGATCTCGAGCAGTTCCTGTTTTTCCGAGACCCGCAGCGCCATGTGCGAGGCAACGGTGTCGGCCAGCTTGCTGGCGTCGTCGATCTGATTTAGCGAGACCAGAACTTCGGGCGGAATCTTCTTGTTGAGTTTGACGTACTGTTCGAACTGCGACAGCACCGAACGGGACAGGCCTTCGAGCTCGGTATCATCGCCGTCTGATTCGGCCAGCGGTTCGGCGTGGGCCTGAAAGAAATCCTCGTTCTCGGTAAACGATTCGATGCGCGCGCGGTTGCCGCCCTCGACCAGCACCTTGACGGTCCCGTCCGGCAGCTTCAATAGCTGGAGCACGGCACCGATGGTGCCCATACGGTGGATGTCGTCGGGCTTGGGGTCGTCCATGCTGGCGTCTTTTTGCGTCACCAAGAGGATCTGCTTGCCCTCTTTCATCACGTCCTCAAGCGCGCGCACGGACTTCTCGCGGCCGACGAAGAGCGGCACGATCATGTGCGGGAACACGACAATGTCCCTGAGCGGCAGCACCGGGTAGATTTGCAATCGGCGGGATTCGGTCATCAGATGGCCTTTACAGACTGGCTCGGGGGCCAAAGGATCGAAACGTCACCTCCGGGCACCCCCCCAGAGATGGCGACACCCTCCGTCGCGTTCAAGCGGCGGAGGCAGCGTTCAGGCGGGTGTGCCGAAGTCGCCGCGGCGATCGGCGTAGATTTGCAGCGGTTGGGCCCGCCCCTCCACCACTTCGGAGTTGATGACAATCTCCTCGACCGAATCGAGCGACGGCAGTTCGAACATCGGTTCGAGCAGAATTGCCTCCATGATGGAGCGCAGGCCCCGGGCGCCGGTCTTGCGCTTGATCGCCTTGCGCGCGATCGAGCGCAACGCGTCCTCCGAGAAGGTCAGCCGTACGTCTTCCATATCGAACAGGCGCTGGTATTGCTTGATGAGGGCGTTCTTGGGTTTGGACAGAATCTCGACCAGGGTACCCTCGTCGAGGTCGGTAAGCGTCGCCAGCACTGGCAGGCGTCCGACGAATTCTGGGATCAGGCCAAATTTCAAAAGGTCCTCGGGTTCCACGCCGCGCAGAATTTCGCCGGTCGATTTGTCATTGGGCGCGCGCACGTCGGCGCCGAAGCCAATGGCACTGCCACGGCCGCGCTGGGCAATAATCTTTTCGAGACCCGAAAACGCACCGCCGCAGATGAACAGGATGTTGGTGGTGTCGACCTGCAGGAATTCCTGCTGGGGGTGCTTGCGTCCGCCCTGGGGCGGCACCGAGGCGATGGTGCCTTCCATGATCTTGAGCAACGCCTGCTGAACGCCCTCGCCCGACACGTCGCGCGTGATCGAGGGGTTGTCGGACTTGCGGCTGATCTTGTCGACCTCGTCGATGTAGACGATGCCGCGCTGGGCACGCTCGACGTTATAGTCGGCCGACTGCAACAGCTTGAGAATAATGTTCTCGACATCTTCGCCGACGTATCCCGCCTCGGTCAGCGTGGTCGCGTCCGCCATCGTGAACGGCACATCGAGAATCCGCGCCAGCGTTTGCGCCAGCAGCGTTTTGCCGCAACCGGTCGGACCGAGCAGAAGAATGTTCGATTTTGCCAGTTCGACGTCGTTGGTCTTGCTGTCGTGATTGAGGCGCTTGTAGTGGTTGTGCACCGCGACCGACAGCACGCGCTTTGCATAATCCTGACCGATCACATAGTCGTCGAGCACACTGCAGATGTCTGTCGGCGTCGGCACCCCGTCGAGGCTCTTGACCAGCGCACTCTTGTGCTCTTCGCGGATGATATCCATGCACAGCTCGACGCATTCATCGCAGATGAACACCGTCGGGCCGGCAATCAGTTTGCGGACCTCGTGCTGGCTCTTGCCGCAGAACGAGCAATAAAGGGTGTTCTTGGAGTCGCTGCTGCCGGATTTGCTCATGAAGACACCGAATACCTGTCTATCCGTGGCATGGTAGCCGTCGGCTGCGTCCGCAGACAACCCAAATCTTGGGGGAAAATCCGCGCAAGACCCCGTATCTAGGCACGTGCGGCACGGGTCCGGGGCGCCGCCGAATCACACTCAACAAGCGGGCCAACGCGTCCAGGCCCTGAAACAAGGTCCTTTTCGGGCCGATCATGGCGGGTGGTTTTCACCAAAACGTTAATTCCCTCGGATCCGTGCGGCCCGCCGGTCAGCCGTCGCCCCCGTCGGTGGCGTCGGCCTTGGGTGTGGCCTCGCGTTTGCTAACCACATCGTCGATAAGCCCGAATTCCTTGGCTTGCTCGCCAGACATGAAGTTGTCGCGCTCGACCGCATCCTCGATGACCTTGGAATCCTGTCCGGTATGGCGGGCGTAAATCTCATTCAACCGCGTCCGCAGGTCGAGAATCTCGCGGGCGTGAATCTCGATATCGGTAGCCTGGCCCTGGAACCCGGCCGAGGGCTGGTGGACCATGATCCGTGAATTGGGCAAGCAGAACCTTTTGCCGGGCGCGCCCGCAGTCAGCAGCAGCGACCCCATGCTGGCCGCCTGACCGACACACAGGGTCGAAATATCGGGCCGGATGTACTGCATGGTGTCGTAGATCGCAAGGCCCGAGGACACCACCCCGCCCGGGGTGTTGATATAGAGCGAGATGTCTTTTTCCGGGTTTTCGGCCTCGAGAAACAAGAGCTGGGCCGTCACCAGCGACGCCACAAAGTCGTTGACCGGTCCGGAAACGAACACGATCCGCTCCTTGAGCAGTCGGGAGAAAATGTCATACGCGCGCTCGCCGCGGTTGGTCTGTTCGACCACCATCGGTACCAGCGTATTCATCGTGATTTCGGTCATTGGCGTCCGATTGATTATGAGGTTGCAGGGCACCACCGGTCCCATATGGGAACGGAGGGGCCGCCCGTCCAGCCGCTATTTGGGGCTGGCCTTTCTTGCCGCGGGTTTTTTCGCCGGCGCCTTTCGAGCGCCCGATTTCGCCGCCGATTGCTTGGTATCGGCCTTTTTGGCGGCAGATGCTTTCTTGGCAGGCTTTTTCGCCGCCGGCTTCTTGGGCGCCGCTTTCTTCGCCGCCGGCTTCTTGGCGCCACCCTTTGCGCGCGCCTTGCTCCGCGCCACCGCCTTTTTCCCGACCGCCTGATCGGCATCGGGGTCGGCCATCAGGTCGTCGACCGATACCTTGCGCTCGGACACCTTGGTCAGCTCAAGAATGAAATCGACCACTTTGTTTTCGAACAATGGGGCCTGTAGTTGCGCCGCGACCTGCGGGTTGCTCTGGAAATGGGAGAAAATCTCCTGCTCCTGCCCCGGATAGCGCTGGGCCTGGGCGGCAATAGCGCGGTTGAGCTCCTCGGGACTGACGGAGACTTTGTTGTCCTCACCCACCCGCTGCAACAACAAGCCCAGCCGGACCCGGCGTTCGGCGATGGCCCGGTATTCTTCCTTGACCTGATCGTCATCCTTGGCCTTGGCGTCCTCGTCCTCGACACCGGGCTCGCGGTCCTCTTCGACCCGCTTCCAGATCGCCTCGAATTCGGCTTCAACCAGTCCCGCCGGTAGCTCGAAGTCGTGCCCCTCGTCGAGCGCGTCGAGCAGGCTCCGCTTCAGCCGTTCGCGCGATATCGTGCCGTATTCACCGCTGATCTGCTCGCGGATGCGGGCCTTCAGATCGTCCAGGGTATCGAGCCCCAGCCCCTTGGCGAGATCGTCGTCGATCGGCGCCAGTTCCGCGTTGCGGACCTCCTTGACATCGACCTCGAAAACCACCGCGGCACCGGACAGTTCGCTGGCCTGGTAATCGTCCGGAAACGACACCTTTACCTCGACATGGTCGCCGGCCTTGGTGCCGATCAGTTGTTCCTCGAAGCCGGGGATGAACTGCCCGGACCCGAGCACGAGCTGATGGTCCTCGGCGGCGCCACCGTCGAAGGGTTCGCCGTCGCGTTTGCCGAGGAAGTCGATGATGAGGGCGTCGCCGTCGACAGCTTTGGTTACGGCTTCGGCAGTAACGAATTTCTTTTGCTGGTCGGTAAACTTTTCCAGGGCCTCATCGACCGAAGATTCCTCGACCTCGGCCACCAGGCGTTCGAGTTTGAGGTCCGAAAAATCCATCGGATCAATCTCGGGCAACAACTCGACCGCCATCTTGAATTCGAGGTCTTCGCCCTCGTCGAATTTGGTCACTTCGATGGTCGGCTGCATCGCCGGGCGCCAATCGTTGTCGGCGAGCGCCTTCTGGGCTGTCGAATCGACTGTTTCCTGCAAGACCTCGCCCAGCACCGACTGGCCGTAGCGCTGGCGCAGGACCTTGACCGGCACCTTGCCGGGCCGGAACCCAGGCAACCGCACCTCCTTGCCGAGGGTTTCGAGGCGGGCCAGCACGCCTTTCTCGATGTCGCCGGATTTTACAACGATGGTGATTTCGCGCTTGAGGCCTTCCTCGTGCGTGGCTGTAACGTGCATACTTGGCATCTCGTTCATTTCTGGGTCGGCTCCGGACGATCGCGTGGCGGTGCCCTCGTTCGGCTGGTGCGGGCGGAGGGATTTGAACCCCCACGACTTGCGTCACAAGATCCTAAATCTTGCGTGTCTACCAGTTCCACCACGCCCGCGTCGGCCAAAGCCCCGCGGTCCAGAGCGCCCCCGGGGCGGTCAGCCCAGAATCCGGTGGGCTTCTATAGCACAGGCGTTTTGCCCGAAAACAAGGAAATTTCCAGCCCCTGCGGGACTGGCGGCGTCAGTGCCGGACGAGCCGCTCAATTTCGCGGCCGACAGCGGCCGGCAACGGGATGGTTCGGGCGTTTTGCCCCAATTGTTGGGTGTTTCGACCCCTGCGCCGCTTGCGGTGTCAGCGCCGGACGATTTGCTCGAATTCGACGTCGGCAGCGATCCGCAGCGTAACGATCCGGTCGGGCTCCGCCGGCGGCTGGCCGCGGACCAGCAAATCGGTGAATTCGATCCCGTAGATCACCTGCCCCCACACGGTGTAGCGGCCGTCGAGGTGGGCGGCGCGGCCAAGAATGATGAAGAACTGACTGTCGGCAGTGTTGAGCCGGCCAAGCTGGTGCTTCATGCCGACCGTGCCGCGGACGAAGGGCTGACCGGACAGCTCGGCCTCGAGCTGCTGGCCGCTGCCGCCAAAGCCGGTTGCGTCGGGATCGCCGGTTTCGGCGGCGAATCCGTCCACGACGTTATGAAACACAAGGCCGTCGTAGAACCCCTCGCGCACCAGTTCCTTGATTCGGGCGACGTGGTTGGGAGCGAGGTCGGGCCGCATTTCGATGACGAGGCGCCCGAGCAACAATTCCATCAGAAGCAGGTTTTCCCGGTCTTTGCCCGCGATCGCGGCAAGATATTCGGCGCCGGCGTCCTCAAGTGGCGCCTGGGCGAGCCGGGTCTCGGCGGCGGGCGGCGGCTCGGCAGGCTCCGCCTCGGTCCGCTCGGTGGGCGGTTCGGAGGCAGGTCCGGTATCGTCCGGCAGCAGCGAATCCAAGCGCGCAGCCGCCGCTACCAATGCTGCCGTCGGCGCCGTCCCGACCACGGGCGCCGTCGCGGCGGTAACGCGCACCACTTCGCCGGCACCAACCCGCACCGATCCCGTCGGCGACGTCACCTCGATCGAGCCCTCGTAGACCGCGATCTCGGTGGCACGGCTGGTCGCCAGCAGATCGAACTCGGTGCCGCGGATGCCGATGGCCGCGGCGCGCGTGCTGACCGTGACGTCGAGGCCGCCCGGCCGGGCGCGGACCCGCATCAGGCCGCGGACAAGTTCGATGGTGCCGGAAAAGATGCTGGTTTCGGGGTTGCACACCAGCTCGTCGAGAAGGATTTCGGCACGTTCCCCCAAACGGAGATCGCTATCGTCGATAAACACAATCCTTGCAGCGCTTTCGACGCCGGTGCTGATCCGTTGCTGGAAGAGGATGGGATCGCCGCGGGCGATTCGCTTGTCGAGATTGTCGCCGAAAACGTTGCGGACGATGATGTCGGCAGCGCCGATTCTCTCGCCGGGTTCGGCCGCTCGGATGGGCGTCACACCTGACCAAAGCGCCATCAGCACGGCAAGACCTGCCGCACCTCTCACCGCTAGGCGCCCCAGTCCGGAAGAAACCGTCCGCCCAAACCCGACTCTCGCATTCTGCATGGCGACATCCCCCAATGATGAATATCCCACAGCGAAAGAACGCAAAAAGAGGGCCAGACCCCGCGTTTCGTTTCAGCCCCAAAAACGGTTCGCCCGGCCCCGGGGATGTTGCGCGATGCCGGGTTAATTCTTCGTCAAGCGGCGCCGATACGGGCTCCTGGAGCAGCATCCGTTCAGGTGGAATCGCCTTCGGCGATTGCTGAACGGATAAAGCTGCTCTACCTTCTTGAAAAGTAGAGCAATTTTACCCGAAGGACTTGAACCGCACCGGTTCAATCCCTGCGGATATTGCTCTAGCCCTCGCGCCCTTCGGGGCCTCAGCCGACGCGGGTTTTCAGGTCGCGCAGCATCTGCGGCAGAATCTCGTTGAGGTCCTCAGAAACCAGCCCGGGCCCTAAGGCCCGCGCCGGCTACGTCTTCAACAGGTTGCGAACCGGCGCTGCCGCCGCGACCTCGCGCGCGCGCATGTAACGCTCGTGGTTGGGCTCGATTTCGGCGAGATCGTAAAGATAGTTCACCATCAGCCCGGCCGATTGACGAAGCCCTTTGGCCGAACTGTCGGCGGCCCAGTTCAGGCTTTCGACGCGGGCGCCGTTGGTGAGATGGAAGTGGGCGACGCGATCGAGCGCGGCGCCTTCACTGGCCGCCGTCTCGCCCTTGGCGCCGCTGCGCCCATCGCTAGTACCGACGCGGCGCTCTTCGAGCAGGTAACGGGCGCAGAGACGCATCAGCGGCGCCTGGACCGCCGCGGCCAGTGTCTCATCGTCGAGCCAGCCGTCCTGTGTCAGCACATTGCGCAATGCAGTGGCGCCATCGATGCGCCCGGTGGCCCGTTCGAGTCCCTGAATCTCGCTGTCGGTCAGCAGGCCCTCTCCACCTTCGGCAAGCCGCGGATCGAGCCATTTGCGGAACCCGGGTATCGGCGACAGCGTCGCAAACGTCGTCAGATTGGGCAGCCGCGCCTTCAGATCATCGACCACCCGCTTGATCAGAAAGTCGCCGAAACTGACACCCGCCAAGCCGGCCTGAGCGCTCGAGATGGAATAGAAGATGGCCGTATCGGCGGTCTCCGGGTCGGCGGCCGGCGCGGCTTCGTCAAGCAGATCCTGGATATTGCCAGCGAGGCCCGTAACCAGCGCCACTTCAACGAAGATCAGCGGCTCGTCGGGCATCCGCGGATGAAAGAAGGCGTAACAGCTCCGGTCCGAATCGAGGCGGTTCTTAAGGTCGTCCCACGAGCGGATCTCGTGCACGGCCTCGTAGGCGATCAGCTTTTCGAGTAACGAGGCAGGCTCGTCCCAACTGATGCGGCGGAGTTCGAGAAAGCCGACATCGAACCAGCTCGCCAGCAGGTCGCGCAAGTCACCGTCGAGTCCGGCAAAGGCGCTATCGCTACGCGCCAGCCGGCGCACATCGGCCCGCATGTTGACGAGGAACTTGAGACCCTCGGGCAAAATATTGAACTGCCGCAGCATGTGGCGCCGGGGCGGCTCGAGCGCCTGGCGCAAGCGCGCCTCGGCGCCCTGTCTTGCGGCCTCGCCGTCAGTCTCGTGCCAGTCCGTGATGGCGGCCCCGACATCGCCGCCGTCGGCGGCAAAGCCCTCCGCCAGTATGGTCAAGAAACGCTCGCGCCCGGTCGGGCTGAGATCGAGGTAGGTGCGCCCGAGATCGGCGGCGCGGGCCCGGCCCGTGACCTCGCCGCCGCGCTCGACGATACAGGCTTCGATCTGATCGCGCAGGCGTTCCGCGTCTTCGTCCGGAAGATCGGCATCGAAGCGCCCCGAGTTGCGGTCGCGCAAGGGCGACGACAATTCGTGCCAGAGGCGGGCAAGACGCATTCGGGTGCGCGGCAGGAGGCTCCAGTTTCGGCGATCGTTCATGGGTGATGTGCCCAACGGGGGCGAGAAGCCACAACAGGCCCGCGCCTGGTCGGCGATTCCTACTCGGCACGCTCCTTCAGTTGGCGGAGCACCTGCGGCAGCATCTCGTTGAGGTCCTCGGAAATCAAGCCCGGCCCGAAGGCGCGCGCGGCCTCGCCATGAAGCCACGCCGCCGCGCAGGCCGCCGTAAAGGCATCCAGACCTTGCGCCAGCAGCGCCACCGCCATGCCGGCCAGCACATCCCCGGCACCGGCAGTGGCAAGGTCGGGGGGCGCGTTGGCGTTGATGACCGCGCGTCCGTCGGGCGCCGCGATGACGGTATCGGCGCCCTTGTAGAGGACCGCCGCGCCCGACAGGGCGGCCGCCGCCCGGGTCTGGGTCAGTTTGCCGGTCCGGTTGCCGGCCCCGACCCCGAACAGACGCGAAAACTCGCCCGTATGGGGCGTCAGAAGACAATTCTCGCGCAGCGCCGCGAACAGGGCACCGGCGTCGTCCTGGAACACCGTGAGGGCATCGGCGTCAAGCACGCAGGCCTTGCCGAGAGCGAGCGCGGAAAGAACGTTCTGCCGCGTCTCGGGGGTCACGCCGTTGCCGGGTCCGAGTAGAACTGCGTTTCGCCTTTTATCTGAAAGAAAGTCGATAAAGCCTTGGTTTGTCTCATAACTTGCTGTCATTATCGCCGCCAGCGTAGGAGCGTTGACGGCCGTGGCTTCGCGCGGACCGAGCACGCCCACCAGGCCCGCCCCGGTTCGCAGCGCCGCCCGCGCCGCCAGCCGGGCGGCGCCCGTCATCTCGGGATTGCTGGCAACGACAACGGCATAGCCGCGGTCGTACTTTTGGCCGTCGGGCCGGGGCCAGGGGTAGCGGTCGAGCCAAAGCTCCGGATCGTTGGCGAGCGTCGCGGCCGGCAGCGCCGCCAGCACCGAATCGGGCGTGCCGATATCGGCGGCCACGGTCTCGCCGCAGTAATGCCGTCCGGGCATCAGCACGTGTCCGGTCTTGCGGGTAACGAAGGTGACGGTGACGTCGGCAACGGGCGCGATCCCCAGCACCTCGCCGGTATCGCCGTGAACGCCCGAAGGCATGTCGACGGCCGCCACCGGCAGGCCGCGCTCGACAACCGCTTCAAGGGCCTCGCGGGCAGCACCGCCGACCTCCCGCGTCAGGCCGGCGCCGAACAGCGCGTCGATCACCAGTCCGGCGCCGTCGAGGACCGCCGGACCCATCGCCTCGACCGGCCCGGTCCAGCGCTTCGCCATCGCGCGGGCCTCGTTCTTGAGGGCGTTGTTTTTTCCGAGAAGGGCGAGCCGGACCTCCCAGCCCGCTTCGGCAAGATGGCGGGCAGCGACAAACCCGTCGCCGCCATTGTTGCCGGGCCCGCACAGCACCGCGACCGGGCAGCGCGCATAGCGCCGCACGATGTGAACGGCAACCGCAGCGCCGGCCGCCTCCATCAGTGTCTTGCCGTTGACGCCCGCGGCCACCGACGCCTCGTCGGCGGCGGTCATTTCGGCCACGCTGAGAAGGAGATGCCGCCGCAAATTGACTGCTGCTGTCATTACTACCGAAGGGGTCTGGACTGCCAAAGGAGTGGGCTACCGGGTGGGCAAGAGGTGCTGGTTAGGTGAGCGCTGCCGGTTGGGTCGGCCGGTGAAGCGGGCCCCGAGGGCTCTTACACGGCCCGCCGGGGGCGCCGGTAGAGCCGTACGCGCATCAGGTTGTCGAACCGGTACTCGCCGTCCACCGCGCCGGCCGCGAACCGGGTGCGTATCTCGTCCGAATCGATCGCCGCCGCTTTGTGATCGTTGAAGGTATTGCCCAGAAGGCGTTGTCTGAAGGTTTCGAAATCGGGGTAGACGTTGGTGATTGTGTACCAGTATTCGTCTACGTCATCGAACAGCCGGTCGGCGGTGCGGGAAAGTGCCGCCAGTGCCTGCGCCCTGACCACGGTTTCATCGTGAACCGGCTTGATCATTTGCGAGAACGGACTGCGGATATCGGGTTCCAAAAAGTAGGCAAACCCGTCCGGCTTGAGCACGCGCGCAGTTTCGCGCAACGCCATATCCATCGCCTCGGCCGGTACGTGGTGCAGCGACTTGCTGAAGAAGACGCCGTCCACCGAGCCGTCTTCGCACGGCATCGCCTCGGCCCGGCCTTCGATCAGGGTCACGCCTTCGGGCATTTCGGCGGTCTTGTTCTTTTCGGCCTGCACCGGGTCCGGTTCGAGCCCGAGAACGGTGGCCCCCCTTTTCGCCAGGGCTTTCGCGAGCCCGCCGTTGAAGGTGCCGACGTCGACGATGTCGAGACCCGCCACCGAAATCAGCCGGTCGATGACGTCGATGTCCCGGGCGCGGCCAAGATCGTTGGGAAGATCGAGTTCTTCGAGTGCCATGAATGAAGTCGGTCCCTTAATTTCGCAGGCCCCCAAGTCTTCACAGGTGTCAGCGTCGCGCGCACACTATAGCGCAGCGCACAGGCGTCGCAAAAGCGGGGCCGCCGCCAGGTTGACGCTGCGGATGCCGCGCCCGAATGCCGACGACCGTCGCGGGCGGAGCGGAACCGCACCTGCGACGGGATGATCGAGGAACAGGGATGGCGAATCTGGACTCCACCGAAACCGAGCTGGTGCTCGACTACCTCTCGACCTGCTACGGCGGCGACACGCCGCGCTAAAGCGGTGGCGTTGCGGCTGGTCCCACCTCGCGCTCGAAAGCGGCGGCAGCGCGCAGTACCAGATCGTCGCGCCCGACCGGTGCAACAATTTGCATTCCAACCGGAAGGCCGGCGGCGGTGAACCCGCACGGCACACTGATCGCCGGCTGGCCGCCGATGTTGAAGGGATAAAGGCACGGGGTCCAATTCTCCCAGTCGCCGTCTTCGTCCTGGTCCGGCCACGCGCGCCCGACCGGAAACGCGGCAACCGATGTGGCCGCGGTGACGAGCACGTCGCAGTTCTCGAAGACCTGCTCGACTTCGTGCGCGTACTCCAGCGCCCGCACCGCCGCCCGGACATAGTCCGCACCGCTCACGTTCTCCCCCAGTTCGGCAATTCGCAGCACCAGCTTTTCGAGATCGCCGCGCAGTCTTTCGGGGACAGCGGCGACCTTCTGCGAGATCAGGCTGAAAAAGAGGGTGCGGAACAGATCGAGGGGATCGTCGAGGCGGGGATCGACCGTCTCGACGGACGCGCCGGCATCCGTGAATACCTGCGCCGCCCCTTCTACAAGGGCCGCGGTCTCCGGCTTCAGTTTACCGAAACCAAGGCCCGTGCTGATGCCGATGCGAAGACCGCCGACGCCCGTTTCGAGTTCCGCCGCCCCCACCGGCGCGGCGGGACGGGCCAAGGGGTCGCGCCGATCCGGCTGCCCGATCACGGCCAACATGCGCGCCGTATCGCCCGCAGTCCGCGCCATCGGGCCCGCCGTCGCGAGGTGCGCCCAAGCCGAGGGCGGCCAGGCGGGAACGGTGCGCCCACTCGGTTTCATCCCGAAGACGCCGCAGAAACTGGCCGGGGTCCGGCACGAGCCGCCACCATCGGACCCGAGCGCCAGAGTCCCCATGCCTGCGGCGAGCGCCACGGCGGCGCCGCCGGAGGACCCGCCCGCCGCCATGTCGGGGTTCCAGGGGTTGCGGGTAATGCCATGACGGCGGCTTTCGGTGACGCCTTTGTGGCCCCATTCGGGGGTCGTGGTCTTACCGATCAGGACGGCGCCGGCTTCACGCAGGCGCGCCACCGGCGGCGCGTCGGCGGCGGCGGGCGTGTCGGGTGCCGCCAGCGATCCCATCAGCGTCGGCCAGCCCCGGACATCGAACAGATCCTTGATCGAAACGGAAATCCCGTGGAGCGCACCGGCCGGCTCGCCGGAGTGCCAGCGCTTTTCCGATTCTTTTGCCGCCGCCCGCGCCTCGTCAACGGCAACGAGGCAAAAGGCGTTCAATTCCCCGTCGAGCTTTTCGATGCGGTCCAAACTCGCCTCGACCGCCTCGACCGGCGACAAGGTCTTCGCGGCAAAGGCGGCAAGCAATTCCGCCGCCCCCATTTGATGAAGCTCACTCATGGTTCTGCGTCCCTCAACGTTCTGCGTCCCTCAACCGCTTGCGCGCCGCCGCCACGGTTCAACCTGGCCGAACGTAGGGCGCAAACGTCGGAGGGGGCCTCCCGCCCCGGCGGGTCGCCGCACCCTTGTTGTCACATCGCCGGAGACGAAGGGTCCGTTCCCGCCCCGGCCCGCGTTGGCTTCGTCGCGCTCAGCGATCGGTCGGCGTGAACCAATCTTCCGCCGCCAGGCCATCCCAGATTTTCTGCACCGCGCGTCCGCCCGCGGCATCGACCTTGAGCGGATCGTCGACGATCAGCTGGCCGTCGGCGACCTGGACCAAACCGTCGGTCATAACGTGGCGCACCGAAAGGCCATGGCCGTAAAGCAGATTGTTGAGCGGTTCGGGCGGCAGCGCCCCGGTCCCGACCAGGGGCCCGGTCACGTCGATGGTCGTGAGATCGGCCTTGGCGCCCGGCTCGATGCGGCCGAGATCGGGACGCCTGAGGCCGTCGGCGGCTACCCGCGTCGCCCCGTCGATGGCCGCCCAGATGGTCGGCTTTTTCATCGCCACGGGGTTGGTATCCTTGATCAGGGACATCCGCGCCTGACCGTAGATCACCGCGAGCTTCATGTTCTCGACATAGTCGTTCGAGTGCGTGTCGATGCCGATATTGACGTTCATGCCTGCCGCCAGAGCCTCCGGGTAGGGTTGGGTGCCGCCGCCGGCACCGCCGCCCGACGGACAATGCGCGTAAACCGCGCCGTGGCGATTGAGGATCTCGGGGTCGGTCGCCCAATCGAGTCCGCCCATATGGGCGCCGAAAACCGGCACGTCGAAGATGCCGTTCTGTTCCAGCCACTGCACCGGGGTCTTGCGCCACAAGCGCTTTACGGTGGCGGCTTCGCGGCCCGACTGCGCCAGATGAATGTGAATACCGTTGCCGAGTTCGAGGGCGGCC
>CAZTAK010000003.1:0-72565 GCA_964611585.1 uncultured Alphaproteobacteria bacterium
GCTCGCGATTGATCGGAAAAAGCCCGTCGGATTCTGAGCTTTAGAATCATTTCAATATTCAGACCGCACCAAGACACGTTGCGGCCGGTCGGCAAGACGCCTGCCGAATAGGCTTGCGCTTCGCTCAGTTTCTCAATGCAAAGGCCCGCGCCGGAATGTCCGCGTGCGATGTCAGGTGCGGCGCGCCGTCGCGGCCGGCGCTTCGCGGAATCAACTGCTCGCCCGCAATCTCCACGCAGACTTTCGTGTTTGCGCCGGCGGCGAGCGACGGCGTTTTCAGCGCAAGAGCAATATCCGAAGGGATTGAACCGGCGCGGTTCAAGCCCTTCGGGTAAAATTGCTCTACTTCTTAAGAAGTTAGAGCAGCTTTATCCGATCAGGTATCGCCCAAGGCGATTCCACCTGAACGGATGGGGCTCTAGGTCACGTACCCATTAGTCCAGAAAACCAATACAGATCAGTGGGTTGCTGACCTGTTTGGAACAAACTGCGGCTGGCGAAAAAACAAGTGGTTTCAATGCCTTGCGTCGTTTGTGAGGCCACGACCTAGGGTGTGTCGGCGCAGGCTTGGGACGCTATTGGCGTGTGGATGGCGATGACCGGCGCCGAATTCATTTGTCCTGCCGGCCGGATCGGTCAGGTTCGGAACCGTGCCGGGGCTAGCGACTCGGGGCCAACCCCCAGCTTCTGCAGGTCCTCCGGGATCCCGGCGCCGGCGATCAGGCCGGCAGCGCACCGTGCCATGGCGGGTGAGGTCATGATTCCGTACCCGCCCTGGCCGGCGAGCCAGAAAAACCCGCCGTGCCCGGGCTCCATGCCGACCACGGGTGTCCGGTCCGGGGCAAACGTCCTGAGCCCGGCCCATCTTGCGTGCAGGCGGGAAATGTCGAACGCCGTTGCCCGTTGAAGCCGGTCGATGGCGACGGCGATGTCCATTTCCTCGGGCTGGGCATCGGCGGGCGGTTGCGGTGTTTCGTCGGCGGGTGAGGCGAGAATCAATCCGGCATCGGGCTTGAAGTAGAATTGTTCGTCTACGTCGATGACCGCAGGCCAACCGGCTGTATCCATGCCTTGCGGCGGAGCGAAGGTAATCACGGTGCGCCGCATGGGCGTCAGTCCAACCGGCGGAATTCCGGCGAGGTCCGCGATTTCGTCCGCCCACGCGCCGGCGGCGTTGACGATGATCGCGGCCGTGAAATCTCCCGTCTGCGTCTCCGCCCTCCAGTCCGATCCATTGCGGCGCAAGGCAAGCACCTCGGCGTCCGTGTGTACCTCTCCGCCGCGCGCTTTCAGGGCGCCGAGAAAACTTTGATGGATCCGGTCGACGTTCATGTCCATCGCGCCGGTCTCGAGGAGGCCGCAATCGACATAATCGCGGCGCACGACCGGAACCAACGAGACGATTTCGCCGCCGTCGAGTTTCCTGACGCCGTCGATGAGCGCTCGCGCCGCCCGGTGCTCCTCCTCCATGGATTCGCGCTGATCGGCCCTCGCAATGAATAGCGTTTTGCGCGGCGTCAACATCGGTGCTTCGCCGTCCGGGCCCGGTGAATCGGTGAAGTATGGGCGGCTTCCGATGGTCAGTGCCCGTACGGTGTCGTTGCCGTAGGTCTCCGTGAACAGCGCCGCCGACCGTCCGGTCGTGTGGTAGCCGGGCGCTGCCTCGCGTTCGAGCAACACCACCGTGCCCGACCGGGCCAGCTCGCTGGCGGCCGAGGCGCCGGCAATCCCGGCGCCGATGACGAGAAAATCACATTGAATCATGCTTGAGGCACCTGGTGTTCATTCCTGCGGGGCAGGCCCTGTCCCGACCGGGGTTTCCAATAACGGATTGTGCCGCCGCCCGCAATCGGGGAGCGGCCGCGAGACGGTTGCCGAAAATCCCGCGGCTGCGCATTATGGCCGGGCTCGCGTGTTGATCGCCAATCGGCCAATACCGGGTGGCAAGCGGAAAATGTACGGGGACCCCTTTCGATGCAATTCCTTGAAGTCCGGGCCGCAGCGGCCACGACAGGCCGGCCGCGCGGTTCGTCTGCGGCAGGGCCCGCGGCAGGTATTGGGGCCATGGGGCGATGACAGCCGTGTTGTCCTTGCGTGAAGCCGTTGCGGACCTGATCCACGACGGCGATACAGTGGTAATGGAAGGATTCGCACAACTGATCCCGCACGCCGCCGGGCACGAAGTGATTCGGCAGGGCCGCAAGAACCTGACGCTCATTCGCATGACGCCTGACCTGATGTTCGACCAGATGATCGGGATGGGCTGCGCGCGAAAGCTGATCTTTTCATGGGGAGGAAGCCCGGGTGTCGGGTCGCTGCACCGTTTTCGCGATGCGGTTGAGAACGGCTGGCCGCACGCCCTCGAACTCGACGAACACTCTCACGGCGCCATGGCGAGCGCTTTAGAGGCCGGTGCTGCCGGATTGCCGCTGGCGGTGTTCCGGGGCTATCTCGGCACCGACTTCGAAAAGGTCAACCCAAACATCAAACGAATCGAATGTCCGTTCACCGGCGAAATGCTCGCCGCGGTGCCTTCCGTGCGCGCCGACGTGGCCGTCATTCATGCGCAGCGGGCCGACCGCAAGGGAAACGTGCATCTTGCCGGCATTATCGGCGTGCAAAAGGAAGCGGTCATGGCGTCCGAGCGTGCCATCGTTACGGTGGAGGAAATTGTCGACGATCTCGGCGACATCGACATCAACGCTGTCTTGCTGCCGCAGTTCCTGATCGATGCCGTGTGCGAAGTTCCGCGCGGTGCCCATCCGTCCTACGCACAAGGCTATTACGAGCGGCACAACGGTTTCTACAAACGCTGGGACCCGATTTCGCGGGATCGCGATACCTTCATGCAGTGGATGGAGAAATACATTCTCGGCACCGCCGACTGGCCGGCGACGTGGGCAAGATTCGAGGAAGACGGTTATGTCTGAAACCGAAACGCTCGAGGCGGCCTACACGGCCGACGAAATCATGACCCTCGAGGCATCGCGCTATCTTCGAAACGGCATGGTTTGCTTTGTCGGCATCGGCCTGCCGAGCGCGGCCTCGAACCTCGCCCGCCTGACCCATGCACCGGACGTGGTGTTGATTTACGAATCCGGCGCGATCGACACCAAACCCGACGTGCTGCCGCTATCGATCGGCGACAGCGAATTGGCCGAGACGGCACGCGCCATCGTCTCGGTGCCGGAAATGTTCCGCTATTGGTTGCAGGGCGGCCGCATCGACGTCGGGTTCCTGGGTGCGGCGCAGATCGACAGGTACGGCAATATCAACACCACCGTCATCGGCGACTATGCATCCCCCAAGATCCGGTTGCCGGGCGGTGGCGGGGCTCCCGAGATCGCGACCCAGAGTGGCGAGGTTTTCGTGTTGCTGCGGCAATCGCAACGGTCGTTCGTCGATAAAATCGATTTCATTACCACGGTCGGCCATTACCAGGGCGGCAACAGTACCGACAGGTTCAACATTTCCGGCAAGGGGCCGACGGTGGTGATTACCGATCTCGGTGTGCTCAAGCCGCACCCGGAGACCCGGGAATTCATGATGACAAGCATGCACGAGGGCGTAACCCGCGAGACCGCGGCGGCGGCAACCGGCTGGCCGCTCAAGTTCGCAGACGAAGTCCAGGTGACGCCGCCGCCGGGGGCGGCCGAACTCAAGATTCTGCGCGACCTTAACGAGCGCACCGCGAAAAAACACGGGGGCGAAATCTAAATGTACTTTTCCCAGTACTTAGCTGTTAGTTCCTGACGAAATCTGTTCCTACACGTGTCCGAGCAGAAGCGTTTTCGACCTATTCCCTTGTGAAGTTGTGAGAATGGCGAGCCGCACCAATCGCATTCGCGCCCGGGAATCGCCGCTGCGAGGAGGACACAAATCGTGCCATGTAAGAGCACACCTTTCGCGACCGCGCTTAAAGGGGTTCGCACAGATACGGCTACATCAACCGAGTTCCTTCGGGAACCACCGCGCCGTCCGTCGTCTTGTAGGGAATGGGCACGGATTTCTCCGAGGCGGGAAGGTCGCGGACGGCGTGATTGTTCCAGGTTTGCCATTCCGACAGTTTGTACAGTGCGACCGGATCGATATAGCGCACGTCCTTGGGCAGGATCGACTGTTCGTTCGACGTGTACTCGCCCGTGTCGGCGGCCAAAATCGTCAGGTGCAAGTGCGGATAGCCCTTGCGCCCATAGTGGCCGCCCTGGGTTCCGGTCTTGCCGGAATAGCCGATAACCTGCCCCATGGTCACGCGCTCGCCCACCGCGAGGTCGAGAAGCTCGCGGAAATGCTTGTATTTCGAATAGATCCATACCGGGAGGCCGGTATCCTCCGGCGAGTGACGCAGGAAGACTTGGTTCCCGACCAGGCGTGCGCCTGAAAACAGATGCACGACTTCGCCATCGGCCAACGCCACCACCGATGTCCCTTCGTCCGCCGATATGTCGGAGCCGCCGTGAAAACC
This sequence comes from uncultured Alphaproteobacteria bacterium, assembly GCA_964611585.1. Classification (GTDB taxonomy): domain Bacteria; phylum Pseudomonadota; class Alphaproteobacteria; order SHVP01; family SHVP01; genus CAZTAK01. The sequence goes on from CAZTAK010000003.1 coordinate 4,466, forward strand.
GTGATTGGCGTCGAGCCTTCGCGCGTTGCCGTCGAAGCGGGTCCTGTCGCCGAAGGTCGACGCGACTTCGAGGCAGCTTGCGCCACGCGGATACACAGGGACGACCCCGGTGTTAAACAGGCCGGCGCGCTCCTGCACCTCGAGCATGGCCGCCGGGTGCATCGGGTTTTGGCGCATCGCCTCGGTGACTGCCTGCGTCAGCGTCTCGTTTTTGCTGCGCCCGCCGCGCTGGCGGTTGCCACGCCCTTGGGCCCAGGCATCGCCGATGACGGCCAGGGTCAACACCACGGCAAGGGTGCCGATGACAAGATTGCGGAGCATCATTTTGAGTTTCCTCGCGCCGCCTGGCACCGCTCGTAGGGGCTGGCGGCGGCTTTTGCCCCCGACGGCGCGGTGCCGGTCGGTTCGGTCGCAAAATAATATGCGGGTTTGATTCTGCCCACGGCGGCGTGCCGATCAGAGATCGTCCGGCAGCGGCGCCGACGAGGTGATCCTGGCTTCCGCGGCAGCGGCCGGTAGGGCGGATTCGACGGAAACTGCGCTTTCGTTCCGCGGCAGAACTTCCAGTGGAAACGGTCCCCAGTGGAACGGGCGGTCTTTCGAGCACGGATAGAGGATCATGTGGGGTTGTTCCGTTCGAGTCGGGCACGGAGCAGAGCCTGCATCGGCCAACAGGCGCGCGCTCGCAAATGGTACAGCAATATGGCGGCGATTCAACTGCGCCGGAGCGTTTGGCATCAGGGATGTTCTCCTAGCCCCGATTGGTGCTCGTGTCTTGTTCGTGACATAGTCTTGTTCGTGACAGCATAAGTGTCTTCAAACGATTTTCCTTCCGCATGGATTCCTTTCGTAAGCAGCCGCAGATGGCGGTGGCGGAACTGCGGTTATCGACCCGCGCCAAGTTGCGGGTTCGTTGTGCGACGTTGACCGCGTCCCCGTGACCGCGCCAGCGGAGGCCCGGACCTTCGAGCCGCACCGCCACCCCTATCGCTGGGCGGTGCTGGCGGGCGTATGGCTGATCTATTTTTCGTTCGGCCTCTTGCAGTCGGCAATGGCGCCGCTGGTGGCGCCGATTAGCGCCGATCTCCGCCTCAGCCATACGGCGATGGGAAGCATTCTGGGCGCCTGGCCACTGGTGTACATCTTCGTGGCGGTCCCGTGCGGCGCCCTGATCGACCGTGCCGGGCTCAAGTGGTCGCTGTTGCTGGCGGCGGGGATCATGGCGGCCTCGGGCGTGCTCAGAGCGGTTGCCTTCGATCACCTGACGATGTTTCTCGCCGTGGCCCTGTTCGGTTTGGGAGGGCCGCTGATTTCGATCGGTGCGCCCAAGGCCATCGCCCAGTGGTTTCAGGGGCCGGAGCGCGGGCTTGCCATGGGCATCTCCATCACCGGCCCCAGTCTCGGCGTCATGCTTGCGCTTGCTTTGACGAACAGCGTGTTCATGCCGTGGCTCGAGGGCGACTGGCACGCGGTGTTGTTGGTGTATTCCGGGTTCATCGTGGCGGCGGGCGTCGTGTGGCTGGTGCTCGCCAGTCACCGAGCGGTCCGAATGGCGGAACCGGCAGGTAGCGGGCATGCGTCGATTGCCGGCCAGCTTGACATATTCGTGGAATTGCTGCGGCTCCGGGCGGTGCAGCTCGTGCTGCTGATGGGCACGGGAATATTCTTTTTCTATCACGGCCTCGCCAACTGGCTGCCGGAGATTCTGCGTTCGGGCGGCATGGATGCGACCGCCGCGGGCTTGTGGGCGTCGGTGCCGGTCGCGGTCGGAATCATCGGCGCGTTGATCATTCCGCGGCTGGCGACGCCGCCGCGCCGGTTTGCGATTTTGTTAGGGCTCTCTGTGTGTATCACGGCGGGCGTTTTATTTCTGTTCATCGACACCGTACCGGGCCTGGTTGCGGCGGTCCTGTTCTGGGGAATTGCGCGCGGCTCGCTGATGACAATCACGGTGTTGGTGCTGATGGAAACTCGTGGCGTCGATGCCGGGCACATCGGGGCCGCCGGTGGATTGTTCTTCTCGGCGGCCGAGATCGGCGGAGTGCTGGGCCCGCTAACTCTCGGCATAATGTCGGATGCGACCGGCGGTTTCGATGCCGGGCTCTGGCTTCTTGCGGGCGTGGGCGTGACCCTGATGGCGATCCTGTTCGTTCACCGCGCTAGCGAAGCGCGCGGGCCGGCGTCCGCCGAATAGAGTCGGAGTGCGGTCGCAAGGGTCCCGTGGTATTGAATCTCCGATGCTGACACACCTCCATGCGGACACATGAGACCGCCTGGCAGTAAGAATTTTGGATTAGAACAATGTACCTTCTTCGATCATTGTTATTTGCGCCCGGCAACCATGCCCGCCGCGTCGAAAAAGCGCTGACGCTGGATGCGGATGCGGTCATTCTCGACCTCGAGGATGCGGTGCCGGTGGACGAAAAAATCCCGACGCGGGCGCTCGTCGCCGCGGCGCTGAGGGCTCCGCGCCCCAAGGGGCCGCGCGGGTACATCCGGGTGAACGGCTACGACACGGACCTCTGTTTCGGTGATCTGGAGGCGGTCATCGCACCCGGTGTCGACGGCATTGTGCTGCCGATGGTGGAATCGGCGCTGCATTTGCAGGCGGTCGACTGGGTGATGGCAAATCTCGAACGCAGCCGCGGCCTCGAACCGGGGGCGATCGATCTCGTTCCAATCATCGAAACCGGGCTCGGTCTGGCCCGGGCCGGCGAAATAGCCGCCTCGGACACCCGGGTGCGTTGCCTTTCCTTCGGAGCGGCCGATTTTACCGCCGACATGAAAATGATCTGGACCCCGGAGGAGCAGGAATTGAACGAGGCGCGTGCCCGCGTGGTACTCGAAAGCCGCGCCGCCGAACTCGACCCGCCGGTTGATACGGTCTTCGCCGACCTCAACGACGAAGAAAACGCCGAACGCTCTGCGGTTCGCGCGCGTCAAATGGGCTTTCAAGGCAAGCTCTGCATTCACCCCAAGCAGGTCGAGGCCATCAACCGTGCCTTTACGCCTGGCGCCGAAGAGATGGCAAAAGCCGAAAAAATCCTCGCCGCTTTTGCCGAAGCAGAGGCCGAGGGCTCGGCGTCGATTCAGGTGGACGGTTATTTCGTCGATTACGCGATCGTCGTGCGCGCCCGGCGCACGCTGGCGCTCTCGAATCAGATCCGCGAAAAAGAGAAGGCGTAGTCTTGCGCGGGGAACTCGGAGAGACGTGACCTTCCGAATCAACGAGCCCAACCTGCAAGTGCGCGTGCGCCGCATCCCGGACGGCATCCCCGATCCCGACGACCTCGAGGTGGTCGAGGCGCCGGTGCTGGAACCGGGCGCGGGCGAAATTCTTGCCCGCACGATCTATCTTGCCATCGACCCCTACGTGCGGTCACGCCTGTCGGGGCGGCACTTCGACGGCCAGCCGCAGGCGGGCGACTTGATGTTGGGCCGCACCGTCAGCGAGGTGCTGCACTCGAATGTTCCCGGCGTCGCGGCGGGCGATCTGGTCAACATCGAATCCGGAATGCAAAAGTATGCCGTCGTCGATGATTCGGAACTGCTCAAGGTCGATGCCTCGGCAGCGCCGCTCACGACCAATCTCGGCATCCTCGGGATGCCGGGTCTCACGTCGTGGGCGGGGATTTGCGTGCTTGATCCGATCAACGCGGGCGAGACGATACTGGTCTCGGCGGCCTCGGGCGCGGTCGGATCGATGGTCGGCCAGATTGCGCAGATCAGGGGCGCGCGCGCCATCGGACTTGCCGGGTCGGCCGACAAGTGCGCCTGGATCGTGGAGGAGGCGGGCTTCGAGGCCTGCCTTAACTACAAGGACCCGGGTTGGTCGGACGACCTCAGGGCGCTGCGTCCGGAAGGCGTCGACGTCTATTTCGACAACGCGGGCGGCAAGGTTCTGGACACCATCGTCCGCCGCCACCTGGCGATGTATTCGCGCGTTCTGATCTGCGGCCTGATTTCGCAATACAATCTCAAGGAGGCGCCGCCGGGGCCCAATCTCGGGCCCCTCGTCAGCAAGCGCGCAAAGATCGTTGGGCTGGTGGTCTATGACTTTGAGGACCGCCGCCGCGACTTTTTGCGTGAGGCGATTCCGTGGTTTCAGGCCGGCCGACTCAAGTACAAGGAAGAGATCAGCGTCGGGATCGAATCCGTTCCAGCCGCGTTTTCGCGCCTGATGAGCGGGCAGAACTTCGGCAAGACCATCGTGCGCGTCAGCGACGAACCCGCTCCCTAAGATCTCGAACAGAGTGACGGGGCCGCCGGCGGCGCGCCCCAATCGCGTGTGACCCGCGTTGCCATATAGGGCATGCCAGTTTCTTCCAAAAGGATGTTTGCCTTCTGTCCGTTTGCGGTCGGGAGATACAAGATCTCCATTCTGGTTTTGTCGGTCATGGTGTCGCTTGCGCGGCAAGCGCAATAAGTGCGGCCATCGACACGGTTTGTTCGGTGGCGCCGAGGATGTCGCCGGTCTGGCCGCCGATCCGGCGCTTGACGAGCACGCCCCAGAACGCGGCGGCGGCGGCGGCAAGGGCGATCAGTAGAATAGCGAGGCCCGCGGGTTGCAACACGAAGGCCGCGAGGCCCGACAGCCCTGCACCCAGCCATACCGGCCCCGCGTCCGGTTGCCCCAGGCTCGCCGCCATGCCGTCAGCGCGCGCAGGCGGCAGGATCGCGGCAAGGGCCGGAAGGCTTGCCCGCGACAGCGCGCCTGAAACGATCAGCGCCGCCGCCACCGCACCCAGGTCTTCAAGGGCGGCAAGGGCCGCGGCCCGCACCCCGACGCTGAAGATCAGACCGAGGGCCCCGAACGCTCCGGTGCGGCTGTCGCGCATGATAGCCAGAATCTGGTCTGCGTCGTGGCCGCCACCGAATCCGTCGAGGGTGTCGGCGAGCCCGTCTTCGTGCAGCGCCCCTGTTGCCGCCGCCATTGCCGCGAGCGCGAGCAATGCAGAGACGAGGGCACCGAGACCGACCGCCTGGGCGAGGCCATACGCCAACGCACCGATCGCGCCGACTGCCATTCCCGCTACCGGATAGGCCCAAACCGCGCCCGCGGCCTGGTCGGGACTGGCGAGGCGCCCGAGCGGTCCGAGCGGCAGACGCGTTAACAACTGGAACGCCGTCGCCACGTCGCCGAGCCCGCGCTGCAGCGGATCAGTCACGGTTGTCGACCCCGGCCTCGTCGAAAGTCGCCATGCCGGTGTGGCAGGCCAGCGCCGCGCGGTAGATCGGGACAGCGAGCACCGCACCCGAGGCCTCGCCAAGCCGCATGCCGAAGTTGAGCACAGGTTGCATACCAAGCGCGTCTGCCAGACCCCGATGGCCTGTTTCCGCCGAGACGTGGGCGATGGTGGCGTGGTCGAGGCCGCCGTCGCGCAGGCATTCCAGTGGCGCCGCGCCGGCGGTACAGACGAACCCGTCGAGCAACACCGGAATCGCGTGGTGGCGCGCGGCCAGCACGGCGCCAAGGATCGCCGCCAGCTCGCGTCCGCCGAGATCGCGGGCGAGGTCGAGGGGGTCCGCCTCGGCCTCGCCGTGGCGCGCGATGCCTTCTTCGATGGCGGCGCGTTTGCGCTTGAGGCCCTCGTCGTCGAGGCCGGTTCCGCGCCCGGCCCAGTGACTGGCGGCGCCGCCGAACAGGGCCGCGGCCAAGGCCGCCGCGGGCGTGGTGTTGCCGATTCCCATCTCGCCCAGACACAACAGGTCGGTGCCCGGCGCGACCGCGCCATAGCCAACCGAAACCGCTTCGAGGAACTCGGCTTCGTCCATGGCGGGGCCCACGGTGAAGTCCGCGGTCGGGCGGTCGAGCGCCAGCGGCATTACGCGAAGGTGCGCGTCCGCGTTTCGCGCAAGCTGGTTGATGGCGGCGCCGCCGGCCTCGAAGTTCGCCACCATTTGCGCCGTCACGCTCGGTGGGTAGGCCGACACGCCGCGTGCGGCGACGCCGTGGTTTCCGGCGAACACCAATATCTCGACCCGGTCCAGCGCCGGGTCGGCCCGGCCCTGCCAGCGCGCCAGCCACAGCACCATGTCCTCCAGCCGTCCGAGACTGCCGGGCGGTTTGGTGAGCCGGTCCTGGCGCGCGGCGGCGGCACTGACCGCCTGCTCGTTTCCATCGGGAAGGTCGTCGCAGGCGTCGCGCAGGTCCTTGAGCGACTCGAAAGTTCCGGTGCGAATCTCGGTCACGGTGCGGCTGCGATCATGTGGAAAAACGCGCCGCTGACGTGGCCGCGTCGGCTCCCCGCCGGGCCGAGGCTCTTGCCGTCGCCATCGAAAAGTTCGGCCATGGGTTCGTCCCCTCTTTCGCCGCTGATCGTAGCGTAGTGAAATTCGTGGCCGCGCACGGTCGATCCCGCCCGGCCGAGGGGGCCGTCCTCAATGAGGTGTGCGGCGCGGTAGCCGAGGTGAAGTTTCCGCTCGGCGAAACTGGTGTCGTGTTCCAGCAGTCCCGCCATTTCGTGGCGCGTGCCATCGGCGTCCGTAAGTCCTTGGCCCAGAACCATAAATCCGCCACATTCCCCGTGAACGGGGTGCGCTTCGGTAAAGGCCGCGAGGCCGCGCATGAACGTTCGTGCTGCTGCGAGTTTGCCGGCGTGAAGCTCCGGGTAGCCGCCCGGCAGCCAGCACACGTCGCAATTCTCCGGTGGGGCTTCGTCGCCAAGTGGCGAGAACGGCACGATCTCGGCGCCCGCGCGCCGCCAGCCTTCGGCGAGGTGCGGATAGACGAACGAAAACGCCGCGTCGTCGGCGAGCGCAATCCGTTGCGCCGGCGGCGTGATCGCCGCAACCTCCGGAACCGCCGTATCGTGCCGGGCGGCGGCGCGAATCACCTCATCGAGATTGCACGATGTTTCGACAATCGCAGCGAGGGCGTCAAGGCGCGCATCCAGTCCGCCGATCTCGCCGGCTTGCACCAGGCCGAGGTGGCGCTCGGGAAGTTCGATCGATCCGTCGCGCCTGATTGCGCCCAGCACCGGCATTGAGGCCGCCGCGAGCGCCTGCCGGACCAGCCGTTCGTGGCGCTCGCTCGCCACCTTGTTGAGGATCGTGCCGGCGATGGTCAGGTCGCTTCGCAATCGTGCGCATCCGAGGGCGACCGCCGCCGCCGATTGCGCCTGCCCCGAGACGTCGAGCACCAATATCACCGGCCACCCGATCAGCGCGGCGATGTCGGCGGTGGCGCCGGTGCCGGACGCGCCCGGTGTGCCGGCGCCGTCGAACAACCCCATCGAGCCCTCGGCAATGGCGAGGTCCGCGGATTCGGCGCGGCCGGCCAAAGTGCCTATCATGCCTTCGGGCATCGCCCAGGTATCGAGATTGAAACTTTTCCGTCCCGCGGCGCGGCGGTGAAACACCGGGTCGATGTAGTCGGGGCCGTTCTTGAACGGTTGAACGGCGATGCCCCGGTTGGAATACGCGCGCATCAAACCGAGCGCTACTGTCGTCTTGCCTGCGCCCGAACGCGGCGCCGCAACGATCAATCCGGGTACGGTCACGATGCGGCCTTCACGAGATTCGAAAGTGCGGCATCCAGTTCGGCGCGTTGTGCCACGATGTCGCCAATCACGACGAGGGCGGGCGGCACGATGCCCGCGCGCCGGATGGCGTCTTCGATGCCGCCGAGGGTCGAGATGCAAACCTTCTGGTCGGGGGTTGTGGCCGAGGCAATCGCCGCCGCGGGCGTCGTGCGGCTGAGACCGCCCTCGATCAGGCGCGCGGCAATCGCGCCGATGGTGCGGATTGCCATAAACAGCACGATGGGCTGGCCGAGGCGGGCGAGCGCCGCCCAGTCGAACGCGGCATCGCTGCCCGCGCCATGGCCCGTCACCAGCACCAGCGCCTGGTTGACGCCGCGCATCGTCGCCGGGATCGAGGCAGCGCTGAGGCCCGCGAGTCCCGCCGTCACGCCGGGAAGGACCCGGAAGGGGATTTGCGCCCGCGCCAGCGCCAGCACCTCCTCGCCGCCGCGCCCGAAGACGTAAGGATCGCCGCCCTTGAGACGCAGCACGCGCTCGCCGGAGCGCGCCCGCGCGATCAGGGTTTCGGTGATGTCGCCCTGATGGGCCGAAGGTTTGCCGCCGCGCTTTCCGGCGGGGATCAGCGTTGCGTGCGTGCCCGCCAGTGCCAGCACGCCCGCGCTCACCAGCGCATCGTGCACCACCGAGTCCGCCGTGCCGAGCGCCGCCGCGGCCTCTACCGTCAGCAGCCCGGGATCGCCCGGACCGGCGCCGGCAATCCATACCTTGCCTGGCAGGAACGGGGGCAAGGCGTCGAACAGCCGCGAAAGTGCATCCTGGCGGCTCATGGGCGCCCCGTCCTACCGTGACACGAACGGATTGCGGGGCTATACCGCGCCCCATGAAGGGTCCGTCTCATCTTCGCCGCGGCTGGACCACGGGCGCCTGCGCCGCGGCCGCCGCCAAGGCGGCATGGCAGGCGTTGCTGACAGGGGAATTTCCCGATCCGGTCGAAATCCGCTTGCCGGGTGGGCAGACGCCCGCGTTTTCGCTCGCCAGACAGTCCCTCGAAAACGGCGCCGCTATTGCGGCAATCGTCAAGGATGCGGGCGACGATCCCGATGTAACCCACGGCGCACTGGTTCAGGTTTCGGTGTCGCGCGGGCCTCCGGGATCGGGGGTTGCGTTCCGGGCCGGGCGCGGCGTCGGCACCGTCACCCGGCCGGGTTTGCCGCTGCCGCCGGGCGAACCCGCGATCAATCCCGCGCCGCGCAAGATGATTGCGGCCGAGATCGAGGCCGCGGCCGCGGCCTGCGGCGAGACCGGCGATGCCGTCGTCGAAGTTTCGATTCCCGGCGGCGAAGAGATCGCGAAGAAGACCCTCAACCCCCGGCTCGGCATTGTCGGCGGACTTTCGATCCTCGGCACCACCGGCGTCGTCGTCCCTTATTCGTGCGCGGCGTGGATCAGCGGCATCCATCAGGGCATCGACGTGGCCCGCGCCGAGGGGCTTATGCATATTGCGGGCGCGACCGGCTCCACCTCCGAGGCGGCGGTGGCGGCACTTTACGATTTGCCGGAGATCGCGCTGATCGACATGGGGGATTTCGCCGGCGGGATGCTGAAGTACCTGCGCCAGCATCCGGTACCGCGCCTCACCGTTGCGGGGGGCTTTGCCAAAATGACAAAACTCGGCCAGGGGCTGCTCGACCTTCATTCCAAACGGGGCTCGGTCGATCTTGGCTGGCTCGCGGACTGTGCGCGCGACTCCGGCGCCGGCGAAGAAACCGCCGCGAAGGTACGCGCCGCCAACACCGGTCTCGAGGCGCTGACGATCTGCCGCGCCAGCGGTATCCCCATCGCCGGCGCGGTCGCGCGCCGATCCCTTGTCACCGTGGAGGCGGTCCTCGAGGGGTCCGGGATCGCGGTCGAAGTCATTGTATTCGATCGGGAGGGGCATCTAGTCGGGCGTTCCTGAACCCTGGGTGCCGCGGGAACGGAATCGGCGCTGGTAGGCGGCGTCATAGAGCGCGCTGTCGCGAAAATCTTCAGAAGCCAGCACCGGCCCGACAAGAACAAGAGCCGTGCGTTCGATGCCGGCGGCGGCGGTGTCCGCTGCAATCGTCGCCAGCGTCCCGCGCACGATCTTCTGGTCGGGCCAGCTCGCGCGATACACCACCGCTGCCGGGCACGCGCTGCCATAGTGGGGAACGAGCTGTTCGACCGCTTGCGCCAGAACGTGCACCGAAAGATGCAGCGCAATCGTCGCGCCGGTCCGCGCGAATGCGTCGAGCGTCTCTCCCGGCGGCATGGCCGAGGCGCGCCCTGGCGTGCGCGTCAGCACCACCGATTGCGCCACTTCCGGAAGTGTTAGTTCATGTGCGATCGCGGCCGAAGCGGCCGCAAAGGACGGCACGCCCGGCGTCACCGTGTAGGGAATTTCGAGTGCGGCGAGGCGGCGAAGCTGTTCGCCCATCGCGCTCCAGATCGACAGATCGCCCGATTGCAGGCGCGCCACGTCCAAGCCCGCCTCGTGTGCCGTCCGTATCTCAAAAATGATCTCGTCGAGGCTCATCGGCGCCGTATCGATTTTGCGCGCACCTTCCGGGCAGTGGCTCAGAATATCCGGGTGGACCAGCGAACCGGCATAGAGGCACACCGGGCACGCCGCAAGGCGGTCGCGCCCGCGCAACGTCAGCAGGTCGGCCGCACCCGGGCCCGCGCCGATGAAATGGACCGTCATTGCCCGCCTCCGTTTCTGACGGCAAGAGCACATGTTGCGGACGCACCCTTGATGCGGGGAGCCAGCAGACGGCTGCCGGGACCGGCGGCGGCAAGGGCCGCGCATTCGGCGACCGAAGGAAGGCCGCGTTCGCGCAGCGAAATTTCAGATTGCGTTTGGCACCGGGGCGCGGCGTCGGCAAGCGCAGGTTCGTCGATGGCCGTAAGCGTTACGCCGAAGGTATCGGCGGCGGCGGTCGCGGCCTCATGTCCGGTCTTGAAGGCGGGAACGGCCAGCGCGCAAAGCCTCGAATCGTCAAGACCCGCCCGCGCCATCGACGCCCGGACCAGGTCCGCGATTTCGCCCTCCGTGGCGCCCGACCGGAAACCGATACCGGCATAGACGGGTCCCGCGCTCATGGCTTCAACGCCGTCCACTGCGTCACCGTGAGCGCCGGACGGAACCCGTGCAGCGAGCCGATTGCATCCTGGCGTTCGATCGAGAGGCGGCCAAGTGAGCCGCCTTTTGCCTGCATCGCCTCGATCAGGCGCGACTCGGTTTCGATGGTGACTCCGTTCGCGACCATGCGTCCGCCGGTTTTCAGGGCATCCCACGCGCCGTCGAGGACGCCTTCGGTCCTTGCGCCGCCGCCGATGAACACGGCATCCGGTGGGTGCGCGCCCTCAAACGCGCCTGGCGCGGCACCTTGGACGATTTCGAGACCCGGGACACCCAGATTGGCTGCGTTTCGGGCCGCACGCGCGGCCCTCGCGGGATCGGATTCGAACCCGATTGCGCGGTTGGCCGGGTGCGCGAGCAGCCATTCAATCGCCACCGAACCGGCGCCGCAGCCGACGTCCCACAACCGCTCGCCCGCGCGCGGGGCCAGTGCCGACAGCGTTACCGCGCGGATCTCGCGTTTGGTGAGTTGGCCGTCGTGCTCGAACAGATCGTCGGCGAGCCCGGCCGTGCGCGGAACAACTAGCGCGTCGCTGGCCGCCACCACCTCGATCCCGAGCAGATTGAGGGCGCCGATGTCGTTGAAGGCAAAACCGCCGGCGCTCGCCGTCCGTATCCGTTCGCGTGGACCGCCGAGGTATTCCATAAGATGAACCGTCGATGCGCCGAAACCGCGCGCGCACAGATAGGCGCAGACTTGAAGCGGCGTCCCGGCATCGGCGGAAAGGACCAAAAGCCTTGCCTCCGGTTGCAGGTGCGGCGCCAGCGTTTCGATCGGCCGCCCGCACAAAGTTACCTGGCCGGTATCGGGGAGCGACCAGCAGAATTTCGAGGCGGCGAGCGAAAACGCCGACGGCGCCGGGATCGAGACGATTTCGGCAGCCGGCACATGGCGCGCCATCGTTCTGCCGGCGCCGTAGCAGAAGGGATCGCCCGAGGCGAGCACCGCCACCGGCCGGCCCCGGCGCGCCAGGATACCGGGCATGGCCTCGGTCATCGGGCTTGGCCACGTGACGGCCTCGCCGCGAATAAGTTGGCGCGCGTACTCAAGGTGGCGCGCGCCGCCATACACAGCCTCGGCACTGGAAATTAGGGCGCGCGCTGCGCCCGAGAGCCCCTCGACACCGTCCTCGCCAATCCCGAGAATGGCGAGCCAGGGGTGGGCGCGTTCAATGTCGCTTGCCGCTGTCATTTCTTTCCGGAGCCTTTGTGCCAATGGAACCGCTGCGCGTCTTGATTCTGGGCGGAAGTACCGAGGCGAGTGCTCTTTCGCGTCTGGTGGCGGGAGACTCGCGGTTCCGCGCGACCCTCTCGCTTGCGGGGCGGACAAAATCCCCGGCGACCCCGCCGGTCCCCTTTCGTGTCGGCGGGTTCGGCGGCGTGGCGGGGCTTGAAAAAGTAGTCATCGAATCCGGATGTGACGCCCTGATCGACGCGACCCATCCGTTCGCCGCGCAAATGTCGGCCCATGCGGCCGAGGCCGCGCGCCGGACCGGAATCGCTTTTCTCGCCGTCCGCCGCCCGCCGTGGCAGGCTGGACCCGGCGACCGCTGGACCGAAGTGCCGGACATGGCCGCGGCCGCGCGCGCGCTCGGCGAAACGCTGAGGCGGGTGTTCCTCACTGTAGGCCGGAAAGATCTGGCCCCGTTCAAATCCGAACCGCATTTCTTCCTGATTCGCAGCATCGATCGGTCGCCGCCCGAGGCGCTGCCGCCCGAGGCCGAGGTGCTGACCGCGCGCGGGCCCTTCGTCTTGGAGGACGAGCACGCACTGCTGCTGCACCATGCCATCGAAATAATCGTGACCAAGAATTCCGGGGGAACCGCGACCCGCGCCAAACTGGATGCGGCGCGCGAGCTTCGCTTGCCGGTCGTCATGGTGGCGCGCCCCGAATTGCCCGAGGCGCCGTCCGTGCCCGACGCCGAAGCTGCGTTCCGCTGGCTGGCGGACTTGACCGACGGGGGTCACGAAACCGTCTCCCCGGCGCGGCGCGGCGTATAGACCCACGGCCGGGTTTCACCCGCAACAATACGGGTCGCCTCCGAGCCGACAATAACCAGCGTCCGCATATCGGCGGCGGCATCTTTTGCATCGCTAAGCGTGCGGATTTCAATTCGTTCCTCTGGCCGGGTGACAGCGGTCGCAAACACAACAGGCGTCTCGGGCGCAAGATGGGTCTGCAATGTCTTCAGCGCTTCGCCGAGCTGCCACGGGCGCGCTTTCGAGACCGGATTGTAGAGCGCGATCACAAATCCGGCCTTCGCCGCCGCTTCGAGACGGCGCACCACCACCGGCCAGGGTTTGAGGTTGTCGGAAAGCGAAATGGCGCAGAAATCGTGGCCGAGCGGTGCGCCGACGCGCGCCGCCGCCGCCAGCATTGCCGAAACTCCCGGCACGATTTCAATGTCGATGGCGCCCGGGTCCGGTATTTCTTCGAGCGCCTCGAACACGGTGCTCGCCATCGCGAACACGCCCGCATCCCCCGACGAGACGGCGGCGACGGTCCGGCCATCGCGCACCAGTGAAAGCGCGTGCCGCGCGCGGGCCAATTCTTCGCGGTTGTCCGAGGCGTGCCGCGTCTGGCGCTTGCGTTCCGGGATGCGGGCGAGGTAGGGGGCGTAGCCAACGATATCGGTGGCGCGCGCGAGCGCATCGGCGGCTTGCGGCGTAATGGCCTCGGCCGCCCCGGGACCAAGGCCGACCACAAAGAGTTTGCCAGGCCGGTCGGTCATGCCGGAGGCCGTGTCCCGGGCACCAGAATCAGGGAAAAATAGGGCGCGGGCGTTTCGGTCATCTCGCCGAGGGGCTGGACACGCGCGCCCGCCTGGGTGCCGCGTTCGACGTACAGCGCGCGCTCGGCGGCGCCCGCACGGGCAAGGGCGTTACGGATCTTGGGAAGATTCCGGCCCACTTTCATAATGACGGCGGCGTCGGTGGCGGCGAGCCGTTGGGCGAGGGCGTTCTCGTCCAGCGTCCCCGGCAGAACCGTCAGCACATCGTTGCCGCGTGTCATCGGCGTTTGCGCCTCCGACCAGCACCCGCCCATGCTGGTGATGCCGGGAACGATCACCGTATTTGCGTTCCTTAGCCGGTCGTAAATGTGGATGAACGATCCGTAGAGAAAGGGATCGCCTTCGCACAGCACCGCAACATCCTGGCCCTGGCGCAGGTTGATATCGAGTTCGCGCGCCGTCTTGTCGTAGAACGTATCCAGTACCGCGCGGTATTCGGGATCGCCGGCGTTCCGTTCGGTCGTCAAAGGATATTCGAACCGCAGCACGTCTGCGTCCGGATTGAAATGATCACCGGCGATCCGGCGGGCGTGGCCGGGGCGGCCCCGCTTGGCAAAATAGGCAATGACCGGGGCGGCGGCGAGAATGCGCACGGCCTTCAGGGTCAATAGCTCGGGATCACCCGGGCCGACGCCGACACCATAAAGGGTTCCTGGTTGGGGTGCGCTCATTCGGCCTCGCTTGCGAGCGCGTTGACGGCGGCCACCGCCATCGAGCTTCCGCCCTTGCGGCCCCGGACGATCACGAAGGGAACGCGCCCGTCCGCGGCGAGCGCGTCTTTGGATTCGGCAGCGCCGACGAAGCCCACCGGCATTCCGATCACCGCCGCCGGATGGGGCGCACCCGCGTCCAGCAGTTCGAGCAGATGATAGAGCGCCGTCGGCGCGTTACCGATGGCGACCACGGCGCCGTTCAACCGTTCGCCCCAAAGGTCGAGCGCGCTAGCGGTTCGGGTGTTGCCGGATTCCTTGGCAAGCGCGGGCACGGCCGGGTCGCGGAGGGTGCAGACGATGTCGTTTCCGGCCGGGAGGCGCGCCACGGTGATTCCGTTTGCCACCATTTTCGAATCGCACAGGATCGGCGCACCGCTCACCAGGGCCTTGCGCGCCGCGTCGGCAAATCCGGGCGAGAACACCAGATCGCGGGCAATCTCGACCATGCCGCAGGCGTGAATGATTCGAACGGCGACGCGCGCCTCGTCCACGTCGAATCGTTCGAGATCCGCTTCAGCGCGGATTGTGGCAAAGGATTTGGCGTAAATCGCGGCGCCGTCGCGGAGGTATTCGTAACCCGAAGTCATTGCGGGACCTTCAGGAATCCAGATTCGACGCCGTCGATCACATCGCCAATCGAAAGGCCCCGGATCGCCGGTGAATCGGTCGTGGCGCCGCCCAGAATGACGTCGTATCCGGCGACCGTCCCCAGCAACGTGAGGTTCGCAGCGCCAGCGTAGGCGCAACCCTTTGCGCAGCCCGAAATGTGTACGGCGGCGGGGAGGGGTGCTGCTGCTTCGGCGAAGCGGGCCGCATCGGCACGGGAATCGACGGCGCCAGACGCGCACGCCGTTCCCGGGCAGGCCGCGATTGCCAGCCGGTGGTCGTCCGCGCTCGCAACCGCGCCGATGGCTGCCGCAGCGTGGGCGAGATCGTCGGCCCGGCCGCCGGCGACCCCGCCAATCGCGAAGGCCCGCCACGGTGTCGTCCGCAGGACGCCGTTGCCGTACTGTTCGGCCAGACCGGCGCATTGCGCGAGGAACTCGCCGTCCGACTGCCCGAAGGGCACGCCGATCAGGAATGCACCGGACCTTGAGTTGCTGACGGGGACGAACCCTGCGCGCGGCGGCGGTGGCGGGCCCAAAGGTTCTGCTTCGGCCTCGGCCGATACGCCAGCGGTGCCGAAAACCGCGGCCTCGCCAAACGTCGCCACCAGCATTCTCATCCGCCGTGGCGGCTCACGCTCGCCGGCGCCGAGGTCGAGGAAGGCGAGCACGATGGCTTTCGTCACCGCCGCGATTTCGTCTTGGGTGCAGCGGACCGCGTTGCGGCCGCCGGCAATCGAGATTTCCGCACCCCCGTCCACGCCTCGCACCATGACATCGGCAGTTGTTCCGGATAGCGGCAGGACGCCGCCGCCATCGACCAGGAAGCGGAACTTGGGCGGCAGTTCGGCGAAACGGCGGTCGGTCCGCAGCAGGACGCCGAGGCTCTTGCCCACCGCAATTGAATCGAAGGCGGCCGAAGAATCGTCGGCCCCAAGCGGGCTCACCAAAATGTTGCGGCGGCGCTCGATCTCCGGTTCTGTGTCGGCGAGCCCAAGCGCGCAGGCTTCTTCGGCGAAGGCCGCGACGCCCTCGGGCGTGAACCCGCGAAACTGAATATTGGCGCGGTTGCTGATCTGGAATTCACCGTTGCCGTGGCGTTGGCTGGCCGCTGCCAGTGCGCGCGCCTGGTCCGCGGCGATCCGGGCGCCGAACGGCTTGACCCGGACGAGTAGGCCGTCGCTCGCTTCCATCGGGCGGTAGAGGTCCGGGGCCCAGCCCTTGTAGCCCGGTAGCGTCATGGCCGCGCTTCCGCGAGGGTGACGGTGACGGTGTTGCGCCGCGGCTGCCACAGACCGCGTTCGATGGCACCCGCGAACCCCGCCGCCATCGCCTCGCGCGCGGCCGGGTTGGCTTCGCACAGAAAACGGTCGATGTCCGCGTCGCCGAGCGTTGCATCGAACAGCAGATCGAATTGGCGGTCGAAACGTTCCGGTACGGTGACGGCGAACCCGACCAGCGGGTCGAGGCAGCGCGTGATTTCGGCGGCGCCGCGATAGCCGTGCCGCGTCATGCCGCGAATCCACTTCGGGTTTGCGGCGCGCCCGCGCACGATCCGCCGCACTTCCTCGGCAAGCGTTTGGGTTTTCGGTGATTCGGGAACCGAAGTGTCGCTGTGGTAAAGCGCAGGCGCTGCGCCGAGCAAATCCGCCGCCGCCGCGAATCCGCCTTCGTGGGCGGCGTAATCGAGGCTGTCGAGCAAATCGGTCTCGGCGTGGTCCTGGGTGTGAACGAAAGCCGTTGCATCCCGGACCCGGTCGGCGAATCCGGCGCGGTCTGCTTCGCCGTTGCGGCCATGGCCGTAGGCAAACCCCGACGCATCGAGATAGTCGCTGCCGAGGCCGCTGGCGCCGGTCCAGGCGCCGCCGGTCAGGCGCTCGGCGACGCCGGCGCCGTAGGACTGCGGGGCGGCCCCATAGATGCGTGTGGTGGCGCGCCTGAGCGCCTCGCCCTCGAGGCCGCGCGCCGCCGCCGCCAGCGGATTGAATTGCGCCGGTTCGTCGCGCGCCGCCAGTGCGTTGACGGCTGAATCGAACAGGGCGATCTGAGTTTCAAAAGCATCGCGAAACAGGCCCGAAATTCGCACCGTCACGTCGATGCGCGGGCGGTCAAGATCGGCCAGCGTCAACACCTCGATCCCGGTGACGCGCGCCGACCCGTGATCCCAAACCGGCCTTGCGCCCATCAGCAGCAGCGCGACGCCAAGGTCCTCGCCGCCGGTGCGCATGGTGGCGCTGCCCCAGAGATCGACCACCATCGACCGCGGCCAGTCGCCGTGGTCCTGCAAATGCCGGCGCAGCAGTTCGTCGGCGGCCTTTTCGGCCAGCGCCATCGCCGAGCGCGTGGGGATCGCGCGTGGATCGACGGCATAAAGGTTGCGCCCGGTCGGCAGCACATCGGCGCGGCCGCGCGTCGGCGCGCCGGCCGGTCCCGGTTCGACGAAGCGGGCATCGAGCGCCGCCACCAATCCCGCCCGTTCGGCTGCCGCCGAGGTATCGAGCCGCGAAGCGAGAACGCCCGCATCCGTGCCGGAGCAGGATTTTGCTAACGCCGCCAGAAGGGATTTCCGTTGCGGCGGTGCGGGAGGCTCGCCGAAGACATGCAGGCCGTCGCGAATTTGCAGGTCCTTCACATCGCACAGGCGGGCGTCGAGGCGCGCCAGCGCATCGTTTTCCGACATGGCCTCGGTCACACCGCTTTCTTCAAGAAGCCCGGCGGCGCCGGCGCGTTCGAGAATCTCGCGCCGCAACAGTCCGGTGCGGCGGCGGTCGAGGCCGTCGGCGGCGGCGAATTCGTCGATCAGTTTTTCGATTTCCGCCGCCGCGCCATGCGTTCCGGCCGTCATTAGCGGCGGCGTGAGATGACCGACAGTCACCGCGCCCAGGCGGCGCTTTGCGGCCGCGGCTTCGCCCGGGTTGTTGACGATGAACGGATAGACCACCGGCACCGGCCCCGTCAGCAGCGGAGGAAAGCAGGAACCCGACAACGCCACCGCCTTGCCCGGCAACCATTCGAGGGTGCCGTGGGTGCCAAGGTGAATTAGGGCGTCGATCTGCTCGACTTCGCGCAGCCACAGATAAAACGCAACGTAAGCGTGCCGCGGCGGCAGGTCGGGGTCGTGATAGCTTGCCTTGCGGTCCCTGGCCCGGCCGCGGCCGGGCTGGAGGGCGACGAGAAAATTTCCGAGCCGCTGGTAGCGCAGCACGAACTGTCCGCCGGCCAAATCCGTTTCGTCTTCGGGCGGACCCCACGCCGCTGTCACTTGGCCGCGCGCCGCTTGGGGCAGGGCGTCGAACAGGCGGGTGTAATCCTCGAGCGCCAAAAACGGTTCCGACTTTCCTTCGCACACCCTCGCCGCGAGTTGGGCGGCATCGGGAAGTTCATCGCCGGTTCCAAAACCCTCGCTAGAGAGATGGGCCAGAATCGCCGCAGCACTTTCGAGCGCATCCAGGCCAACCGCGTGCGCAGCCTGGCCGCCCGCGCCGGGATAATCCGACAGGATAAGAGCGATCTTTCGTTCACTCCTTGGCGTCGCGCCGAGCCTCGCCCAGGCGGCCGCACGCCCGGCCGCGTGCGATATTCCGTCCGCATCGGGCCGGTGAACGGTGCGCGAATACTCGAGGCCCGCAACTTCGCCAGTCTGCGTCTTGAACGAAACCGCGCCCGCCGCGAGCCGGCCGTCCAGTTCCGGCAACACCACCTGCATTGCGAGGTCGGCTTGCGAAAGCCCGCGCGCCGACTCTTTCCATGCCTCGCGCTCTGATCCCGAAAGCACCAGTTGCAGGACCGGCACGCCGGCCGCGTCGAGGGGCGAGGCGTGTCCGTCGAGGCGGGCCGAAAACCCGGTCGCGTTAAGTACGACCGCCGGACTCCAGTCGAGAAGAGCGGCGCGGACGAAGGCGCCTGCGTCCGTATCCTTTAACGAGGACACGAACAGCGCGCGCACGTTCAAATCATGCTGGAGCAACTCTGCGGCCAGCGCTTCGATCGGTGCGGCATCGCCCGCCAGCAGATAGGAGCGGTAAAAGACGATTGCCGCCATCAGCCCGCCGGGCCGGTCCGGAATGCCGACATCGTGCACGCCAAATATCGGCATCGGTTCCGGTACGGCGTGCGCGTCCTCGCCGAGGCCCGCGAGGTGGGCCGCAAGTTCCAATGCGTGTGCGGTGTTCGCGGGGCCGCCCTGAGAAAGATACCCGGCGAGGCGCGTCCGCATCCCGGGCGCAACGGTGGAAAGCTCGGCCAGCCGGAAATCGTCATTCCCGTCGCCGGGCAGCAGGGCAAGCGGCGTTCCCATGCGGCGGCAGGTTGCGGCGACTTCCTCGGCGCCATAGCGCCAGTAGTCGAGTCCCCCCAGCAGGCGCACCACCACGCATTGGGCGTGTTCGATGACCTGTTCGACGTAGAGATCGACCGACATCGGGTGGCGAAGCTGGGCGAGGTTTGCGAGCCGCAGGCCGGGCAGCCCGGCGTCCGCTTGCCATGCTGCTGCCGCCGCGCCGAGGTCACTGTCGGAATAGGAAAGAAACACGAGGTCCGCCGGCGACTGGCCGAGATCGACCGGCACCTCGTCCTGATCGAGGGATCGGCTATCGCGGACCAGAAGATGCATCGTTCAGGCCCGAATTGCCGCTTCGATCGCGGCGCGGTCGAGGCCGGTCTGTCCGATAATCACAAGCTGACCGTGGCGCGGTTCGTCCGCTCCCCACGGCCGGTCGAAATGGTGCCGGAAGCGCGCCCCGACGCCTTGCACCGCAAGCCGCATCGGCTTTCCGTGCACGGCTGCGAAGCCCTTGATGCGCAAGACATCGAAGGCCTCGGTGATATGGGCGAGGCGGGCGAGCAGGCCTTCAGGCGAGTCGACTTCGGCGACGGCGACGACGAAACTTTCGAAATCGTCGTGCTCGTGCTCGCCATCGAGCGCATCGTGGTGTGAGGGGCGGGCGTCGAGATCGTCTTCCGCCGCCGCCCCCAGGCCGAGAAGCACGGCGGCATCGACCCGGCCTTGGCGCGCCGGCACGACCTTGACCGCGCGCGGGATCTGCGCCGCGATCATCTGCTGCAACGTTGCCGCCCGGTTATCCTCCAGCAGGTCGGTCTTGTTGAGAATAATCAGGTCGGCGGCGTTCAACTGGTCCTCGTACACTTCGGCCAGCGGGTTGTCGTGATCGAGAGAAGGATCGTCCGCGCGCTGGCGTGCCACCGCCTCGGGATTGTCGGCAAAGCGTCCCGCCACCACCGCCGGACCGTCCACCACCGCGATCACGCCATCGACGGTCACGCGCGAGCGCACCGCCGGCCAGTCGAATGCCTTGATCAGCGGCTTGGGCAACGCGAGGCCGGATGTTTCGATCAGAATGTTCTCGGGCGGGTCGTCGCGGCCGATCAGCGCTTCCATCGCCGGAATGAAATCGTCGGCCACGGTGCAGCACAGGCAGCCGTTCGAAAGTTCGACGATATCGTCGTCGCCGCAGGCTTCGATGCCGCAGCCGCGCAGGGTGTCGGCGTCGATTCCGATGTCGCCGAATTCATTGACGATGACGGCAACGCGCCGCCCGTCCGCGTTTTCGAGAATATGCCGCAGCAATGTCGTCTTGCCGGCACCGAGAAAGCCGGTAATGACGGTGGCGGGAATCTTGGCGGCATCGGTCATGCGGGGCGTCCTTCATCGTCGAGGGGAAGCGCCGGCAGGCGGGCGATTACGGCGTGGCGCAAGGACTGGGGGCGGTGTTCGCGCAACACGGTGCCGGATTCGGAGCGTGCATAAGCCGCACCGTATAAAAGCAGGTCGGCGCCGCGCGCGTCGTCAAGCCCGCCCATGACATAGGCCCACTTGCCCGGTGCGCTGACGGCGACGCTGCATCCGCGTTCGCAGTTGGCGAGACAGACGACCGGCGCCACCCGAATCACGGCACCGTTCCAGTTTTCGAGAGCGGCTGCGGATTCGTAGAGGCGGCGTCCGGGCGGGTCGGTCCCCGGCACCAATTCGGCGTTGTCCGGCCCCTTGCAGGTAATGCAAACGTGAAGAACGGCTTGATCGTGTTCCACCACCGCAACGCCTCAAGACCAAGTGCCAAACGGCACAATGTTTGGGGTGCGGGCGGCCCGGGCACTGAAACGGGTCCGGGAGACCGGCGGCTGAAAGCCCCGGTTCCGTGTCTGCCGGCGCACCCCGCCCGGCATGGCGGCCGCAAAAGACGGCAGGTCTCCTGGCTCGCGAATGAAACGCCGCCCGACGCCTTCCCGGAAAGATGGATTGGCTTTCCAGTGGCCTGTTGCCGGGCGGCTCTTCGCTTACAGTTGCGGGGGCAGCTGCGGCATTGGGACCGTCCCGCACCGCATTCCCTCAAGCTTCCGCATGGAAGAACCGTCGACTATTGAGTATTACTTCGGTTTGGACGAGTCAATCAGGCGCGCGAAATGCCGGGAAACCCTTATCTGCCTATGGTGAATCGATGACCGGCGCGAGCGTCTCGCTGGTGCTGGGCGGGGCACGCTCGGGCAAGAGCCGCCATGCTGAATCGCTGGTGATGGTGGTGCCGCCACCCTGGTTGTACCTCGCCACCGCCGAACCGGGCGATGCAGAAATGGCGGCGCGGATCGCGGAACACAGAGCGCGCCGCGGTGTGGACTGGGAAACTCTCGAAACGCCGCTCGATGTCCCGCAAGCGCTTCGCGCAGTGCCGGCCGATGCGGCGGTGCTGGTCGAGTGCCTGACGCTGTGGACTTCCAACCTGATGCACGCGCACCGGGCCATCGACACATCGATCGAGGCGCTATTGTCCGCCCTTGGTGCGCGCACTGGTCCCACGGTGCTGGTTTCCAACGAGGTTGGATCGGGAATCATTCCCGGCAACGAACTCGCGCGCGCCTTCCGGGACGCCCAGGGCGAGGTAAACCAGCGCGTCGCGGCGTACGCCGCCCATGTGGTGCTCATGGTCGCGGGCCTGCCGCTGACCGTCAAATAGGCCGGAGCGAAAACGATGAAAGCAGCGAACGACGCAGCGCGCCACCGCACCAAAATGGCCAAACGCAAGGCCGTGCAGGATGCCGAAGTCGCCGCCAAGACCATCGAAAAGGGCCTGCTGATCGTTCACACCGGGTCGGGCAAGGGCAAATCGACGGCGGCCTTCGGGCTCATGCTGCGCATGGCCGGCCACGGCCGCAAGACCGCCGTGGTCCAGTTCATCAAGGGCGCCTGGGATACCGGCGAACGGGCCGGGTTCGATCGATTCGGCGATCTCGTCCAGTGGCACACGCTCGGCGAGGGCTTCACCTGGGAGACCCAGGACAAGGGCCGCGATATCGCCGCCGCCCGCGCCGCCTGGGACAAGGCGGTGGCGTTGATGGCCGAGGACGATCTCGCGCTCCTTGTGCTCGACGAACTCAATATCGCGCTGCGGTACGACTACCTGCCGCTCGACGAGGTGATTGCCGCGTTGCAGGCGCGTCGGGAAAATCTTCATGTCGTCGTCACCGGCCGCAACGCCAAACCGGAACTGATCGAGGCCGCTGATCTGGTGACGGAAATGACATTGACGAAACATCATTTCGCCGCCGGGGTGAAGGCGCAGGAAGGCATCGAATTCTGATGCCCGCGCGCGCCGTCATGCTTCAGGGCACCGGATCGAGCGTCGGAAAATCGCTGCTGGTGGCCGGGTTGGCGCGGGTGTTGGTGAGGCGTGGCCATGCGGTGCGGCCGTTCAAGCCCCAGAACATGTCGAACAATGCCGCCGTCACTGCCGGCGGCGGCGAAATCGGCCGGGCCCAGGCGTTGCAGGCGCGCGCCGCGCGGGTCGCGCCGAGCGTCGATATGAACCCGGTACTGCTGAAGCCGCAAAGCGAACTCGGATCGCAGATCGTCGTCCACGGGCGCGTTTGCGGCACTGCCGGCGCGCGCGCGTATCAGGATCTCAAGCCTCAGTTTCTTCCTGCCATCCTCGAAAGTTTTGCGCGCCTCAAGGCGGAGGCGGATTTCGTGCTGGTCGAGGGGGCGGGCAGTGCTGCCGAGGTCAACCTACGGGTCAACGACATCGCCAACATGGGTTTCGCGCGCGCCGCCGATGTTCCGGTGGTGGTGGTGGGCGACATCGACCGCGGCGGCGTGATCGCGGCGCTGGCCGGCATCAAGGCGGTCATCGAGCCGGAGGACGCGGCGCTGATCGAAGGGTTTATCGTCAACAAGATGCGCGGCGATGGCTCGCTGTTTGCCGACGGAATGAAATTCATCGCCGAAAAAACCGGCTGGGCGCCGCTGGGGCTGGTGCCGTTCCTTACGGCAGCCAGTGCGCTTCCCGATGAGGACGGTCTCGACCTGGCCGTTTCCGCCCGCCGCCACCGTGGCGCCGGGCGGGTGAGGATCGCGGTGCCGATTCTGCCGGGGATCGCCAATTTCGATGACTTCGATCCGTTGCGCGGCGAGGCCGACGTCGATCTGGTGATGGTGCCGCGGGGTGAAGCCTTGCCGGCGCCGTGCGATCTGGTCGTGCTCCCGGGCTCGAAAACGACGATTTCAGACCTGGCCGAATTCAAGGCCCAGGGCTGGGATATTGACATTGCCGCGCACCACCGCCGCGGCGGTCATGTGCTGGGGATCTGCGGCGGTTTCCAGATGCTGGGCCGGACGATTTCCGATCCCGGCGGCATCGAGGGGGCGCCGGGATCGGTTCCGGGGCTCGGCCTGCTCGACGTCGAAACCGTCCTTACCGGCGCCAAGACTCTCAACGAAGTCAGCGGCGAGAGCACGCCGGACGGCCTGCCGTTTCGCGGCTACGAGATGCATGTCGGTGAAACCACCGGCGCGGACGCGGCGCGGCCGCTGTTCCGGTTCGAGAACGGGCGGGCCGACGGCGCGCGCAGTGCCGATGGGCGCGTTGCCGGCACCTATGTCCACGGGCTGTTCGCCGACGACCGCCAGCGCGAACACTGGATCGAACGGCTCGGTGCCACGCCCTCGGGGCACGCCTACGAGGACGAGATCGAATCGGCCCTCGATGCGCTTGCCGCCCACCTCGAATCCCATGTCGATATCGACCGGCTCATGGCTATCGCACGATGAGAACGGCGAGAGCCACAACGGCGACGATCTGGAGCGCACAGGCGGCCCGGTAGAGCGCAAGCGCGCGGCGGATGTCGCTGGCGCCTGCGTCGGCGCGGCCCTCGCCCATCCACGAATCGGCGATCGTCTCGCCGCCGTAGGTCCGGGGACCGGCGAGGCGAAGACCGAGCGCGCCCGCCATTGCCGGTTCGGGCCATCCGGCGTTGGGGGAGCGATGCCGGCGCGCGTCCCGAAACGCGGCCCTCAATGCGGCACTTGCCTGCGCGCCCGGCGTCAGAACCGCGGCCAGCGCAATCCACAGCGCCGCCAGCCGGGAGCACGGCAGATTGACCAGATCGTCCGCGCGCGCCGCGGCCCATCCGAACGCCCGATGGCGCGGGGTGCGGTGCCCGATCATGCTGTCGGCGGTGTTGATCGCCTTGTAGGCGGCGAAACCCGGCAGCCCAAGCACCGCCCCCCAGACAACCGGCGCCACGACCCCGTCGGCGAAACTCTCGGCCAGGCTCTCGATGGCGGCACGGGCAATTCCGGCGCGGTCGAGCGAATCCGGGTCGCGGCCTACGATGTGCGCGACGGCGGCGCGGGCCCCGGTCAGGTCCGGCTTCCCGGCCATGTCTGTTTCCAGCGCCCTCGCCACATCTCGTACGTGCACGAACAGGCTTCGCTGTGCGATCAGGCTAGCGGCAACCAGGGCGGTAACGGCGACGGCGCCGAATTTCGGTAGCCATGCGATCAATCCGGCCTGAAGCGCCAGTGCCGGTACCGCGGCCAGCGCCACGATGGCTAAAAGCGCAAACACGCCGTTGAGGCGGCGCGCCGTCTCGGGCATGGTGTCGCGGTTCAGGGTGCGGTCGAGCAAGGCTACGCCCGCGCCGATCCACATCGCCGGATGGCCCGCGACGCGCAGTACCATCGCCGGATACCCGGCGGCCGCTTCGATGATCAGGGCCAGGGCAACGACGACGAATTGAAATTCCATGTCCATGCGCCCGACCATGGCTAACACGAAACCAGATACTGCCCCAGAGGCGGCGGTCGAACACGGCGGCAGCCTCGCCGCGGCGCGGGCCCAATTTCCGAACGCACCGGAACCGTGGATCGATCTCTCGACCGGCATCAATCCGGTTGCCTATCCGGCCCCGGACCTGACGGGCGACGCCTACCGCCGCCTGCCGGACCCGGCCGGGATCGCGACGCTCGAAGACGCCGCCGCGCGGGCTTACGGGCTGAACCAGCCGGGATCGGTGGCGGCCGCGCCCGGCACGCAATCGCTGATCGGTCTGATTCCGCAACTTTTTCCGGCGCGCCGCGTCGGCATTCTGGCCCCCACCTACGGCGAATATGCCCCGGCCTGGCGCGCAGCCGGTGCCGAGGTTGCCGAGGTCGCGCGGTTTGACGGCCTCGACGGGTTCGATTGCGCCGTGGTGTGCAATCCCAACAACCCTGACGGCCGCACGGTCTCCGCTGGCGAAATCTGCGCGCTGGCGGGCCGGTTTGCCGCGCGCGGCGGTCTGGTCGTGGTGGACGAAGCGTTCGCCGATTTTGCCGGTGCGGACGTGAGCGCCGCGCCGTTCATGCCGCAGCCGGGGCTTGTTCTCCTGCGCTCTTTCGGCAAGGCCTACGGGCTCGCGGGACTACGGCTCGGCTTTGCGCTCGCGTTACCCGGCGTTCTCGAACCGTTGCGTGCGGCGCTGGGGCCGTGGCCGGTTTCGGGTGCCGCTGTGCGGATCGGCGCCGTCGCGCTTGCCGATTCCGATTGGCGGGTGACGACAGAGGCGCGGCTCGAAGACGATATCCGGCGCCTCGACCGGTTGCTGCGCACGGCGGGATTTGAAATCGCAGGCGGAACGTCCCTGTTCCGGCTTGCGGCGGGGGCGGACGCGGCGGCGGCGTATCGGAGGCTTGGGCAGGCCGGTCTCTTTGTGCGGCGCTTTGCGGCGCGCTCCGACTGGCTGCGCTTCGGCCTGCCGGGTCCCGAGACCGCGTGGGCGCGCCTCGAAGCGGCACTCGCCTAGAGCACTTTCCGGCCGGATTGAATCGATTTGAGGGCGGCAAACAGGCTTTTCGGGAAGGTGCGCCGTGAAGCGCGATGCCGGTGCATCGGGCGAGCGCCGCAACGCGCCCGAGGAGCCTGTTGGCCCCACCGAAGGCCGAGATTCGTTGCGCCGTGGCGTTGTTGCGTCCCTTGTCCGACGCCAGGCATCGCATTGCGGACCGCGCCGCGCCCCGGCACAACGTATCTCCGGTCAAAGGGTTCAGGCTGGCCGGAAAATGCTCTGGATGTGCATGATGATTTCCGAAGCCCTCTCGACGCGCGCCACGCGCTCGGCTACGCTGGATTCGGATCGGTCCCGCAAGGGCGAAGAGGGAACGCGGTAACGGCGCACGCCGAAAGCCGCGGCTGTCCCCGCAACTGTGGGCGCTTGGGCCGCCGTTCCGAGATCCCACTGGCGCCGGGAGCAAGGCGCTGGGAAGGGGGAAGGTGGCATCGAAGCGCGAGCCAGGAGACCTGCCGGTCCGCGGACCAACCTCAACGTGCCGCCGGTGGAGCGGCAGAAAGGTAACGATATGACCAGCAAAACGATTTCCGTAGCGGTTACACCGGCGCTGTCCTCGCGGCTGACGGCGGCGCTCTTTGTGTTTGTTCTCGGCGCGGCGCTTGTATTCATCACTGGATTTTCACATTCGCAGGTATTGCACGACGCGGCTCACGACGCCCGTCACTCGATGTCGTTTCCCTGTCACTGACGCGCCATGATCAGGCGCATATTACTTGGCGGTCTCGTTGGCGGGATTGCCGGGGGGCTCGTCGTCGCCGTCATTCAGGCGCTGACGACGACACCGATGATTCTCTACGCCGAGACCTTCGAAAACGATCAAGCCGGTTCCGCCGGCAGCGTCATCCTCGCCGCTGCCCACAGCGCCGCGGCCGAGGGGGTGTCCGGGGCCTTCGATCTCGACCGGTTCCTGATGACGGCGCTCGCGACCCTCGGCATTGCCACCGGCTATGCGTGGATCGCGATGGGCGCGCTGCATGCCACCGGCGGCGAAATTACCGCCCGCCGCATCGTCCCTTGGGCGGTGGCCGGATTCTTCGTGACCGGGCTTGCGCCCGCCTTCGGGCTTGCCCCGGAACTGCCGGGCGTGGCATACGTCGATGTTGCCGCGCGTCAGATCTGGTGGTTGGGTACCGCGGTCGCGACCGCGGGTGGCTTGGTGGCATTCGCCTTTGGACGCAAACCGCTGTGGGTGATCGTCGGCATTGTGCTGATCGCCGCGCCGCATGTCATCGGCGCGCCGGCGCCGGTCGAATTGTTCAGCCAGACACCCGCCGAGATCGCGGCGCACTTTGCTTCTGCCTCGCTCGGCATACAGGCGCTGGTATGGGTGGTGCCGGCGGCAATCGCGGGCTACACCGTATCGCGGATGGGACCCGGTTAGCGGCCGGCTGTTGACGGCGCACCCGCGGAAGGACTGGCAACCGGCGACCCCGGCCGGCGGCCCTCCGGCCCGACCGCAAGAGGTGCGAGGCCCATGCACGATTTGATGTTCCGTCTCGCCCGGCCCGTTCTGTTCGGGTTCGATCCCGAAACGGCGCACCGCCTTTCGCTGTGGGCATTGAAGTCGGGGCTGGCGGGGTCGCGCGCCGGCCCGGACGATGCGGTGTTGGCAACGCGCGTGTGGGGGCTCGAATTTCCCAATCCGGTCGGCCTGGCCGCGGGCTTCGACAAGGACGCAGAGGCCGTCGATGCGCTGCTCGGCATCGGCTTCGGGTTCGTCGAGGCGGGCACGGTCACGCCCGAACCGCAGCCCGGCAACCCGCGCCCGCGCCTGTTTCGTCTTGCCGACGACGAAGCCATCGTCAACCGGCTCGGTTTCAACAGCGGAGGGCTTGCGGTTTTTGCCGCGCATCTTTCGAGGCGGCGCGGCCGCGGGGGCATCGTCGGCGCCAATCTTGGCAAGAACCGTGACGCGCCGGATGCGGTGGCGGATTTCGTTACCGGCGCGCGCGCGTTGTGCGCCCTTGCCGATTATCTGGTGATCAACGTGTCCTCGCCCAACACGCCCGGACTTCGGGATTTGCAGGATAGGGCCGCGATCCTGAACCTTGTCGATCATGTCCGAACCGCTATGGCCGAAGCGGCTACGGGGGCGCCGCCGCCGCTGCTGGTCAAGATCGCGCCCGATCTCGAAACGGAAGCGTTAGCGGCGCTGTGCGAGGCCGCGGCCGAGGCGCGCGTTGACGGCCTGATCGTCGGCAATACCACCGTGGCGCGGGCTCAAGACCTGCGCGGGGCCGCCCGCAAAGAGGAGGGCGGACTATCGGGCAAACCCCTGTTCGCGCCCTCGACCGCCATGCTGTCCGAGGTCTTTCGCCTGACCGGCGGCCGAATTCCGCTGATCGGCTGCGGCGGGATGTTCTCGGGCGCCGACGCCTACGCCAAGATCCGCGCCGGCGCCTCGCTGGTTCAGCTTTACACGGCAATGGTTTTTCGCGGCCCCGGCGTCGCCGCCGCCGTCAAACGCGAGCTCGCCGCGTGCCTGCGCCGGGACGGGTTCGCTTCGGTCACTGAGGCCGTCGGCGCCGATCACGCCTAGGCGGCCTTCGCGCAGATACCTAGCTCCGGCGTTGGTGCTGGGCCTCGCCGAAATAGTTGTCGAGAAAGTTCGCGTCCGGTTTGTCGCGCCGGTCGTCTTCCGTCATCAGCGCCATCCCGCGCTGGACCGCCTCGCGTGCGCCCACCGTTTCCAGCCATTGCGCGACATGCGGATAGGCGCCGATGTCGATGTCGCGCCGTTCGTAGGTGATGACCCATGGATAGCTCGCGATATCGGCGATGGTGTATTCGTTGCCCGCCAGGTACGGGACCGTTTTCAGCCGGTAGTTCATCACATCGAGCTGGCGAAGAATCTCTTTCAGGTAACGCTCGATCGCATACGGAACCTTCTGCGGCGAATAATGCGAGAAGTGCCCGTGCTGTCCCCATAGCGGCCCGATGTTCCCCATCTGGAACATCAGCCATTGTTTGGCGATCCAATGGTTGCGCTCGCCGGCGGGCATAAAGCGGCCGGACTTGTGGGCGAGATATTCAAGAATGGCGCCCGATTCGAACAGCGCCAGCGGCACGCCGTCCGGCCCGTCCGCGTCAACGATGACAGGCACCTTGTTGTTGGGGTTGAGGGCCAGGAATTCGGGCTCGAACTGCGCGCCGCGGGTGATGTCGGTAGGAACAAGCCGGAACTCGATCCCGGTTTCCTCGAACATGATGGCGACCTTGCGGCCGTTGGAGGTCGGCCAGTAGTAGAAATCGATCATTCGTTTATTGCCTTTGGGTGATGCGGTCGATCTCGGCGAGATCGTCGCCGGAAAGCGCCCAGGACGCAGATTTGACGTTGCTCTCGATCTGGTCGGGCCGAGTCGCGCCGGCGATGACGGTCGGAATATCCGGGTTCGCGATCAGCCACGAAAACGCAAGCTCCAACAATGTGCGGCCCTGGTTCGCGGTGAAGGTCTCGAGTTCTTCGACGATGGCGAAGTTTTCTTCCGTCAGTGCCATGTCGGCGAAGTGCTGCATGGCGCCAAGACGGGTGTTTTCGTCCGGCGTTTCACCCTTGCGGTATTTCCCGGTCAGAAGCCCGTTTTCGAGCGGAAAGAACGGCAGGAACCCGACCCCGTGGCGCGCGCATGCGGGCAGGACTTCGGCCTCGG
This sequence comes from uncultured Alphaproteobacteria bacterium, assembly GCA_964611585.1. Lineage (GTDB taxonomy): Bacteria > Pseudomonadota > Alphaproteobacteria > SHVP01 > SHVP01 > CAZTAK01. The sequence continues at coordinate 33,988 of CAZTAK010000003.1, forward strand.
GCTCGCGGTGCAGCACGCTGTGCCGGTTCTGTAGAGTTACGAATCGCGCCAATCCGTGGTCCGCCGCGGCCCTCATGGCCTGGTCGAGCTGATCGGCACTGAAGTTGGAGCAGCCGATAAACCGCAACTTGCCGTCCCGGATCAGGCGGTCCATCGCGCCGAGGGTCTCTTCGATGGGCGTATCGGGGTCGGGTTTGTGAATCTGGTAAAGGTCGATCACGTCGGTTCCCAGCCGCTTCAGGCTTGCCTCGACCGATGCGATCACGTTTTCCTTCGACCCGTTGACCGAATAACCGAACTTGGTCGCAAGGATGATTTCTTTGCGGCGCGGCCCCAGCGCCTTGCCGAGATATTTCTCCGACTTGCCGCCGCCGCCGTACATGTCGGCGGTATCGAAAAAAGTGATGCCGCAATCGAGCGCCTTGTGCACGACGGCGCGGGTTTCCGCTTCATCGATGCGCATGCCGAAGTTGTTACACCCGAGACCGACGACCGACACCTGTGGCCTCTCGGGGGGTCCCCCGGCGTCCATATGGAACAACGGTTTCGTCTGCATTACCGCGGCCTCGATTGTCTGTTGCGCAGGGCAGGCACCATACGGGGGCGGGGCGGCTTTGCCAATTTTGGCCGGGTCGTGCGCCTTCCGCTAGCGCCATCGCCGGAGTTTCCGGCTACAATTCCGCCACCGGCCCGCCCGGCGGGGCCGCGTGACGGGGGAGGAAATCAATGCCAGCAACAATCGGACACCCGATGTCCGCGCAGATGACGCACGATGAATCGGCGCGCGATCATTTCGTGTTGACGCTGAAGCAGCATGTTTCCTCGCCGGAAGTAGGGGACAGGGAGGCTGGCGGCAATGAATGACGAACAAACCGTGGCCCACGGCCGCTGCCTCTGTGGCGCAATCCGGTTTGAACTCAGCGGACCGCCGAAGTGGGTCGCCCATTGCCACTGCGAGAGTTGCCGCCGCGCGACCGGTGCCGCATTCGCGACCTATGCGGGATACGAGACGGCGCAGTTATCATTGAAGCAAGGCGCGCCCGCCACGCACAGCTCTTCGCCGGGCGTGACGCGCAGCTTTTGCGCCACGTGCGGAACCTCGTTGTTCTTCGAAGGGCAGCGCTGGCCCGGCGAAGTTCACGTTCATGCCGGGGCGTTCGACGATCCGGGTTCGCTGGAGCCGAAGGTCCATGTGTACATCGCGGAAAAAATGCCGTGGCTGCATCTCGACGACGGTCTGCCGAGTTTCGAAACCACCGCGAGCACGGGCTGAATTCATTGCAAGCCGCAACCGGATGATCTGCGGGGCTTGCAATAAAGGTATAGAGCAATATCCGTAGGGATTGAGCCGGCGCGGTTCCGGCCCTTCGGATTTAATTGCTCTACGCTTGAAGAGGCGAGAGCAGCTTCTTCCGTTCAGGTATCGCTGAAAGCGATTTAACCTGAACGGACGCTGCTCTGGCCAGACCCCTCGGCCATAAGACGGGCGTACATCGCCGGATCGACGTTGCCGCCGCTGGCGACGACGGCGACGGTCTTGCCGCGTACGTCGAACGCGCCCGAGAGGATCGCCGCCAGCGCAATGGCGCCGCTCGGCTCCGCCACCAGCTTGAAGTGCGAAAACAATGCGACGGCGGCGGGCGCGATATCGCTATCGGCGACGCTCAGTCCCGGGCCGGTGCGGGCCGCGTTGATCGCAAACGTGAGCGCGCCCGGAATCGGCACCACCAGCGCGTCGCAAATCGACGGCGTGCCGGGGGCGTTTTCAAGGCGCCGTCCGGCGGCGAGCGAACGCGCGGTATCGTCGAAGCCCTCGGGCTCGACCGGATGAATGTCGGTGCCCGGGCTCAGGGCCTCGGCCGCGAGCGTGATTCCGGCGGTGAGGCCGCCGCCCGAGCACGGCACGAGAATGGAGTCGAGCGCCGCGTCCGCCTCGCGCGATTGTTGAACAAGTTCCAGCCCCGCCGTGCCCTGGCCGGCAATGACAAATACATCCTCGTAGGGCGGGATCAGTACAAGGCCGCGCTCGCCGGCGAGCGCCTGCGCGCGCGCCTCCATCGATTTGCGGTCGCCGTCGTGGAGAATGGCTTCCGCGCCCCACGCCCGGCAGCGCGCGACTTTGATCGCGGGCGCCGTGGCCGGCATCACAAGTGTTGCCGCGACACCGGCCGCGTGTGCCGCCGCCGCGACACCCTGGCCATGGTTGCCCGACGAAAAGGCGAGCACGCCGCGGGCGTTCTCTTCCGGGGTCAGGTTCCGGATCCGGTTGCTGGCGCCGCGGAATTTGAACGACCCGGTCCGTTGCAGCATCTCGGGCTTGACCAGCACGCGGCCGCCGATCTCGGCGTTCAGCAGCGGCGATTCCAGAAGCGGCGTTCGCACCGTGATGCCGCGCAAGGTCTTTGCCGCCGCCTCCACATCGGAAAACGTGGGCAGGCTTGTCAGGATTTCCGTGTCAGGCATTGGTGCTCACAGCCTCGCCAGATACGAATCGATTGCCGCTTCCGCCTCGGGCTCGGTCAGCCTCGGGACGTGCCCCACACGCGGGACCGTCACGGCGGTAAAGTCGGGGTGCTCGCGGCCCATACGGGCAAAGATCTCCGGTTCGAGAATATCCGAGAGCTCGCCGCGCAGCCCCAGCAGCGGCACATGTCCGAGCGCCCGGTACATCGGCCACAGGTCGGGCAGCGGCGCGCCGGAAAGATTTTGGGCGATGGCGACATCGTAGTCGGTGCGGATGGTGCCGTCGGCGTCTTCGGCGAAAGTGTCGCGAGCCAGCGGCAGCCACTCCTCGTTGCCCGCGTCGGGGTTGGCGAACCCATAACGCGCCTTGTACGCCGCCGCCGCCTCTTCCCAGGACGAAAACGAAAGCGCCTGGCCGACGTAGCCCGCGATCCGGCCGAGACCCGCCTTGGGCAGTTCCGGTCCGACGTCATTGAGGATCACGCCCGCGATCAGGCCCGGTCGCGCCAGCGCCATCGCCATCGTCACCAGCCCGCCGAGCGAGGTGCCGACAAATACGGCCTTGTGCACGCCGGTGGCGGCGGCGAGGTCGATCACGTCGCGGACATAGGTCTCGGGTTTGTAGTTTGCCGCGGCGGGGTCGTACTGCGACCGGCCCCGGCCCCGGTAATCGGGGCAGAGGACCCGGCGCCCGGCACCCAGCAGCCGCGTGGCGAGGCCGTGAAAATCTTTCGAGTTGCGCGTCAGCCCGGTGAGGCAGATCAGCGGAATCGTCGTTCCCGGCGGGCCGTAATCGCGGAAATAGAGCGCCAGCCCGTCGAACGATGTGAACGTGCGCTCGCGGTAGATGCCGGTTTTCATGCGCCGATCCCGAGAAGGTCCGGCAGGCCGTCGAGGGCGGTGATTTCGGCGTGCGGCGGATCGGGAATTCGCTCCCGCACCTGCCCGAACCGGTTGACCCACACGACGCGAAAGCCGAAGTGCGCCGCCCCGGCGGCGTCCCAGGCGTTCGACGACAGAAACGCGATCCGGTCCGTGCCGACTTCCAGCCGGTCGACCGCCAATTGATAGACCGCCGGGTCGGGTTTGAAAATTCCGATCTCTTCGACCGAAAGGATTGCGTCGAACGACTCCGCGATCCCGGCGTGGGATGCCGCGGACTCCAGCATGTTCGGCGAACCGTTCGACAGGATTGCGCACTTCATGCCGGCGGCGCGAAGGCGCGCGAGCACGCCGGGCACCTCGGAATAGGCGTCGAGCGTCAGGTACAAGTCCATCAAGTGCGTCCGCAGGTCTTGGTTGTCGAGCCCGAGGCTGTCCATCGCGAAGTCGAGGGCATCCCCGGTCACCTGCCAGAAATCGGTGTGCGCCCGCATCAGGCTGCGGAGCCAGGTGTATTGCAACTGCTTGAGCCGCCATGTCTCAGCGAGCGGCTGCCATTGTTCGCCCAGTTCTCCGGCGCAGGCGGCGGCGGCCGCATTGACGTCGAAAAGCGTTCCGTAGGCGTCGAACACGCAGGCGCCGATGCCGTCAAGGGAAGGGTTTGCCATCGCGGGAGCGGTCTCCGGGTCGCTGGATCGTGACCACACTAGACGACCGCGCGAGGCGGGCAAACAAGCGCCGCATTGGATCCGCTTTAGCCGCCGCGCGCCAGGTCCTGGGCGAGGCGCAGATAGGCGGGCTCTTCGTCGGCCAGGCGCAGGCGATAGACCTGAAGGTTTTCCAGCACCCGCTGGACGTAATTGCGGGTTTCCTCAAAGGGCATCAGCTCGATCCAGTCGATCGCATCGACATCGGGCGTGCGCGGATCGCCGTAGGTCCGGATCCAGCGGTTGACCCGCCCTTCGCCGGCATTATAGGCGGCGATCGCCAGGACGTAGGATCCGTCGTAGCGCTCGAGAAGGGCAACAAGGTACGCGCTGGCGAGCAGCGAGTTGTAGTCGGGGTCTTCGGTCAGACGGCGGCGGCTATAGGGGACACCAATCGATCGGGCGACGATGCGCGCGGTCGCCGGCATGATCTGCAATATTCCACGCGCACCGGCCGGGCTTATGGCATCCGGGTTGAACAGGGTTTCCTGGCGCGCAATGGCCAGCAGCAGCGCCGGCTCGACGCCCTCGCCCGCCGCAAGATCGACCAGCGGATAGCCGCGCACAATCATCGTTATTCCCTCGAGCGCCGCCCCTTTGGCGACCCGCACGCCGAGATCCGTTCGCCCGATGTCGTGGGCGAGTACCGCGGTCAGGGCGCGCTCGCCCGGCGTTTCGGCGTCTTCTCCGAGTTTGAGAACAAAGGGCGATGCAAGCCGGGCGAACCCGAGTTCGGCCAGCAATCGCGTCGCCCGCACCAGTTCCTTGTCGCGGAAGGTTTCCGCCTCGGCGAGCGCCGGGACGAGTGGCGGCGGCCGGTCGAGGCGAACCGATTCGCCGCGCTCGTGCATTGCAAGCTGGCCGTAGTACGTTAGCTGGTGAAGGGCGGCGCGTTCGTACCAGGTTTTCGCCAAAGCGGCGTCGCCGGCGGCAGCGGCGGCGCGCCCCGCCCAGTAGGCGGCGCGGGCGAGGCTTACCGGGTATTTGACGGCTGCATGCATGCGGGCGAAATGGCCGAGCGCGGTAATCGGTTCTTCGAGAAAACGCAGCACCACCCAGCCCGCCAGCCATTCGGCGTCGGCGTAGCCGGGGGCAATGGAGCGCAGACCGTGTTGGGCGGCGATGCGGTAGGCATCTGTTATTGCGCCTTCACCAAGCGCGCGGCGCACCTGAATCTTGCGTTCCCGCCACCACAGGTCGGGCCGGACCGGATCGAGCGGGGGTGCCAGCAGAATTTCGCGGGCGCGTTCGTCGAATCCCTTGGAGCGGCGCCAGCGCACCCGCTCGAAGGCGAGCCCGCCGTCGCCGGCCTGGTCTTCGGGAACTCTGAGGATCAGCGTATCGACGTTGCCGCCGAATTCCATCAAACCGATCCGCGCCTCGGCGAGTGCACGGTGGCGTCGCGGCAGCCGCGGCACCATTCGCCGTGCCGCTCGAATCTGGCGCTCCCACAGCAGCATGTCGGTTCGCCGCAAATGATCCTCTTCGCGTAGCGACCGCCGGTACCGGCGCCAGATATGAAGTTCCTGCTTGCGCGACAGCACCGTGCCGGACCAGGCGCCGCGCAACAGGGCGAGACCCTCATCCTCTTCGCCGGCGCGCAGCAGAATCTCTCCCAGCACCGCGCGGCCTTCGCCGATCAGCGGTGGCCAGCGCTCCATCCAGGCGCGCACCTCGCCGTCGTCATATCGTGCGCCGTCGCCGAGCAACCGTTCGGCGTTGCGTCGCAGCGTGCCGCGCCACGGCCAGTCCGGGTTCTGGTCGATGAACCCCGCGACCTCGGCGAAAGTGCCGGCGCCCCGTTCGCGAAAAAAGAACCACTCGACGATTCGTGCGGCCAAACCATTGTGGCCCCGGCCGGCCAGGGTCCGCGCCCGGCTCCAGTTCTTTTTTTCGATCGCCTCCAGGGCATCGCGATAGAGGACGCGGTCTTCGGGAGTCAGCGCAAACTCGGCGACTTGGGCACCGGCGTCGCCGCCTGCTTCCTGCGCCACGGCCGCCGCAATGTGGGCCAGCGCGGCCAGAGAACCGGCAAGGGCAAGGACGAGGAGCGCCGCGATTCGCAATGGCGTGCGCGGCCTGCGCGGGCTCGGTCCTTCGGTCGTTTCGGCCGTCAAGAATGGCTCCCCATCGCTGCTCCCGCACCGCGGCACTCCGAATACCGGCCGTGAACCGGCGGTAGAGGGTCTAAGTCCCGCAGTCCACCTTGCTTGAAGCGGGTCGGCCGGGGGGCTATGGTCTGGCATTCATTTGAAACGGGTGGCCTGACATGTTCAAGGGCTCAATTCCGGCGCTGATTACGCCCTTTCGCGGCGGCGCTGTAGATGAAACGGCGTTCCAGAACATCGTCGCCTGGCAGATCGATTCCGGCAGCCACGGCCTGGTTCCGTGCGGGACCACGGGCGAATCGCCGACTCTCAACCACGCCGAGCACAAACGTGTCGTCGAATTGTGCGTTGAGGCGGCGGCCGGGCGTGTGCCGGTGATTGCGGGCACCGGGTCCAATTCCACTGCCGAGGCGATCGACCTCACCCAGTACGCCGAAAAAGCGGGCGCCGATGGTGCGCTGGTGGTGGTGCCCTACTACAACAAGCCAACCCAGGAGGGCCTCTATCAGCACTTCAAGGCGATCCAGGACGCCGTCGGCATCCCGATCCTGATCTACAACATCCCGGGCCGGACCTCGATCAACATGACGACCGACACGATGATGCGGCTGGCGGCGCTTCCCAACATCGTCGGGGTCAAGGACGCGACCTCCGACATCGCGCGCATCAGCGCCATGCGGATGCTGCTGGGCTCGGGCTTCTGCCAGCTTTCGGGCGAGGATGCGACCGTTCTCGCGGTGCTCGCCCATGGCGGCCACGGCTGCATTTCGGTCACCGCCAACGCCGCCCCCGCCCTGATGGTGGAATTCCTCGATGCATGGTTCGATGGGCGGCCCGGGGATGCGCTCGCGCTTCAGGACAAACTGATGCCGCTGCATACGGCGTTGTTTCTCGAAACCAGTCCGGCGCCGATCAAGTACGCGGTCAGTCTTCTTGGAAAGTGCAGCGATGAGATGCGCCTGCCGATGGTAACGTTGCAGGAAAAAACCAAGAAGAAGATTGAAGTCGCGATGGAATCGGCGGGGCTTCTGGGCTAGGCGGATGGCGGCGGCAGAAGCCGCGGCAGGGCGCCGTATCGCGCAAAACCGCAAGGCCCGCCGCAACTACCAAATCGTCGAAACCCTCGAGGCGGGGATCGTGCTGACCGGAAGCGAGGTCAAGAGCCTGCGCGCAGGCCGGGCCTCGATTGCCGAATCCTATGCCACCGAAAAGGACGGCGAGCTGTTCCTGGTGAACGCCCATATTCCGGTGTACGAGGCGGCTGCCGAGGGCGGCCACGACCCGTACCGGCGGCGAAAACTTTTGCTGCACAAGCGGCAGCTTGCCAAATTCCTCGACGGCGTGCGGCGCGGCGGTATGACCATCGTACCCTTGTCGCTGTTCTTCAACGGCCGCGGCATGGTCAAGATCCAGATCGCACTGGCAAAAGGCAAGAAGGCGCACGACAAACGCGAAACGGAAAAGCGGCGCGACTGGAGCCGGCAGAAAGCGCGCCTGTTGCGGGGTCGTGGGTAGCGGGTAAGGGGGCAAGGGGGGCGCATAGAGCTTTTCCCGTTCGCATGCGCTCACGCGAAAAGCTCTATCCCTTTGACATGGAACGCAAATCGTCGTCGCCGGCGATTCCGCCGGCTCGGGATTTGCGCTAGACGGGCTTGGCCGTGCCGAGGCGCTTGCCGAGTTGCGCGACAACGTCGTGGAACATGGATTGCGTCAGGCGGCGGGTGTTCACGTTGTAGCGTGAGCAGTGATAGCTGTCGGCAAGCCACCGGCCATCGCCGAGGCCGTGAACCGCGCCGTGTCCGAACGGCGCCGCGCTGCGCTTGCGGGCCAACGTCGTCAGCACCGCGTTGTGGGCGATGACGCCGAGCGCGAGAATGCCGCTCAGGTTCTTCATCGCGGCAATCTCGGCTACCAGAAACGGGCGGCAGGCAGTGGCTTCGGGCCCGGTCGGCTTGTTTTGCGGCGGTACGCAGCGGACCGCATTGGTTATCCGGCAATCCGCCAGGACGAGTCCGTCGCCGGGGTCGGCGCCATAGACGTCGGTTGCGAAACCATACCGGACCAGGGTCGGATACAGCAGATCACCCGCGTAGTCGCCGGTGAACGGACGCCCGGTCCGGTTGGCTCCGCGCAAGCCCGGCGCCAGGCCGACGATCAGGAGGCGCGCATCGAGGCTGCCGAAAGATTCGACCGGTGCGTTGTGCCATGTGGATTCAGCGGCGCGGTTGGCGGCGCGGAACGAGGCGAGCCGGGGGCACAGGTTGCAGTCGCGTCCGGGCGCAGAGGGCGGCGCGTGCCGGCGCCCATCGGGGGGCATTGGCGTGCGGCTCAGGGGCGAGCGCCTCAGGCGGTATGCCGCAGGTCGGGGTCGGCAGGTTCCATCACTTCGGCCTCGCCCGGCCCGGCTTCCGGCTCCCGCGGCTGGACGTGGCGCGCGATCCGCGGCGCGATGTCCTGAAGTTCAATAAAATTGTCAGCTTGGCGGCGCAACTCGTCGGCTGCCATCGGCGGGTTCGAGGCGACCGTGCTGACGACGGTCACGCGCACGCCCTTACGCTGGACCGCTTCCGCCAGGCGGCGAAAATCGCCGTCGCCCGAAAACAGAAAGATGTGATCGAGGTGGGGCGCCATTTCCATGACATCGATCGCCAGTTCGACGTCCATATTGCCTTTGATCTTGCGCCGCCCCGTCGGATCGGTAAATCCCTTGGTCGGTTTTGTTACAAGGGTGTAGCCGTTGTAATCGAGCCAGTCGACCAGGGGCCGGATCGGTGAATACTCTTGATCCTCCATCATGGCGGTGTAGTACAACGCCCGAATCAACCGTCCACGGCCGGAAAATTCTTCAAGAAGTTTCTTGTAGTCGATCTCGAACCCCAGCGCGCGGGCGGCGGCATAAAGGTTGGACCCGTCAATAAACAGGGCGATTCGATCGGATACCTCGGAATGCATTTTGAATATCTCCTCGACAATAAAATAGAATTGCGCGGCCGGGGCTCGCACCGGGACAGGGCTGCTGCCATGCTCGCGGCTCGAGCCGGTCCGCTAATAAGGACCCGACTATGGAACGCGGCGGCGGCCGAGGGCAAGCTCGGGTGGTGCTAGACCACGAGGACGTGATCCTGATCGGTCTCGGCGCCAACCTGCCGGGGCCGAAGGGGTCCAGCCCGCGCGAAACGCTGGAACAGGCACTGATTTGCCTGCCGGACGAGGGTATCGCCGTTTGCGCGGTCTCACCCTTCTACCGCACCGCGCCGGTGCCGCCCTCGGATCAGCCCCGGTTCGTCAATGCCGTCGCCGCCGTCGAAAGTGCGCTTTCACCCGTGGCGCTGATGGCGGCATTGCACCGAATCGAGGCTTCCCTCGGCCGCACCCGTCGCGAGCGTTGGGAGGCGCGGGTGATCGATCTCGATCTCCTGGCGGCCGGCGGCACCGTTTTGAAGGGTGAGATCGGGCCGGAACTGCCTCATCCGCGCCTTTCCGGGCGTGCATTCGTGCTCTATCCACTGCGCGATGTCGCCCCCGGCTGGCACCACCCCGTCACCGGCGAGGGCATCGACGCCCTGATCGCGCGGCTGCCGCCGGATCAGGCCGTGGAACGGCTCGACGGGCCCCCATAAGACGCGGTTGAGGCGCGCTCGCCCTTGCCTTGTGCGCCCGGCACACATATGTAATAAACCCGGAACAGGCGGTCGTAGCCGCCCGATCTGGCCCAATGCAGACGATGGAGTGAACGCGCATGGCCCGCGTAACCGTTGAAGATTGCGTCGAAGTCATTCCCAACCGGTTCGAGCTCGTGGTGCTGGCCGCCCAGCGCTCGCGCGAGGTTTCGGCTGGAGCACAGCTTACGCGCGAACGCGACAACGACAAGAACCCGGTCGTGGCCCTGCGCGAAATCGCCGAAAAGTCCGTCAAATCCGGTGAACTGATGGAATCCCTGATTCACGGCCTGCAAAAGCATGTCGAATCGGACGAGCCCGATGAAGACGACATGGCCGCCCTGATGACGGGCGACGAATGGCGCCGCGCCGCGGAAGAGCCTCCGCCCAAGCCCGAACCCGAGCCCGAAGTGAAGGCGGCCGTCTCCGAACCCACACACGAGCCTGAAGTGAAGCCGGAGGCCGAGACGCCCGTGCCGGCCGCGGCCACGCCTCCCGGCGAAGAACCCGGCGGCGCCGCAGAGGCGGCTCCCGAGGGGGCCGCGCCCGGCGATGAACTCCTCAACACGGACGAGGGCTGAGCCGCGGCTCGTCGCACTCGGACGCCGGCGTCCCGCGCCGACACCGGCGCGCCCCAGAATTTGTTTCCGGCCGATTGACGGCCCCCGGCCCCGGAGGCGGGGCCGTTGATCCGGCAGGCCGATCTGATTGAGCGGGTTCGCAAGTACGACCCCGGCGTCGATGAAGACCTGCTCAATCGCGCTTACGTTTTTTCGATGAAGGCGCACGGCTCGCAGGTGCGGGCCTCGGGCGATCCCTATTTCTCGCATCCGCTCGAAGTGGCGGGGATCGTCACCGATCTCCGGCTCGACGACACCACTGTGGCCACCGCGCTGCTGCACGATACGGTCGAAGACACGATCGCGACTCTCGATCAGATCGAAGCCCGGTTCGGGCCCGAAATCGCGCAAATGGTGGACGGCGTTACCAAATTGTCGCGGCTGGAATTGACCACCGGCGGCTCCCCTCAGGCCGAAAACTTTCGCAAGCTCTTACTGGCGATGTCGAACGACCTGCGCGTACTGCTGGTCAAGTTGGCCGATCGTCTCCACAACATGCGCACGCTTAGTTTTATCCGCGACCCGGAAAAGCGCCGCCGCATCGCGCACGAGACCATGGAAATCTATGCGCCGTTGGCGGAGCGCATCGGTATGCAGGCGATCAAGGAAGAACTACAGAATCTCGCTTTCGCCGAACTCAACGCCGAGGCGCGAAAATCAGTCTTGGCGCGCCTCGAATATCTGCGGATGGGCGGCGCCGATCTGGTGACGCGGATCTGCGAGGAACTCGAGCGCACGCTTGCATCGGAGGGGCAGAGCGCAACCGTCTTGGGGCGCGAAAAAAGGCCCTATTCGATCTGGCGCAAGATGGAACAAAAGAATATTTCGTTCGAGCAGCTAGCCGACATCATGGCGTTCCGGATCATCGTCGGGACCGACGCCGACTGTTACAGGGCGCTCGGCATCGTGCACGGCGCCTATCGCATGGTGCCGAACCGGTTCAAGGATTACATCTCGACGCCGAAGCGCAATAACTACCGATCCCTGCACACGACCGTCATCGGCCCCGAAAAACAGCGCATCGAGGTTCAGATACGGACGCGCAATATGCACGAGATTGCGGAACTAGGTGTGGCGGCGCATTGGACCTACAAGAGCCCGGGTGCGGAGAAATCCATACGGGAATACCGCTGGATTCGCGAATTGCTCGACATTCTGGATCAGGCGTCCGACCCGGAGGAATTTCTCGAGCACACCAAACTCGAGATGTTTCAGGATCAGGTGTTTTGTTTCTCGCCCAAGGGTGACCTGATCGCCTTGCCGCGCGGGGCGACCCCGGTCGATTTTGCCTACGCCGTTCATACCGATGTCGGCGACACCACTGTCGGCGCCAAAGTCAACGGGCGAATCGCACCGCTTCGCACCGAACTGCACAACGGCGATCAGGTCGAGATCATCCGGTCCAAGGCGCAAACGCCATCCCCGACCTGGCAAGGTTTTGTCGTCACCGGCAAAGCGCGCTCGGCGGTACGGCGGTTCGTCCGTAATCAGGAACGTACCCAATTTGCCGATCTCGGACGCGCCATATTGGAGCGTGCCTTCGAACATACCGGCCGCGAACTGTCGGACAAGGCGATCGGCAACGGACTCAAGAAGCTGGCGGCAAAGTCGGCCCAAGAGGTGTTTGAAAAAGTGGGCGAGGGCGTGTTGACCGCGCGCGAAGTGATCGAGGCCGTGCTGCCCGGCGAAAAGGCGGCGTGGCGGCTCGGCCTGCGGAGTCTCGCCGGCGCGTTTTCGCGCTCGCGCAATCCCAAGGGCGGCGACCGTGCGATCCCGATCCGGGGTCTAATTCCGGGGATGGCGGTTCACCTCGCGAATTGTTGCCATCCGTTGCCTGGCGATCGCATTGTCGGCATCGTGACTGAAGGCAAGGGCGTGACGATTCACACGATCGATTGTGAAAGTCTGGAGAACTATTCCAGTTCGCCCGAGAACTGGCTCGACGTGGCCTGGAGCGTCGATGAGGAATCGACCGATTTTCATGTCGGCCGGATCGACGTGATCCTCACCAACGAACCCGGCAGCCTCAATGCCATGACCACGGTCATTGCCCGCAACCTCGGCAACATCAGCAATCTGAAAATCACCAACCGCTCGCCCGAAACTTTTGAATTCCTGATTGATGTCGAGGTCAAGGACGTGAAGCATCTGTCCAATATTGTCGCTGCGTTGCGCGCCGATCCGTCGATGCACACGGTCACACGGGTGCGCGGATGACCCGGGAAGAAGTCCTCGCCGAATTTCGCGCCGCGGGCGCCTTGCTGGAGGGGCATTTCCTCCTGTCGTCGGGGAAACACAGTCCGGTCTATCTTCAGTGCGCCCGGGTGATGATGGACCCGGCCCGAGGCGGGCGCCTGTGTGCGGCGCTGGCGGATACGATCCGCGGCCGTCTCGGCGCCGATTCGATCGACATCGTCGTTTCGCCGGCCATGGGCGGCGTCATCGTCGGCTATGAATTGGCACGCCACCTCGGCCTGCCGGCGGTTTTTTCCGAGCGGGTTGACGGGTTGTTTGCCTTCCGGCGCGGTTTTGACCTGACTGCCGGGGCGAGGGTGCTGATGGCCGAAGATGTCGTCACGACCGGCAAAAGCTCGCGCGAGTGCATCGCCGCGATTGCCGCTGCGGGCGGAGTGACGGTGGCGGCAAGCTGCCTGATCGACCGAAGCAACGGCGCCGTCGATCTCGGCGTGCCGTTGATCGCGCTTGCGGGATATGCCGTCCCGGCGTATGAAGCGGACGCGCTGCCGCCCGACCTGGCGGCGCTTCCCGCTGTCAAGCCCGGAAGCCGCGGCCTGAGCTGAGAGAATCGAGAATGCTGTTCCGCCGCAAACGACCAGCCAGCATCCTGTTCCACCTGCGAAATCTGGTGTGGCCGCGCGCTGGATGGCGCCGAACGCTGACGTATATGAGCCATCGATTGAGCCGGCTACCGGGATCGCCCTACAGCATTGCAGCGGGTCTCGCCTGCGGCGTGGCGATCTCGTTCACGCCTTTGCTCGGGTTCCACTTTCTGCTCGGCGCGCTCCTGGCGTGGGTGATGGGCGGAAACCTTCTGGCTTCGGCACTCGGCACCGTGGTGGGTAACCCGTGGACGTTCCCGATCATCTGGGTCTGGATCTTCTCCCTTGGCAACTGGATCATGGGCGCCAGCAGCCTGGAATTCGAACCCGCTAACGAATTCACCATGACCTTCTTGCGCGACAACGTCGTGAACGTCTTTTTGCCGATGCTGCTGGGCGGGATTCCGACCGCGATTGTGGTCTGGTTAGCGACCTATTTTCCGGTGCGATATCTGGTCGCGGGCTACCAGCGTGCACGGCGCGCGCGGCTGGCACGCAAAGCGAAAATAGATTCCGGGTTCAAGCGTCCGCGCCGCGCCTCCCACGGGCAGAGAGCACGCTGATGGGCGACCCCCTTCGTCTGGGCGTAAACATCGATCACGTCGCAACCATCCGCAACGCGCGCGGGGAGCCGCATCCCGATCCGGTGCGCGCCGCACGCCTGGCAGCGGTCGCGGGCGCCGACGGCATTACAGCGCATCTGCGCGAGGATCGCCGCCACATCTCGGATGACGACATCGAACGTCTCCTGGATGCAATCGAGCTGCCGCTCAACCTCGAAATGGCACCGACCGAGGAAATGCAGGCCATCGCGTTGCGCCACAAACCACGCGCGGCCTGCCTGGTTCCTGAGCGCCGCGAGGAACGCACCACGGAAGGCGGTCTCGATGTCGAGGGCAGCGTCAAGGCGCTTAAACCGCTGGTGGCGCGGCTGGCAGACGCCGGTATCCGGGTTTCGGTGTTCATCGAGCCGGACGAGCGTCAATTGAACGCGGCGGCACGCATCGGCGCGCCGGTGGTGGAACTGCACACCGGCGCCTACTGCCATGCCGAGGGCGCCGCCCGCGAGCGCGAACTCGCGCGTATCGTGGCGGGCGCACGAAATGCCGCCGACCTCGGTCTCGAATGTCACGCCGGCCATGGCCTCGGCTTCGACACGGTCGGTGCGGTTGCCGCCGTACCCGAAATCGTCGAGCTCAACATCGGCCATTATCTGATCGGCGAAGCGGTCTTCAGCGGCCTCGAAAGTGCAATCAAACGCATGCGTGCCCTGATGGACGGCGCCCGCGCCCGCGTCATCGGCGCGGAAAGTGCCTGAGCGAAACCGTCCCCATGATTATCGGTTTGGGTAGCGACATTATCGACATTCGGCGTATCGAGCGGACCCTCGACCGGTTCGGCGACCGGTTCGTTGCCCGGGTGTTTACCAAGATCGAACGCGCCCGCTCGGAGCGCCGGACCAAGCGCGCGGCCTCGTATGCGCGGCGCTTCGCCGCCAAGGAGGCCTGCGCCAAGGCGCTCGGTACCGGCTTCCGCCGCGGCGTGTATTGGCGGGATCTTGGCGTTGTCAATCTGCCCGGCGGCAAACCGTCGATGGTTCTGAGCGGCGGCGCGCTCGAACGCCTGAGTGAATTGACGCCCCCGGGCATGCGCGTCCAGATCGACCTGTCGATTACCGACGACGAGCCCTTGGCCCAGGCCATCGTCATCATCACGGCGCTTCCCGCGGGCACGCCTTGACATCGCATTCATCGAACGGCAAGCCTGTGCCGCCCGGCGCTCCGGTGCCGGAATCCACCGGGCGGAAAGGAACCTCTGTGGCGAAAAACAAAGAAAAAAGTGGTGTGGGCGAAACCGTCCGCACGGTGATCTACGCTGTTTTGATTGCCGTGGTGATCCGCACCGTTGCCTACGAGCCGTTCAATATCCCGTCTGAATCGATGTTGCCGACGCTGCTGGTGGGCGATTATCTCTTCGTATCGAAGTTTTCGCTCGGCTACAGCCGCCATTCGCTGCCGTTTAGCTTGCCGCTATTCAGGGGCAGGGTGTTCGAACGGCCGCCGAAGCGGGGCGACGTGGTGGTGTTCAAACTGCCGCGCGACAATTCCACCGACTTCATCAAGCGCGTGGTCGGCCTGCCGGGCGACCGGGTTCAGTTGATCGATGGCGTCTTGCATATCAACGACGAGCCGGTGCGGCGCGAGCGTATCAACGATTTCGTCGTCCAGGACGATGCCGGCAACGTGCATCGTGTTCCGCAGTATCTCGAAACCATGCCCAACGGGACCAGCTACCGCACGCTCGACCTGGTGGACAACGGCCGTAGCGACAACACCCGCGTTTTTACCGTGCGTCCGGGGCATTTTTTCATGATGGGCGACAACCGCGACAATTCGCTCGACAGCCGGTTCTCCAGCGGTGTCGGCCAGGTGCCGGCCGTCAATCTGGTCGGTCGTGCCGAGTTCCTGTTCTTTTCGACCGACGGCGGCGCGCGATGGTGGGAATTCTGGAATTGGCCGAACGCGACCCGTTTCACCCGCATGTTCCGGGGTGTAGGCGGGCAGTGACGGGTGCAACGTGACGCCCAAGCCCGTAGAGGACTTGTTTGCGGCCCTTGACTACCGGTTCCGCGACCCGGCGCTTCTCGATGAGGCCCTGACGCACCCGAGCGCCGAGCCCGCCGCGGGCGGCGCCCATTATGACCGGCTGGAATTTCTTGGCGACCGGGTCTTGGCACTGGTGGTCTCGGATCATCTGCTGCGGCGCTATGCGGACGCCGGCGCGGGCACGCTGGCACGTCAGTTGACGGCGCTGGTGCGGCGCGAATGCCTGGCGGACGTTGCCGCTGAAATTGGTCTTGGCGATTATCTGGTGCTGTCGGCGGGCGAGCGGGCCTCGGGCGGGCCGCGCAAACCGGCGATCCTCGCCGACGCCTGCGAAGCGTTGATCGCCGCGCTCTATCTCGACGGCGGGCTTGAGGCAGCGGCGTCCTTTGTCCATCGCTACTGGGATCCGCGCGCAGAAGAGGTCGCCGCGGCGCCCAAGGACGCCAAGACCGCGTTGCAGGAATGGGCCCACGCCCACGGTGCCCCGGCGCCGCTCTACACGGTAACCGGATCCGAGGGGCCAGCGCATGCGATCGAGTTCACCGTGACCGTAAGGGTGGGGGATCACCCGCCGGCCGAGGGACAGGGCCGGTCCAAGCGCGGCGCCCAGCAGCTGGCGGCGCAGGCGTTGCTTGCCACCCTCGACTGCGAAGGTTGATCGGTGGCGGCGGCGGAAACCACCCGGTGCGGCTACGTCGCCCTGATCGGCGCGCCGAATGCCGGCAAGTCGACTCTCCTCAATACGCTGGTGGGCTCGAAAATTGCCATCGTCACCCCCAAGGTGCAGACCACCCGCTCGCGCATCATCGGTATCGCCATTCACGGAACGGCGCAGATCATCTTTGTCGATACCCCCGGCATTTTCGAACCGCGCCGGCGCCTCGACCGTGCCATGGTACGGGCCGCCTGGGTCGGGGCGAACGATGCCGACGTGCGCGTACTGCTGGTGGATGCGACCCGCGCCAAGAACGGTGTCGCCGATGGCGAAAGCGCCCGCATCGTTGCAGATCTGCGCCGAACCGGGACGGATGCAATCCTCGCCCTCAACAAGATCGACGCGGTGGCGAAGAACTCGCTTCTCGCCTTGGCCGAAAATTCGAGCAAGGACGGGCCGTTCCTGGCCGTGTTCATGATCTCGGCGCTGGCCGGTGACGGTCTCGCCGATCTTGTGGATGACCTCGTCGCGCGGCTGCCGGAAGGACCGTGGCTCTATCCGGAGGACCAGATCGCCGAGGTTCCGTTGCGCCAGCTCGCGGCGGAAATTACGCGCGAAAAACTATATCTCGCGCTGCGCCAGGAACTTCCCTACGCCGCCACCGTCGAAACCGAATCCTGGAAGGAACGCGACGACGGCAGCGTTCGCATCGAACAGAT
Source organism: uncultured Alphaproteobacteria bacterium (assembly GCA_964611585.1). Classification (GTDB taxonomy): domain Bacteria; phylum Pseudomonadota; class Alphaproteobacteria; order SHVP01; family SHVP01; genus CAZTAK01. Next base: position 51,247 of record CAZTAK010000003.1, read on the forward strand.
TATTTACATCGAGCGCGACAGCCAAAAGGCAATCGTTCTCGGCAAAGGCGGGCGGCAGATCAAGGAAATTGGCGCCGCCTCGCGCATCGAGCTGGAACAGATGCTGGAGCGCCGGGTGCACCTGTTCATCTTCGTCAAGGTGCGCCCCAAGTGGGGCGACGATCCCGAACGCTACCGCGAAATAGGCTTGGAGTTTCCTGGGTCGTAATGCAGTGGTCTGATGCAGGCTTCATCTTGTCGGCGCGCAAGCACGGGGAATCGTCGGCGATCGTCAACATCCTGACGCGGCATCATGGGCGTCATGCAGGACTGGTGCGGGGCGGAGCCGGGCGGCGGTTGCGCGGCATCATTCAGCCCGGTAACGCGGTGGCGGCGTACTGGCGCGCGCGGCTGGCGGAGCACCTCGGAAGTTTTACCGTCGAACTCGCAGGCGCGCACGCGGCGCCGCTGCTGGGCGATCCCGACCGGCTGGCGGCGCTCGCCTCGGCGTGCGCTGTCGCCGAGTCGCTATTGCCGGAGCGCGAAGTTCATGCCGCGGTGTACGAAGGCTTCCGGGTGTTGCTCGCGGCACTCGATTCCTCGCCCCAGTGGCAGGCCGTCTACGTGCGCTGGGAACTCGGGCTGCTGGCAGAGCTCGGCTTCGGGCTCGACCTCACGCGCTGCGCCGTGACCGGCACGGCCCAGGACCTCGTTTACGTGTCGCCGCGTTCGGGCCGGGCGGTTTCGGCGGCGGCGGGCGAACCCTATCGCGACCGCCTGCTGGCGCTTCCCGCCTTCCTGCTGTCGGCCGGGAACGGTGACCACCCGGGCCCGGAAGCGGTACGCGACGGACTGCTGCTGACCGGCTATTTCCTCGCCGGCCACGCCAGTGCCGCTCACCATCGCGGCCTTCCGCCGGCGCGTCGGCGGTTCGCAGACCGGTTCCGCGGTGGCACCATATCTAGTATATGATGGATTGATGGCTACCAGATCTTCCAAACCGTCCCGTCCGGCCAAGTCGCCGGCTCGCCGCCGTGGGGCCAGCGCCGATGCCGCCGGGGGCGGGGGCATCGTTCTCGAAGAGCCGCTGGCGCGGGCGCTTTCCGAGCGCTATCTCGCCTACGCGCTATCGACGATTACCTCACGATCGCTGCCCGATGTCCGCGACGGCCTCAAGCCGGTCCACCGTCGCCTGTTGTATGCGATGCACGTGTTGAAACTCGACGCGCGTTCCGGCTTCAAGAAATGCGCCCGTGTCGTCGGCGATGTCATCGGCAAGTACCATCCCCACGGCGATCAGTCGGTTTACGATGCGCTGGTGCGCCTGTCGCAGGCGTTTGCGGCGCGCTATCCGCTGGTCGATGGGCAGGGCAACTTCGGCAATATCGACGGCGATAACGCGGCCGCCATGCGCTATACCGAAGCCCGCCTGACCGCGGTCGCCGAGGCGATGCTGGACGGCCTCGGCGACGACACCGTCGACTTCCGCACCACCTACGACGATGAGGAAGAAGAGCCCATCGTCTTGCCGGCCCGGTTTCCGAATCTGCTGGCCAACGGATCCGCCGGAATCGCTGTCGGCATGGCGACCAGCGTCCCGCCGCACAACGCCGGTGAACTGTGCGACGCGCTGCTGCACCTGATAAGATTTCCGCGCGCGACGCCCGCCAAACTGACTGAACTGGTTCCGGGGCCGGATTTTCCCACCGGCGGCGTGCTGGTCGAACCGGCAGTGTCGATTCGCGAGGCCTACGCCACCGGGCGCGGCGCGTTCCGGCTGCGGGCGCGCTGGGAAACCGAGAAAACCAGCCACGGCCAATACCAAATCGTCATCACGGAAATCCCTTACCAGGTCCAGAAATCGCGCCTGATCGAACGCATTGCGGAACTGCTGGCAGGGCGCAAATTGCCATTGCTTGCGGATGTTCGTGACGAATCGGCCGAAGATGTGCGCGTCGTGCTGGAACCCAAATCCCGCACTGTCGCCGCCGCGACCCTGATGGAGACGCTGTTCCGGCTTACCGATCTCGAAGTGCGCGTGCCGCTCAACCTCAACGTCCTCGACCGCGGGCGGTTGCCGAAGTTGATGAGCCTGCGCGAGGCGTTACAGGCGTTTCTCGATCACCGCCACGACGTGCTGCTGCGAAAGAACCGTTATCGGTTGGGCAAAATCGACGCCCGGTTGACGATTCTCGACGGTTATTTGATCGCGTTTCTCAATGTCGACGCGGTCATCAAGATCATCCGCGAAACCGACGAGCCCAAACCGAAACTGATGCGGCGCTTCAAGCTTGTGGAGGTTCAAGCCGAGGCAATCCTGAATCTGCGGTTGCGGTCGCTGCGCAAACTCGAAGAGATGCAGCTTCGCGCCGAACACGATGAATTGACCGCCGAGCGCAAGGGCCTGAACAGCTTGATGCGCAGCAAGGACAAACGCTGGACCGCCATTGCCGCCGAAATCCGCGACATCAGGAAACGGTTCGGCGCGGCGACCGGGTTGGGCCGGCGCCGGACCGAGATCGGCGAGGCTCCGGACCCCGCGCCGGTGCCCCTGGAGGCGATGGTGGAACGGGAACCGGTCACGGTGATCTGTTCCGAAAAAGGCTGGGTCCGCACCCTGCGCGGGCACGCCGAAATCTCCACCGACACCAAATACAAGGAAGGCGACCGCGCCCGTTTCTGGCTTCACGCCGAAACCACCGACAAGGTGCTCCTGTTCGGAACCGACGGCCGGTTCTATACGCTGCCCTGCGATCGGCTTCCGTCGGGGCGGGGCCAAGGCGAACCGGTACGCCTGTTCGCCGATCTCGGCAACGACGAAGACATTGTTGCGCTGTTCGTGCACCGCCCCGACCGGCGGCTGGTGGTGGTATCGAGCGACGGCCGCGGCTTTGTCGCCGAGGAAGACGGCGTCCTCGCCCAAACCCGGAGCGGCAAGCAGGTCCTCAACGTCCGCGGCAGCGTCGAGGCCGCCGTCTGCACCCCGGCCGAGGGCGACAGCCTGGCGTTGATTGGCGAAAACCGGAAGATGCTGGTGATCCCGCTCGCCGAACTGCCGGTCATGGCCCGGGGCCGCGGCGTGACGCTCCAGCGCTACAAAGACGGCGCCCTCAGCGACGCCATCGCCTTCGACCGCGCCGCAGGACTCACCTACCACTCGGGCGCTCGCGTCCATGTGATCGACGACCTGATGCCCTGGGAAGGCAAGCGCGCCCAGGCCGGCCGCCTCGCTCCCAAGGGCTTTCCCCGCAGCAACCGGTTCACCGCCTAGCGCCGCCGCCGGATGAGCCCGCCCCGCCAGGCCTCACCCGCCGCCGCAACGGCCCGGCCCGCCAATCCTCGCCGGACGCGATAGACGCCCGCCGACGCGGCGGTATCGACCGTCTGGAATTCTGGCCAAAGGGCGCCGGCTCCGGTAAAACCGCCATGCCTTTCTGACGCGCTTCATTCCATTTCGATATCAAGGGGTCAAGGGTTGCGGGTACTCGTGCCAATCGTGGTTTGGATCGACCGCCTCAACGATTTCGTTGGGCGGGGCGTCGCGCTGTTGACGATCGTGATGGTCCTCAACGTCTTTTTGGTGGTGGTGCTGCGCTACACGATGTCGCTCGGTTGGATCTGGATGCAGGAAAGCTATACCTGGATGCACGGCACCGTGTTCATGCTGGGGGCCGGCTATACACTTCTGCACAACGGACATGTGCGGATCGACGTTTTCTACCGCACGGCAAGCGCGCGCTATCAGGCCGTCGTCAATCTTCTCGGGTCGATCTTTCTACTGCTCCCCCTTCTGTGGATCACTTGGGACAAAGCCGTTCCCATTGTCCGCCGGTCGTGGTCGCGGCTCGAGTCCTCGCCCGAGGCCGGCGGTCTCCCGGGCCTCTTCGTCATCAAGGGTGTGATCCTCGCATTCTGTGTTCTGTTCGCCTTGCAGGGCGTGTCGCTGGCTTTGCGGAGTGTTCTGACGCTTGCGGGTGTCGATCTGGTCCCGCCGGGCAAGAGACAGGCGGACGAAGCGGGGCAGGGGATCTGATGTCACCCGAGATACTCGGCATCATCATGTTCCTCACCGTACTGGGGGTGCTGCTATTTGGCTTTCCGGTCGCACTGACCCTTGCGGGAACGGCGCTGTTGTTCGCGTTTCTGGGCGACATGCTGGGCATGTTCCCGCTTGGCATGCTGGGCGCGTATCCGCTGCGGATATTCGGAACCATGACCAACGACACACTGGTTGCGGTGCCGTTGTTTATTTTCATGGGGGTGATGCTGGAGCGATCGAATGTCGCCGCCGCGCTGCTCGAAACCATGGGGCTGTTGTTCGGCCGGATGCGCGGCGGTCTCGGCATTTCGGTAATCGTTGTCGGCATGCTGCTCGCCGCCTCGACGGGGATCGTCGGCGCCACCGTGGTGACGATGGGGCTTCTCAGTCTGCCGATCATGCTGCGCAATGGATACGACGCAAAACTTGCCTCGGGCCTCGTGTGCGCATCGGGAACGCTGGGCCAGATTATTCCGCCCTCGATCGTCCTTGTATTGCTGGCCGAGATTCTGCAAGGCGCCAACGAACAGGCGGCGGAACTTGGGGGCGACCTTGCGCCCGAACCGGTCACGGTGATCGACCTGTTTGCCGGCGCCCTGTTTCCCGGTCTGTTGCTGGTCGGGCTCTACATCCTTTGGCAGGTATTCATGGCGGTGTGGAAGCCATCGTCCAGCCCGCCGGTTCTCGACGAGGGCGAACGGCCACCCCTCCCCTATCTGGTGGTCTCGGGTGTGCTGCCGCCGATGCTGCTGATCGTGGCGGTTCTCGGATCGATTCTGATAGGGGCGGCGACGCCGACCGAATCGGCAGCCGTCGGCGCTATCGGCGCGGCCTTGCTGGCCGTGCGGAACAAACGATTCACCTGGCCCATCTTGCGCCACGTGGCACAGGAAACGACCAAGATCAGTTCGATGGTATTTCTGATCCTGGTCGGCGCTTCCATGTTTTCGCTTGTATTCCGTGGCTTCGGCGGCGACGTCCTGATCGAGGATTTTCTCGGCAACCTGCCCGGCGGCCTGTTTCTGGCAATGCTGGTGGTGATGGCGGCAATATTTCTTCTCGGGTTTTTTCTCGATTTTATCGAAATTATCTTTGTCGTCGTTCCAATCGTCGGCCCCTCGTTGATCGCGCTGGGTATCGACCCGCTGGTCCTGGGGATCATGATCGGCGTCAATCTGCAAACCAGTTTTCTGACGCCGCCGTTCGGATTTGCGCTGTTCTACTTGCGCGGCGTGGCCCCGGATGAAGTGAAGACGACCGATATCTATCGCGGCGTGATTCCGTTTATCTTCATTCAGATTGTGGGAATCGGGCTCTTGGCCGTCTTCCCGGGCCTCGCGACCTGGCTGCCACGCGTGTTGTTCTAGAGCAAATCCCGAGCCGGTGGAACCGCCGGCGACGACGATTTGCGTACTATGTCAAAGGGATAGAGCTTTTCGCGTGAGCGCATGCGAACGGGAGAAGCTCTAGCCGCACCGCACGGGCAAAAAAGAAAGGGTGGACCCTCGGGCCCGCCCCTTCGTCGTGCGATTGGCGCGACGCTAACCCGGGTATTTGAAGGGCAACGCCCGCGCTTTTGCGTAAGCGCTTTCAGAGGTGTTGGTCCAGCGCAAGGCGGTGCGCCGGAACTTGACGATTTCGCCGAACACTTCGGTCGAAAGGGCGTCGCGGGATGCAATTTCCTGTAGCACCTCGCCGGCCCGTCCGCCGATCTTGTTCAAGACATCGTCCGGATACTTCCGCAGTTTGACGTTGTGCTCGTTGATCAGCGCCTGGAGCGCGGCATCATTGCGCGCCTGGAATTCGCTGAGCATCAGAAGGTTGGTCGCCGCGGCGCCCCGTTCGATGACACTTTTCAAGTCGTCCGTGAGACCGTTCCAGGCGTCGAGGTTGATGAAACCGTCCAACACCGTTGCCGGTTCGTGCCAGCCCGGGAAGTAGTAATAGTCGGCAACCTTATACAGACCGAACCCGAGATCGGCGGCGGGGCCGATCCATTCGGTGCCGTCGATCGCACCGGATGTCAGTGCCGGCAGGATTTCACCGCCCGGCAACAGCACGACGTTTACGCCGAACGTCGCCAGGACTTCGCCGCCGAGCCCCGGCATCCGGAACTTGAGGCCCGAGAAATCGTCGATGGTGTTGATTTCCCTGTTGTACCAGCCGCCCATCTGGTTGCCGGTATTCCCCATCGGCAGGAACTTCATGCCGAACCCGTTGTAGATCTTGTCGGCGGTTTCGATTCCATCGGCGTAGTACATCCACGCGTTTTGTTCCTGGGCGTTAAGACCGAACGGCATCGCCGCCACGAACGAAATCGCATTGGATTTGCCGGCCCAGTAATAGGGCGCACCCATGCCCATCTGCGCCGTGCCGGCTTCGACGGCATCAAAGTTTTCGAAGGCGCCGACCAGTTCGCCGGCATGGAAGACCTTCATCGACAGCCTTCCCTCGGTCGCGTTGGTGACGAAATCACCGAACGCATCGAGGTGGCGGCCAAGAATGCCGGCCTTGCCGAACGAGGAAGCGACAATCCACTGTTGCCGCCCTTGGGCGATGGCCGGTGCCGCCAACGTCAATGCTGCTGCGGCGCCACCCGCGACCGCAGCCCCTTTTAGAAATTCACGTCTCTTCATGAAGACCTCCCCGATATTATGTTTAACTTAGGAAAGTATAGGGCGAGAAATACTAGGTGCAACCAAGGATTGACGTCAGCGCGGTGAACCGTTCGGCTGCACCTGCGCTCTGGGGCCGCGCAAGGCCGCCGCGCTCAGCCTGCGGTGCCGGTCCGGGGCGCCAGGTCCCAGCCCTCGGGCCCGAAGACCTCTACGGGCTGGAACTGGGTCTTGTAAGCCATGTTCGGGCAGCCCTCGACGGCGTAGCCGAGATAAACGTATTCGAGGCCCCACGACCGGGCTAACCGAACGTGATCGAGGATGATGAAAGTGCCGCCGCTGCGGCGCGCCGGTTCGGGCTCGTAAAAACTGTACACCATCGACAGGCCGTCCTCGATGCGGTCGGTGAGCGACGCACCGGTCAGCACCCCGTCGTCGTCGCGATATTCGACAAGAAGGGTCTCGACAGGGGTTCGCTCGATCATGGAGCGGTATTCGTCGAAATCCATCTCTACCATCGCCCCGCCGCCGTGGCGTCGCTGCTGGTAGCGCGAAAACAGCCCGAAATGTTCGCGGTTGGCGAGCGGTGGCAGGATGGTGCGGGTTAAGCCGCGGTTCCGGTTCAGCACCCGCTTCATCGAGCGCGTCGGCACGAAATCTTCGATCCGGATGCGCACCGGCCGGCATGCGCGGCAGCCGTCGCAATCGGGCCGATAGGCGATGTCGTGACTGCGGCGAAAACCGGCGCGAGCCAGTACGTCGTGGGCCAATCCTGAATCGCCTTCGTCGAGGTGGGTGAAGACAAGGCGCTCTTCGCGTCCGCCGAGATAGGGACACGGCGTCGATCGCGTACGGTAAAACTGCAGCAGGCCGGGGTCCAAGGATTTGTTCATGGCAATTCGATACTCGAAAAGGGCAGCTACTGATACTCGGGCGGCAAAACCGTGGCGCCTCGCAACAGCACGATGCTGATACGCCGGTTTTCCGGCAAGAAGGGATCTTCGGGCACCAACGGCTCCTGATCCGCCAGGCCGGCCACGCGCAGAAACCGGGCAGGATCGATTCCAAATTCGATCAGCGCGCGGCGACTCGCCAGGGCCCGGTCGGCCGACAGCTCCCAATTCGAATAGTCGTCGCGTTGAAACGGCGTCGCGTCGGTGTGGCCGGAAATCGAGAGGTCGTTGGGGAGGCGCGAAACCACCCTGGCGATCTGCTCCAGGAGCTCTTTTGTATGCGACTGCATCTGGGAGGAGCCGCTGGCGAAAAGCGAACCGCCTTCCTGATCGATGATCTGGATGCGCATGCCTTCGTCGGTCATGTCCATCAGTATATTTTTGCTCAGGTCTGAAAGCTCAGCGGAATCGGCAAGCGCCTGTTTGATCTGTTCGAGGGCATCGTTAAACATTTCCTGTTCGGCGGCGGCGGCGGCGTCGGCGATTTCTTCTTCCGTCGGTTCCCGCGATTCGCTGATCGGTGGCGGTTCGAGCGCAACCACCACCGACGGGGTTCCGCTCTCGCCGACCCTGACGCCAGAATCCGAAAACGTTCGTCCCGCCAGCACGCCGCCCGCGCCGCTCACCCGTGACAATGTTGCCGAGGTCGGTGCAAAGTAGTCTGCAAGGCCGCTCTTTTGATCGTCGGTGGTGACCTGCAGCAGCCACAACAGCAGGAAGAACGCCATCATCGCCGTCACGAAGTCGGCATAGGCGACTTTCCACGCTCCGCCATGGTGGCCTTCGTGTCCACCCTTGACGACCTTTTTGATGATCGTCGCGTTATGACCAGCTTCTGCCATGCAATCCTCTCAGGTGCTCAGGCGCTGGGCGCATCTTCGAGCGCCTCTTCGAGCTCTGTGAAGCTCGGGCGCTCGTGCGCCATCAGGATTTTGCGGGCGAATTCGACCGAGACAGCGGGAGCATAGCCCTGCATGTGGGCCAATAGACCGGCCTTGATGCAGTGGTAGTACTTGCTGTCGGCGTCGGCGTACATTTTCAAGTTTGAGGCGATCGGTCCCACCAGGCCGTAAGCCAAAAGAACGCCGAGGAAGGTTCCGACCAGCGCCGCGCCAATCTTTTCACCCAACACCTCGGGCGGTTCAGTGATCGAGCCCATGGTGCTGATGACACCGAGAACGGCGGCCACGATGCCGAACGCGGGCAGACCGTCGGCCACGACCTGCATGGCGCTGGCGGCCTGCGTCGGGCCCTCGTGCATCGCCTCGATGTCCTCGTCCATCAAAGTTTCGACTTCGTGCGGGTTATCGGTGCCCATGGTCATCAAGCGCAGATAATCACACAGGAATGTGACCGCATTCTTGATTCTTGGAGAAAGGGGGGTACTCGGCGAACAGTGTGCTTTCTTCCGGGTGATCAACATGGGTTTCGAGCGCCAGCATCACTTTGGATTTGGCGAGCCGGAAGATCGCATACAACAGCGTCAACAACTCGAGATACGATTTCTTGCTGTGAGGGGGGCCTTTTAGGACCCGGCCCAGAGTCTTGCCGACCATGCTCAGGACCGGCTTTGGGTTGGAAATGATGAAGCCGCCCAGCGCCGCCCCGCCGATAATCAGGACTTCCAATGGCTGGATCAGGACGCCTAAATCGCCGTGCGGCAGATACCCGCCCAAAACAGAGCCGAAGACGACGACTAATCCGATCAGGAAGAACATTCAGTCCAGCAGGTTAGTGAAATCGAAGGCTTTGACCGGGCGGTGCAGCATTCTCCTACCCGGCCGAGTCCGAATATCGTCTGTTTCTGGCATGGCATCGGTTAGCCATTTATTACCCGCTTGGCCCCGGACCGGCAACTCAAATGCGGTTCCCCGCCTTACGGCCTCAATGCCGGGGTTTCGAACGCATCCCGGTTTCTCTCGTGGCTGAGCCAGAATTTGTTTTCTGTCCCGGCCACTGGTAATAATCGGATTGAACGGCCCGGCCCGGCGGCCTGGTCTTTCAACATGTCTTGCCGACATCCTTTGATGCTCAAAAAACCCGTTTCGGACCTATTTGACTTCCGTCAGGCGCTTGGGTGCTTTGCCACCGGCGTCTCGGTGGTGACCACCTATTCGGCGCCCTTGCGGCCGGATGCCGGCGACGGCTCGGTCGGGGTGACGGTCAATTCGTTCAGTTCGGTATCGCTCGACCCGCCGCTGGTTGCTTTCAGCCTCTACCGCGTCGGCCGCCGGATTTCACAATTTATCGAGGCCGGTCATTTCTGCATCAACGTGCTGGCGCGCGAACAGGAAGCGCTGTCCAGACAGTTTTCCGCCGCCAACGGCGATGTCACCTGCGAATCGGTGGGCTATACCCTTGGCACCGTCGGCAGTCCGGTTCTCGCCCACGTTCTCGCAAGTTTCGAATGCACCCTCGAAGACACTGTTGAAGGCGGCGATCACCTGTTGTTTCTGGGGCGCGTGCAACACTACGCCTACGATGCCTCCAAGACCCCGCTCTTGTTCTTTCGTGGCACCTACACCGGCCTGACCGGCTAGACGCCCTGTTGCGCACGGTCCGGTTCGGCCGGTCCGCTCAACAATCGAACCGAATAGCCTTTTGCCTCCAGGGCCGCGACGACTTCGCGCGTGTGGGCGGCATCGCGCATCTCCGCCACCAGATCGACGTCGGCGCCCTTGGCCGACACATCGGAAAACGTGCGCTGGTGGTGGACCTCGATGATATTGGCCTCGGCCTTGCCGAGAACGGCGGTGACGGCGGCCAGCGCGCCGGGAACATCTGTAATCTGGATGCGGAGGCGCACGATGCGTCCGTCGCGCACCAGTTCGCGCATAATAACCGAAGCCAGCAGGCGCGGATCGATGTTGCCGCCGCTTAGCACCAGGCCGACCTTGCGCCCCCGGAATCGCGCGCGGTGGGACAGCACGGCGGCGAGCGCCGCAGCACCCGCACCCTCGCCACCGTCTTCTCGACGTTGAGATAAAGCGAGATCGCGTGTTCGATTTCGGCTTCCTCGACGCTGATCAGGTCATCGACCCATTCGCGGACGCAGGCCAGGGTTCTTTCGCCAACCCGCTTGACGGCGATGCCCTCGGCGACAGTCGGCCCGCCCACGGGTGCCGCGCGTCCGGCAAGGGCTTCGCGCATCGCCGGATACAGAGCCGCCTCGACGCCGGTCACCCGGATTGCCGGCCGGAGCGCCTTGGCGGCGATCGCCATGCCGGAAATCAGGCCGCCGCCGCCGATCGGGACCACCATATCGTCGAGATCGGGGACCTCGGCCAGCATTTCCAGCGCAACGGTGCCCTGGCCGGCGATTACCAGGTCGTCGTCGAAGGGGTGGACGAAGGTCAGGTTCTCGGCGTCGGCGATCCGGTGCGCGGCCGCGGCGGCGGCGTCGAGATCGTCGCCTTCGAGCACGACGCGGGCACCGTGATGGCGCGTGGACTCGATCTTGGTGAGCGGCGTATGGCGCGGCATGACAATCGTGACGGCAATGCCGAGACGGCTGCCGTGATAGGCGACGCCCTGGGCGTGATTGCCGGCAGAGACCGCGATCACGCCGGCGGCCGCAGCGTCTGCCGGTAGATTGATGAGTTTGTTGAGGGCGCCGCGGTCCTTGAACGACGCGGTGTATTGCAGGTTTTCGAACTTGATGTAGAGATCGGCGCCAGCGATCTCGGACAAGGTGCGCGACCACAGGAACGGCGTCCGCACCACGCTGCCGGAAATCGTTTCGGCCGCGCGTTCGACGAGCGCCCTGGTGACGGTCATGGGTGCGGCCGGGCTCAGGGCGCGGCCGGCTGCAACACCAAGGTCCCCATCGCTCCCGCTTCGATGTCGGAGCGGCGCGTTTTCATGGGAATGTACTCCACGTTGCGCCAGCGTTCGGCGAAACTCGAATACTGGTCGCTCATCCGGTTACCCGACTGGCCTGAAGAATGAATGAACAGCGACCGGTCGGGGTCGTCGAGATCGTAAATCGCACGCAGGCTGGCACCGTGGTACTGCCGGAACGGGTTGTCGCCGTCGGAGATGCGGTAGAGCGCCCGGTTCAACGTTTCGCCGCCGCCGTCTGCCGGCAGGTCGATGTCGAACAATTCGCCCAGCATCGGCTGGCCGCTGAACAACTGATGCGCGCTGCGTGCACTGTGCGGCTCTCCCCAGCGCCATTTCCCCGGGTCGTCACCATATGTTGCGACCAGCTTATCAAGTGCCGATTCGAGGGCCCGGGTCACGATCTGCGGGCACGATTCCTTGGGACCGGTCGAGATGTCGTCGCACCAGTCCGTGTCGTGGCGCATCACGTTGCGCATGAAGACCGGACGGAGCTCCCAGTAATCCCTAAATATCGCGCCCAACTCGTCGGCATAAACCAGCCGCGTCAGATCCCGGTACCAGGCGGCGAAAATCAACGGCTCGGGCCGGTTGCGATCCATGGTCCCGTCCCACTCGCTCAGCATCGCCAGGGCCGCGCGGGCGCGCTCGTCGTTTGCATCTGCCTGGAGCAGTAGCGAGAGGAACTCCCTTGCCAGCGGCGAGACGATGTCGCCCTGAATCGCCTTGAAACTTTCAATCGAGTGGCTGTCGCGCTCCGCCAGCAAGGTATTGATGCGGGCGGCGCGGAAGGGCGGCGCCCATTCGCTGGTGATGAAGTAGGGGTAGTCGTCCGGTACCATCTTGTTGTTGGCGGTGGCGATCACGCCGCCTGCCGGGTTGAAAACATTTGGCAAATCGGCGAACGGAATAAACCCAAGCCAATCGTGGCTGCCGTCCCAGCCCGGCGCCGGCACCAAGCCGCGCGCGGTATTGCCGGCTTGGCGGATTGGCACCCGGCCCGGCGCGTAATAACCGATGTTGCCCTCGACGTCGGCGTAGACAATGTTCTGTTGCGGCGAATGAAAGTCGCGCAGTCCGTCGACGAATTCTTCCCAGTTGCGCGCCAGGTTTATTTTTCGGCCTGCCTGCACCGAGCGGTCGTCGTCCCGAAGCGCGGTCCATGCGAATGCGAGCACCTGATTCGCCGCGACGGCGCCGCGTGCGTCGTCGAGCACATCCGAAATGACCGGCCCGTGGCGCGTGATCCGCACGCGCAGCGTCACGTCCTCGCCGTCCTTGACGCGAATGATTTCCTCGCGCACTTCGAACGGTCGCGAACCCTCGGGCGTCAGGTAGTTGTCCGGGTTGGCGGGATCGATGCGCTCGATGAACAGGTCCTGCACATCGGGGGCGGTATTGGTGAATCCCCAGGCGATGCGGTCGTTGCGTCCGAGAACGACCGAGGGCACGCCGGGCAGGGTCGCGCCGATTACATTGAGGCCGGGTGCGTTGAGATGGGCGAAGTACCACAGTGACGGTGCCCCCAGGCCCAGGTGCGGGTCGTTGGCCAGCAGCGGCTTGCCGGTCGCCGTGCGCGCGCCCGACAGCACCCAGTTGTTGGAACCGTTGGCGCGTCCGGGCCGAAGTTCCTCGCTCGCGGCCCACAGTTCGTCGAGCCGCAACCCTTCGTAAAGGCCGGCGTACTCGTCCAGTGCGACTTCGCCGTCGGGCGGGTAGGGCGGAAAGAGTTGCGCCACTTGGTCGTGCGTCAGCCGTTGGGCGAGGCGAGCGCGCAACAACTCGTCGCTCCAGTTGGCGCCCAGGTCCCACGCCATCATCTTGACCCATACCAGCGAATCGGCCGGCCGCCACAGTTCGGGCGTATGGCCGAGGATCAGGAACTCGGGCGGCAGCGGGCCAGTTCGCGTATCGAGGTAGGCGTTGATGCCGGCCGCATAGGCTTCGAGGCTGGCACGGGTTTCGATATCGAGATTGGCGAACGTGCGCTCGGCCGAATCGTAGACGCCGAGGGTGCGCAGGAACTTGTCGGTACCGAGTGAGGCCTCGCCGACCATCTCCGAAATACGGCCGGCGCCGATGCGCCGGCTCATTTCCATCTGCCACAGCCGGTCCTGGGCGTGGACAAAGCCGAGGGCGAAGGCGGCGTCGATCACCGAGCGGGCGTAGATATGCGGGACACCATTGCGGTCGCGGACGATTTCGACCGCGCTCGACAGTCCGGCGACGGTCACGCTGCCCTCGGTCTTCGGCAGCGAGCCTCGCAGCCAGACATAGGCGCCCGCCAGCACAACAACGATTACAAGGATAAGGGCGAGAACGCCCCGTATCAGCCAGCGCATAGGGCACTCCCAAGAATCTTGTCACGGCCTGTTTAACCGACTGTTTCGGCGGGGTCAAAGAAAACACACGGCTGCCTGGACTTTTGCCCGGAAGATCCGAGGGCGGGCGCGCGAGGACTTCGACGGACCGCATCGTCCGGTTCATAGCCGCGCAAATGACCCGCCCCCGCGGAGCCTCCCTATCGTGATTCGCGATCCCGGCCTCGCCGCGCCCCAACCCGGCGTCCCCGCCGACTGGTTTTCAAGCGTCGATGACATGGCGGCGGCGGTATCGCCGCCGGAGCCGGTCTTTTGCCTGCACCCGGGGGCGATCCAGGCGGCGGTGAACACCTTGACCGGCTCGTTTCCGGGCCAGGTCCAAGATTCGAAGAACCTGTACCGGCGCCGTTCAATCCGTCCGGGAAGAAAGCTTTCTGCTCTTCAAGAAAGGAGAACCGGATCGCCGGATCGGGGGAAATCGCTTTCGGCGATCACCGACCAGATACCGCTCCGGCGGATCGGGGTCAGGTTTGGGTCGGCTGCCGCCCGTATTTGAGGCCCAGCGCGACGGCGAGGCCGATCACCACCCCGGCCGGTAGCCAAAATCCTAGCGAATCGAGCGCCGCGCCCGCGGCAAGACCGCCGAGCGCACCCAGCACCAGCCCCGTGCCGATCAGGTTGCCGAAATCGGCCGCGTCCTTGGAGCCCTCATCGGCATCGCCGGTCATCGCTGCGCCAGCACTTTCGCCGCCTCCAACGCAAAATAGGTGAGAACGCCGTCCGCACCGGCGCGTTTGAACCCAAGCAGGCTTTCCAGCATGACGCGCTCGCCGTCGAGCCAACCGTTGATCGCCGCCGCCTTCAGCATCGCGTACTCGCCGCTGACCTGATAGGCGAACGTCGGAAGGCCGAAGCGGTCCTTCACGCGCCGCACGATATCGAGGTAGGGCATGCCCGGTTTGACCATCACCATGTCGGCGCCCTCGGCGATGTCGAGCGCGACCTCGCGTAGCGCCTCGTCGCCGTTGGCGGGGTCCATTTGATAAGTGCGTTTATCGCCCTTCAGATGTCCCGATGACCCCAGCGCATCGCGGAACGGTCCATAGAAAGCCGAGGCGTACTTGGCGGCATAGGCCATGATGCGGACATTCTTGTGGCCGCTGAGTTCGAGCGCATCGCGAACCGCGCCGATGCGCCCGTCCATCATGTCCGAGGGCGCAATCATGTCGCAGCCCGCATCCGCCTGGACCAGGGCCTGCTTGACGAGCGCCTCGATGGTTTCGTCGTTGACGATCTCGCCGTCGCGCAGCAGGCCGTCGTGGCCGTGCGAGGTGAATGGGTCGAGCGCCACGTCGCACATTACGCCAAGGTCCGGATGCGCCGCCTTTACCGCGCGCACCGCGCGGCACACGAGATTGTCTGGATTGTATGCCTCGCGCCCGTCTTCGCTGCGAACTTCGGTCGGAAGCGCGGGAAAAACCGCGATGGCCGGGATGCCGAGTGCCGCGGCCCCGCCCGCCGCCTCTTGCACGAGATCGACGGACAGCCGGTCGACCCCCGGCATCGAGTCGACTGCGGTGCGGCCCTCACCCTCGTGCACGAACATCGGCCAGATGAAATCGGCTGCGCTGAGCGCGCTTTCGGCCACCAGGCGGCGGGACCAGCCGTCGGCCCGGTTGCGCCGCAGCCGCGTGCGCGGAAATCCAGCGCCGTGGGTGGTTGCGCGTGGCAGAGGTTTGGTCTTCATGGCGGCCCGATCTTAGGGCCCGCCGACTTTGCAAACAATGGCGCCGGCGGCTCGTCAGACCCGGGTGAGGCGCGCCTATGCTGATAGAGTCGGGCAAAACGCAGGATCAGACCGTGACTGATGCCGGCCGGGGTGCCGTTCCCGAACAGGCCGATCGGGCCGATATCGAAACGCGCTATGCGCCGCGCGAGCGCGTGCGCTTCGTCACTGCGACCAGCCTGTTCGACGGCCACGACGCCGCCATCAATGTTATCCGCCGTGTCCTGCAAGACGGCGGTGCGGAGGTTATCCACCTCGGCCATAACCGAGCGGTGCGCGAGGACGCGTTGCGCGAAATGGCAAAGCAGGTCCGGCGCAACCGGTCGGCGTTCCGGGACCGGCCCGGCCGATATGCCGGTATCCGGCACCAACGCGGCCCACTTTCACGACTCGGGCGAGACCGGACGCTACCGGCGTAGCCTTTAGGGCTTTGATATTGTGTTCAAAAGCCGATTCTAGGTCGTATTTTACTCAAATTGCAGTATATTCCCGCTAGACCAATGCCCTGGGCCAATGGGGACCCACCGCCCATGACCGACAGCGACGAGCAAGACACCCCGGCCGAAGCGCCGGCCAATCCGCTCAAAACCGTTTATCTCGACTCGCTGCAGCTGATCGAACGGCTGCACCGGCGCTTTCTCGATCTGGTCAAGGTCGAGCTCGACCGGCTGGGAATCCAGGACATCAACAATATCCAGACGCTGATCCTCTACAACATTGGTGACGGCGAGATGACCGTCGGCGAACTGACCAGCCGCGGCTATTACCTGGGCTCGAACGTCTCCTACAACGTCAAGAAACTGGTGGAAAACCAGTACCTTGATCAGGAGCGATCGCCTTACGACCGGCGTTCCGTCCGGCTGCGCCTGTCGGAAAAGGGGCTGGGGTTGTTCGTACAGATCAATGAACTCTACGAGCGCCACGTTGATACGCTGGGCCGGGGTCCGCTCAGCGACGAACGCATCACCGGGATGAACGACACCTTGCAGGCGCTGGAACGGTTCTGGAGCGACGAAATCCGTTACGGCGGTGGCCGCTAGAGCTTTTCCCGTTCGCATGCGCTCACGCGAAAAGCTCTATCCCTTTGACATAGAACGCAAATCGTCGTCGCCGGCGATTCCGCCGGCTCGGGATTTGCGCTAGGGCAGCATCCGTTCCGGGCGCAATGCTTTCAGCGATCGCTGAACGGTCGAGGCGCCTCCAATTTCCTGAAGAGTTGAGCGGCCCTATCTGCAGGGCTTGAGCCGCGCCGGTTCAAGCCCTTCGGGTATTGCTCTGGGGCCTGACGCCGGGCCGGCTGCGGCTAATCGCTGCCGAGGGTGGTGGCGACGATGTCGAGCACTTGGTCGCGCGTAAAGGGCTTGGCCAACGATGCGTTGGCGCCGAGCTTCTCCGCCATGTCGAGGTAGCCGAGAAAGCTAGCGGCCCGGCCGCCGCCGGATATGGCGATTACCTTCACGTCGCGGTCGTGTTTGCGCAATTCGTGGATGGTTTCGATTCCTTCCTTGACCGGCATCAGAATGTCGGTGATGACCAAATTGGGACGCTGCTCGTCGAAAAGGCGCAGTCCAGATTCGCCGTTAATCGCTGTGCGCACCCCATAGCCCGCCGCCTGTAGAATCTCGCTCAACGTTTCGCGGACAAGTTCGTCATCGTCGATGATGAGAAGCGTGTGGGTCGCGGCTTCGCTCATGAGGATCGCTAATTCCTGCTGATCGCGCCGGCGTCGCCACGATCGGATTATTTCGAGTAGATTACCGTTGAGCGAGAGCTATCCGTCCAGCACTTCGCGAATTTTTTGCGCCAGTTGCTCGACCGTGAACGGCTTCGACAGCAATTCGACACCGTTGTCGAGCCTTCCGTGGTGAACGATTCCATTCTCCGTGTATCCCGAAACAAACAGGACCTTGATACCCGGGCGCCGCATCCGGATTTCGCGGGCGACGTCGTTTCCGCCCATGCCCTGCGGCAGGATCACATCCGTCAGCAGGAGGTCAATCGGGCGCAGTTCGTCGAGGAGCGCGAGTGCGGCGGGCCCGTCTGCCGCTGCCGCAACGGAATATCCGAGGTGTTCGAGGATCGTCACCGCAAACCCGCGAACGTCGGCGTCGTCCTCGACCACCAGAATCGATTCGGTGCCACGCGGCGTTTCCGCCGCTGCGACGTCGGCCTTGCCCTCGTCGTTCCGGGCCTGCGTCGAGGTTTGCGGCAGATAGAGCCGGACCGACGTGCCATGATCGACCTCGCTGTAGATATTGATGTGCCCTTCGCTCTGTTTGACGAACCCGAAAGCCATGCTGAGGCCGAGGCCTGATCCCTTGCCGATGTCTTTGGTAGTGTAGAACGGTTCGAACACATGGTCGAGAATCTTGGCCGGAATGCCGGTGCCGGTATCGCTGACCGCAACGCGTACATAATCGCCCGGCCGCACTTCGGGGTTAGCCGCCGAATACGTCTGGTCGAGATGAAAGTTGGTGGTTTCGATCGTGAGTTTCCCGCCGTACGGCATGGCGTCCCTTGAGTTGATCGCCAGGTTGAGCAGCGCACTCTCGAGTTGGCTGCGGTCGACTTCGATTTCGGCCACGTCGGGGTCGAGAATCGTCCTGATTTCGATATCTTCGCCCAGCGTCCGCTGCAACAGTTCGGCCATGCCGTGGACCAGCAGATTGATGTTGGTGGGTTCGGGGCGCAAGACTTGGCGGCGCGAGAACGCGAGAAGACGCTGCGTGAGGTCACCGCCCCGGCGCGCTGCCCGCCGGCATATTTCCAGGAATTTATTGGCCTTGTCGTCACCCTCGATGCGGTCGGCCAGGAGTTCCAGGTTGCCCATCAACGCGGTCAAGATGTTGTTGAAGTCGTGTGCGACGCCCCCGGTCAGGTGCCCGACGGCTTCCATCTTGGTAGCTTGCTGAAGTTGAATTTCGGTAGCGCGGCGGTCGGTGACGTCGAGCAAGAATGTCAAGACCTGGCGTGTCTTCGGGTCATCGCCCAGCGGCATTTTGGTTATGTACCAGACCGTGGATTTGCCGTTGCGGTCGGTGATTTTTCTACGTCCGCATAGGGAATCGTCTCACCTGTTTCGAGGACGTGCCGGTCCAACTCATCCGTCTTCTGGCTTGACGCCTGTTCGAAAAAATCCGTTGCGCGCAGGCCGATCATTTCCTCGGGTTTGTATCCGAGTGCGAC
The DNA here is from genome assembly GCA_964611585.1 of uncultured Alphaproteobacteria bacterium. Lineage (GTDB taxonomy): Bacteria > Pseudomonadota > Alphaproteobacteria > SHVP01 > SHVP01 > CAZTAK01. The sequence goes on from CAZTAK010000003.1 coordinate 69,966, forward strand.
CGCCTGATAAGCGTTGACGAACGTGAAGCGGAGATCGGGCCCCTTGGTGTTGATGGCGATTGGCGCGGAACTGAGAATTGCCTCCAATAGCTCGCGGTTGGCATGGAGCTCTTCTTCCATGCGCCGGATATCGGTGATGTCGCGGGTGATGCTGAGGACGCATTTCTCTTTGCCGATCGTGACGTAGCGCGCGGCAAGAACGGCGTCCCGATGCTGGCCATTCTTATGCCGGAACCGGAGTTCGTGGTTTACGACTTCGCCGTCGGCTCTCAGCCGCTCGACGAATCGTGCCCGCTCGTCGGGAATTGCCCAGAATGAAGCAACGTCTTGTCCAATCATTTCCTCGAGCGAATAACCCAGCATCTTCCCGACGGTGTCGTTGACGTCAAGAATGGTACCGTCGGATGCGAGGGTAATGACCATGGCATCCGGATTCATGCGGAAGGCCTTGAAGAATTTTTTTCGCTGTCGCGCAGCGCGTTCTCGAAGGTCTTGCGGTAGGTGATGTCGAGGGCCACGGACAGGATTTGCCGTCTTCCATCCTGACTTTGAAGGGGGACCTTGTTGACAACAAATGTCTTGCGCCCGCCGCCCGAAACTTCCATATCGAACTCATAATCGCGCACCGGCTGGCCGGTTTCGAATATTTGCTGTTCGATGCTGTCGAGTATTTCCAATGTTCCCGGCGCCAGGTCACGAACCCGCCGGCCGATCATCGCATCGGGTGTGATTTGGAAATTATCGGCAAGCTGGCGGTTGACGAACACATAGCGCCCGTCTTCGTCCTTGATGCTGATCGGCACCGGCGCCGTATCGATGATGGCCTGCAGCCGGTCGCGGGAGTCTGCCAGCTCGCGCTCGATCCGGTTGCGGTCCGTTACGTCCTCGATGATGCTCAGAACGCACTTCGCGCCACCTATGTTGACGATGCAGGCCGCGGTCCTGACCTCGCGCCGGTTTCCCGCCTTGTCGATCAGCACGTACTCTTTGTCGGCGACCTCGCCGTGGGCGCGGAGTTCGTCAATGAATTCATCGCGGACGGACCGGTTTTCCCAAAGATCGGAGGCGTGCGAACCGACGATTTCCTCGCGGCTGTACCCGACCAGTTTGGACAGGTGTTCATTTACGTCGAGCAACACATTGTCGGATAACCGCGTTATTACCATCGGCACCGGGCTGGCTGAAAAGGTGCGCGAGAACTTCTCCTCGCTTTGCTTGACGGATTCTGCCGCCTGGCGTTCTTGGGTGACGTCTTGATTGACGGAGACCAAACCCTCTACGGTTCCCTCGTCGGCGCGCTGCGGCACGATGATATTCCGCAGCACACCCGGCGTGCCGTCTTGGCGCGTAAACGGGTGTTCGTTATCGGTCATTTCGCCGCGCAAGGCCGCTTCGACGTTTGGAAGCGCTAACCGGTATCGGTCCTCGCCGAGGATGTCGCGAATGTGGCGGCCGACAATCTCCGACGGTTCCCTGCCAAAGCGCTCGACGTAGCGGCGGTTGGCAAAGCGGACGATCTGGTCGCTGTCCATATAGGCGACATACATCGGCAGGGCATCGGCGATCAGGCGCATCAGGGTTTCTGACCGGCGTACCTCCTGTTCGGCCGCGCGGCGGTCCGTGTTGTCGATATTGATGGCGCCGACGCCGGGGGGATGGGCAGGGTCGTCGCCCATCGGAAACTTGATCACCAGAACCGACCGGGTGGTTCCATCCGGGTAGGCCACATCGAGTTCATTTTCGAGGATCTTGCCGGTTTCGAGCACGATGCGGTCGTGCTCGGCATAGGTTTCGGCGACTGCGGCATCGAAAAAATCGAACGCCGTCTTGCCGGCCAGCCCCCCGGAGCCGACCGCGTGCCAGCTCTCGAACGTCTTGTTGACGAGGCGGTAGGTCCCATTCGGATTCTTGATGAAAATGGCGGCCGGAATGTTGTCGATCACCGTGCGAACAAACGATTCGCTTTCCCGAAGTGCGTTTTCGGCCTGATTGCGCGCGGTGATGTCGGCCATCATGCTGAGGAAACAGTCCTCGTCGCCGATTTTCACGAAGCGGACGGAACCGGTGATCACGCGCCGGCTGCCGTCCTTGTGGACGATCGTTGCTTCGATGCCGTCGATCCGGCCACGCTCGCGCATTCGCGCGACGTACGCCTCGCGTTCCGGCGGCGCGCCGAGCAGCTGTGCGAGATTTTTCGACAATGCTTCTTCCGCGCTGTAACCGGTCAGCGCGGTGAAGCTTTCATTAATTTCGAGAATTTTTCCATCGGCTGCACGAGATATCGAAATGCTGACCGGCCCGGCACGAAAGGCAGTCGAAAATTTCTCCTCGCTGAGGCGCAAGGCCTCGCTGGCTTCTTTTAGGTCGCTGATGTCGCGCACCGTCGTGATGGCGCAGTTCTCGCCCTCGATCTCAATCAAACGGGCCGAGATCAGGGCCGTCTCCGACGTTCCGTCGGCCCGGCTGAGCTCGAACTCCATTTCGCGGACCTCGCCGTCTGCCCTCAATTTGGTGATAAAACGCTCACGGTCTTCCGGTGTGCGCCACCCCTTTAGGTCGCCGGTCGTTTTGCCAACGATATCTTCGCGCTTCAGGCCGTT
>CAZTAK010000004.1:0-7729 GCA_964611585.1 uncultured Alphaproteobacteria bacterium
CGAGTAATCGCTCGAACTTCAGGAACGGCTTGTCGTAGAAGGCGACGAAATCAACGTCGTTGAGGCTGCAATCCCCTTCTTCCAGGCAATATCCGACGGCGTTCGCCGGAAAGCTTGCGTCGTGCTTCTTGCGGGTAAACCGCTCCTCCTGTGCCGCAGCCACGACGCGGCCGTCTTCGACCAGCGCTGCGGCGCTGTCGTGATAGAAGGCGGAAATGCCGAGAATGCGCAATTCGGTTCGTCAGAAGATGGTGTAAATAAAGGGGGCGACGGCAGAGCCCTGCGCCAAAATCAGGAGCCCGCCAAAAATCAGCAACACCAGAATGATGGGCAGCATCCAGAATTTTTTCCTGGCCCGCATGAACGACCAAAGTTCGATCAGAAAAGACACCGGACCCGCCTCAATACTGGTTCTTCATGCTGTCGGCGCTGGGGCCGGGCGGGTTGCGTTCCACCCAATAGGACCCGGCGGCGCGGTCGAAGCGGCGGCGCATTGGATTCCGGCCCAGTACGCGCATCACTAGGCCCGCCGGTGTGATGACGCCGTAGAACATCGCCGCCATGACGACCGGATTGGTCACCTTGTTCAGCATCAGCCCGAACCGTGTCCATACCACGTTGAAGGGTGCGAGCCATGCGGGCCGCGCCAGCGCAATCAGAGCCAGGCCGATGGCCGGGATCCCGAACCAGGCGTTGGGCACAGCCCCGTTGGTCAGCGGCCACAACGCGACGATGGCGAGAACGGTGGCGATCACCAGCCCGAAAACCCGGTTGGACGAGCCCTCGATCTGTTCTTCGCGGCGGAAATCCTCGTGGGTGCTGATGGCGCTTCCCTCCGGTGTTGCAGCCGCGCGCACCGTCACAAATCCGGCCGCGCTGGTCAAGCGCGGGCGCGTTGGGCATCTCTGGCGTCAATGCGGCGCCGGGGTTTCCAGACCGGCGCGCATTTGAGACAATACCTTGTGTTCCGCAACAATGGGCGACGCCGTGGGCGCGCCGGGCCGCCATGATATTCGGCTATGTGCTGGTAGCGATTTTCAGCCTCGCGATCTGCTTCGGGGCGGGGCGTCTTGGGCGAGCCATGGGCGTGGTCGACTTTCCCGACGGGGAACGCAAGATTCATGCCCGCGCGACGCCTCTGGTGGGCGGGTTTGCGATCCTGGTCCCGTTCATGGCGATGGCGGTCCTGCTCGGCATCGTGACCGCCTATACGCCGCTCTATCTGGCTATTGCGGCCTCGGTCCTGACGTTCCTGTTGCTCGGATATTTCGACGACCGAACGCACCTGCCGGCTGCGGCGCGCCTTCTGGTGTCGGCGGCCGCCATGGTCGCGGTCCTGGCCGTCGTGCCGGGCTTCGAGGTGGTTTTCCTGAGATTCACCTTCATGGAGACGCCCATCCTTCTCGATGGGTACGGCGGGCTGACGGCCACGGTCTTCACCGTGCTTTGCCTCGTCGGTTTTCAGAACGCCGTCAATATGGCCGACGGAAAGAACGGCTTGGTGATGGGAATGGCGCTGGTCTGGGTGCTGGCGTTGATGGTGTACGCACCGGCCCACATGATGCCGCTGTTGATTGTATTTGCCATCGCTTTGGTGGTGACGCTGGCCTTCAATTTGCGCGGACGGTTGTTCCTGGGCGATTCCGGCACTTACGCCCTGAGCGTCGCCGTCGGCCTGACCGCCATCTACATTCACAGCGTCTCGTTCGTCACGTTTTCGAGCGACGCCGTGGCGGTTCTGTTCCTGATTCCGGTTCTCGATGTGTTGCGGCTGATGGTGTCGAGGGTGCTCAAGGGGCAATCACCGCTGCAGTCGGCCCGCGACCACTTGCATCACATCCTGCTGGTACTGATGCCGCTGCCTTCGGCCCTTGCGGTATACCTCACACTTGTGACGGCGCCGATCGTGCTGACGATACTTCTGCCGGACCTGACGCTGCTGTGGGGGGTGGGGGCAACTGTGTTTTACGCGGTGATCGTCGCCGCCAAATATCGGCTCGGCGCGCGCGTGGAAATGGCGCGCCAATAACCGCGGTCGCCGGTTCGCGAGCCGCCGCTACAGCGCCCGCGCGAGGTCGTCGGCCGCGACTCGCACCCGCACCTCGCGCCCGAGAAGATTCATCAGGATGAAAACGCGCTGGTCATCGGATGTACAGGTGATCAGTCCGGTCTGGTCGCACAGCGATCCGGCGGTGACCCGAACCGTCTCGCCAGTTTTGAAGTCGGCGTTGCGCCCCAGCCGGACATAGCCGTCCTCCGCCTCGCGGGCGCGGATTTCAGCTACGATACCGGCGTCCACCGTCGAGGGCGCGGCGCCCATGCGGACCAGATCGACCACCCCTGCGGCGGAGCGGACCGCGCGCGGAGACTGGCTCTCGAAGTCAGCCTGGACGAACAGATAGCGCGGGAACAGCGGCCGCCCGACCAGTTCGGTCTTGCGGGCGTGGCGGCGCTGTTTGCGGTAGCGCGGCAGGTAGACCTCGAAACCACGCTCCCACAAGCTGGTGCGGGCCCACAGCTCTCGTTGCGGCTGGGTGTAGGCGCAATACCACTGCATCATGACGTTTCGTCCTGAGGAAGCGTCGGCGATACTCTCAGCAGCGGTGGCGCCAGGACCCGCTCGGACGCGATTTCCGCCCGCATCGTCTCGAAGCGCCGTTGCGGCGCGCCCAGGTCCGTGACGATCACCGCATCGACGGCCCCGAGTGCCGCCAGCGCCGGCACCACCGGATACTGCAGGAAGGTGTCGTCGGGACTGCTTTCGTCGATCAGCCCGGCAATGTCGATTTCGTGGTGCAGGGCGCACAGGATCGCGATCTCGGCGAGATCGCCGCACCCTCCCAATGCCAGCCGGGTCCAGCCACGTTCCGCACACTCGCCCAGCAGCACATCCATTTCGTTCCGGGCCTGGCGGTAGAACTGTAGCGAATTGTGCAGGTACCGGGCCGTCAACCGGCTTTTTTCGACAAAGCCGTGCGGCGTGAGGTAATACGCATACCGGTTCGCCGGCACCTGGCGCGCCTTGATCCAACCCTTGCGGATGCACCGTTTGAGATAGGCATTGGTGAGCCCCAACGCGATTCCGAGTTCGCTTGCGATCGAGCGTTGCGAGCGCTGGCCGTCGCTGTGCACGGCATCGAGAAGGCCGAGCGTAATCGCGCTTTCGTCGGATTCGTCTTTGGTCGCGGCGTTGTCGGGCACCGGGCCCCTCCGCTTTTTTTCAGTCGGGGCGCCACATCGCGGGGTGGCGCCGGTGTGCAAGCCGCCGGGTCGCCGCAGCGCCCCCGGCCACATGTTCACGGCGTGAACGATAAAGCGTTCATGGTATGAACGTCAAGGGCATAATTAAGCGTCCTCAAGGGGTTGGAGCAAATTGATCAACCTTTGGGGCGGCCGCGCCGAGGATCGGGATCGTTGACAAGAATCAGGCGTGCCGCTAGGTAGATTCAGGAATCCGGGGCCGCAGAGGCGGTTGTCTGCATTCCCGGATGAACACAGGGCGAGGTCGGTCGATGCCATTACGCGGGGCCTTTGGCGCCACCCGCCGCTACCTGTTCGGGTTCGTAGCGGCCGGGATCCTGGCTGCGGTAGGGGCCCTCGTCCTCCTCGACCATTATTTCAGCGAGCGGATCCAGATCGAGCGGATTCATATCGGCACGGCGCTCGCCGGCGAGCTGCGGACCGCCGTGGCTGAAGCCGGTTGGCTTGCGTCGGCGCGACCGGAAGGGCGCGCCGCAGCCGATGCCGCCTTTAGAAAGACGCGGACCCGGCTCGAGGCCCGGTACCGCACCCTGATAGACGAGGCGGGACCGGCCGCGGGCACCTTGTCCGATGAGGGCCTGGCGTTGTTTTTTCAACCGCCGTTTGCGCTCGACTCCGGTATGAGGGGCGTCCTCGCCCAATTCGACTCGTTTGCCGCCGCCGCGCCCGATGCCCGGGTCCCGTTGCTGGATTCTTTGGCCGCCGCCGCGGCGGGCCAGGCCGATACGCTGACACGCCTGGTCGCGCTCAGCACCGAAGAACACGAGGCCGGCACGCGCCGGCTCCTGTGGTATTCAGCGGTGCTGTTCGCCGCCATTGCCGCGCTGATCCTGTTCGGGGTGTTTGGCATCGTACGGCCCGCGCTCCGCACGTCGCGGCGGATTCGCAATCGCATTTCCTCGGCCCAGGTGCAGGCCGAAAGGGGGCGCGCCCGGTTCACTCAGGCGCTGGACGGATTCGACGACGGGGTCGCGATCTTCGATGCCGGCGGCCGCCTGATCTATGCTAACGACTCCTTCCGCGGCGCCTATGAAACCGACGACGACCCGTTGCTGCCCGGCACCGCTTTTGATGAATTCGTCCGCACCTTGGCGCGGCGCGGTGCGCTTCGTGGAATCGACGACACCGATGCCTGGGTCGCGCGCCAACTCGAGCGCCGCGGCGAGGCTTCGGGCCGGACCACCTGGACCTTGGCCGACGGGCGCCTTCTCGAAGTCGCCCATCACCGAACCGCGGGCGGCGAAACCGTATTCGTTCAGGCCGACGTCACCGAGCACGGCCGCCGCGACGCGGCCCGCACGGCGACCGAAATTCGTGCCCGGGCGATGCTCGATTCGGTGTTCGACGGCGTTCTCACCGTCACCCCCGACGGCATGATCGAATCCGCAAACCGCCGCGCGGAGCTTATATTCGGCCGCGCGGGTGTCGAGCTGGAGGGTCAGAATCTCTCGGCGCTCATTGCCGACAGCGAATTCAAATCGATGCTCGAAGCGGTTCGGGGCGGCGGCGAGGGCGAGGTGCGCGAGGTCGCCGGGCGGCGCGGCGACGGGCGTCTGTTCCCGCTCGAGGTCGCGCTGTCGCCGCTTGAGGACACGTGGTCGCTCGACGACCGTCGGCGTGCCCGGCGCACCAGCTACATCGCAACCTTGCGTGACATCAGCCGTCAGAAGGAACTGGCGGCACAGTTGCAGCAGGCCCAGAAGATGGAGGCGATCGGCACGCTGGCGGGCGGCATCGCTCACGATTTTAACAACATTCTCTCAATCATTCTCGGCTACGGCAGCCTGTTGCAGGAGCAGTCCGGCGAGGGGGAATCCGGCGAAAACGTCGCCATGGTGATGCAGGCGGCGGCCCGCGCGCGCGACCTGGTCGAACAGATCCTGACCTTCAGCCGCCGCAGCGAGCCCGAACTCGCGCCCCTCGATCCGCGCCCCGTGGTCAAGGAAGTGCTCAAGCTGATGCGTGCCTCGCTACCGGCCACCATCGACATCCGCCGCGACATTGCCGCCGGGCCCGACCTGGTCATGGCCGACCCCTCGCAGTTGCACCAGGTGATGATGAACCTCTGTACCAATTCCGCGCAGGCGATGAGCGATGCCGGCGGCGTCTTGTCGGTGGCGCTGCGCAAAGGCGACGGCGAAGGCCGACCGCCCGAACTAGCGGGAAACGAGTACCTCCGGATCTCGGTGTCCGATACCGGTCACGGCATGGACGAGGCGACCACGGCGCGCATTTTCGAGCCCTTCTTCACCACCAAGGAGCGCGGCCAGGGCACCGGCCTCGGCCTTGCCGTGGTGCACGGCATCATCTCCGAATCGGGCGGCGCCATCGAGGTGTCGAGCGTGCCCGGTAAGGGGACGACGTTCGATGTGTTCCTGCCCCTTACCGCCGAGGTGCCGGCCGCCGTGCCCTCGCCCGAACAAGCCGTGCCGCGCGGGCGTGGGCGCATATTGTTTGTCGACGACGAAATTCCGATCGTCCGCATGGGCCAGAAGATTCTCGGGCGCCTGGGCTACACCGTTGTCGGTGCGACCGAGGGCGCCGAGGCGCTCGATGCGTTCCGCAGCGAACCGGGCGCTTTCGATCTGCTGGTGACCGATCAGACCATGCCCGGCATGACTGGCGACAATCTGATTGCCGAGGTGCGGCGCATCCGCCACGATATTCCGGTCATCCTCTGTACCGGCTACTCGAACAAAGTGGACGAGGCGCGCGCCCGCGAGATGGGCGTCGACGTATTCCTTAACAAGCCGCTCGAAAGCGCAACGCTAGGCTGGTCGGTGGCGCGCGCGCTCGGGACGGCGAGCTAGGGCAGCGCGAAAGCGGATTCGGTTCCTTTGTGTGTCCGGGTGTCGCCCGGTTCCTATGAAGCCGCCTATTGAGCTTGACGAGTGCGGTTAATATGCTTCGAAGAAGCGGCCAGGCACTCAAAAAACGTCAGACAGATAATTGAGGTCCATGATGGCGGATCAAGACAACAGAACATTTTCAAACGGAATGCGCACGAGATTCGACCCGCCAGTCCGAATCGAGATGCTGCCAGGCGACGAAGATATTGAGTTCTCGACGTTGGACGAGCTTCATGCTTGGGCTCAACGTGAACACGATACGTGGGATGTTTTGAACCGGCACAAGGGGTCGATGCCAGGTGATGGAGATGAGGCGATTTCTGTTCAGACGAAGTTCTTGGATCACCTTCTCGTATCTACGTCTCAAGGCTTGCAACTAGGGTTGAATCGAATTTCGGCAGAGGCGGCCGACAAGGGGTTCGAATGGCTCGTTGCTTTCAATAATTTTTCGAAAGGGTATTCACAAGGAGATGTTGTGTACTCGCGTGGTGTGGCGGGACAAAAGATATTAGCTGCACTTCAAACGAGTCCTGAATTTGGCATTGGTCTTTTGGCGAGCTATGTCCGCGTCCCGAAGGACATTATCCGTGCAGGGCGCTTGCCACAGACTGTCTCAAAAAAGTATGTCAGAGCAATTATCGACAATGAACTTTCGATTCGAGGTCTAGACTCCGCGGACACAATCAAACGGGCCGCCGAAGATATTAATCGGGGAAATCTTGAAAAGTACCTTTCGGATCGCACGAAGAACCTCGAACGCGAGGTTGACGAACTGAATGATCTAAGACTGGACCTCGACAAACTGAAAACGTCGTTACAGCGAACGATTGAAAGCAGTGAGAATCGGCTGCAGGAATTCTTCTCCAGCGCTGAACGTGCTCAAACCAAAGTAATGAGCCTTGAGGCGGAGCTGGAGCGACTACGGAACGCTTATTCAACGCGAGTTCAAAGCAACGCAGCAGTTGAGTTTTGGGAAGATAAGGGGCAGGCCCATACTTCCCAGGCGGCAGAATCAAGATCATATCTACAATTGTTCGTTGGTGTATCTTGCGCTGTCATTGCTGTCATTGTGGCATTACTGGCTGATTTTGGGCCGAATGTTTTGGACGCCAAACTTTGGTCGTTAACTCTTGTTGCTGGAAGCAGTGCCGTTCTCGTGTGGGTCGGAAGGGTCTTGGTGCGTCTTTTCTTGACGCAAATTAGTTTGGGCGAGGATGCGGCCGAGCGCGCAACCATGACCAAGACGTTTATTGCGATGGTCCGAGATGGAGGGGTAACGCCTGAGCAGGCAGGACTCGTCTTGCACGCGATGTTTCGGCCATTCGGAAGCACTGATGACGCCGGGTTGTCACCCCTGCTGCCGCAGGAGGCAATCATCAGGTCATTTATGGGTAAGTCCGATTAGGCCCAGAATCCTCCATTTCCTTCCGGGTCCGGGCCTTGCCCGGACCCGGGTTTGAACCTAAGTTGCGCCCAGTTCGCGCGATTGGGGCGTGGCCAAGTGGTAAGGCAGCGGCTTTTGGTGCCGCCATGCGCAGGTTCGAATCCTGCCGCCCCAGCCAGCCTCCCCAGCCTATCGCTGGTGCGCCCCTTTGGCGTCGATCGGACCGCGTCGATCG
>CAZTAK010000004.1:7829-15175 GCA_964611585.1 uncultured Alphaproteobacteria bacterium
ATCCGCCGGTCCGTCGTCATGTTCGGGGCGAGTCCGAAAACAGTAGCCCTCAGGGTGAACCGGTCGAAGCAGAAGAATCGCTCGCGATTCCAATTTGCCGGAATTTGCGCGAAACGAATCGAGTCGCGCATCGACCCGCGCAAAGAACACAGCGCGGCACAAAATCCGTGCGCGAAGAATCTTTTTTCAAAAACCAACTTTGCACGAACATGAATCGCGACCGCGAGAGTTGCCGATGCGATTCTTTTCATCGCTTGCAACCAATTTAATTCAAAGCGGCGAAACGGCGCGACAATACGCCGGTGCGAAGATAGGGCGGCGCGTTACCGATGCGACAATACGCGCGTGCGTCAATTTGCCGTTGCGTCATTTCGCCGTTGCGTCATTTCGCCGTTGCGTCATTTCGCCGTTGTGACAATAAGTCGTCTTCCAAAAATAATTCTAAAGGCGGAATTAGTAGGGCGACGCACAAGCGTCAGTGCCAGCGGGCGACAATCCCACGTCGCAGTACTCGTGGGGACTCGTGTCGGGATAGCCTGCTGGTGGTACGGGGGTGGGGGTCCCAAGCGATGTCCACGGAGCTTCGGGGGGATGGAGGTTCCTCATGAAGGGATTCTTGTTGGTATTATTTGGTTCCATTTTGCTTGCTGGACCGGCGCTCGCCGCCGACCCCGCCACGATCGATTGGTCCGGCGTCCCAACCAAAACCGTTGAACTCTTTTTCCCCGGTCAGTCCACTTATCAGTGGCTGCGCGGCCCGGAGCACAAGCAGGGGCAGGCGCCGACCATTAAGGGCGAGTACTGCTTCGGTTGTCACGCCTACGAGGAGGTGGACATCGGCGAGGCTATGGTTGTTGCCGGCGCTCTGGAACCGGCACCGATCCCGGGCAAGAACGGCGTGATCGCGCTTGCCGTTCAGGCCGCCCACGACGACGACTACCTCTACTTCCGCTTCAACTGGAAGACCAATCTCGACCGCGAAGGCCGCATGCACGATATGATGCGCTACGACGGCGAGACCTGGGCTTTCTGGGGCAGCCACCGGGCGAAGAGTTTCGACCGGCGTGGTGAACAGCCGGCGATCTATGAAGACCGGCTCGCCATCATGCTCAACGACGGCAGCGTGCCGATGTTCGCCGAACAGGGCTGCTGGCTTACCTGCCACGACGGCATGCGCGACTCGCCCGATCTTCCGAGCGCCGATCAGGTCAAGTCTCATCCGTTCCTCGGCGGGCTGCTCAAGAAGAGCGACGTGCGCCAGTACTTGCCGTCGACGCGGACCCATGCCAACGCCAGTTGGGACGCGACAAAATCGGCGGAAGAAATTGCCGCGATCAAGGCTGCCGGCGGCTTCGTCGGTCTCATGCAGTGGCGGGTTGCGCGCAGCAACCCGGTCGGCATGGCCGACGACGGCTACGTGCTTGAGTACCGGCTGTTCGACGCCGGAACGAAGATGTTCTCCTGGAACGTGGACAAAAGCACGATGACGCCGAAGTTCATGTTCGACCGCTCGAAGGTCGGCTTCATCGCGCTGCATGAATCGGATTTCACCGATCAAAGCAAGCCGACGGCCATCATCCTAGAGGCCAATGCCGTGCCTTACGATCCGGACGCCGGGTTCGAGGCTGGCGATCTGCTGCCGGGGGGTCTGTTGTCCACGGCAACCGAGGGCTCGGCCGGAGACAACGACTATGCAACGGGCGTCTGGGAAGACGGCGAGTACACGGTCGTGTTCCGGCGCAAGCTCGACACCGGCCATCCCGAGGACGACAAAATTCTTAGGGTCGGTGGCGTCTACACGATCGGACTGGCCGTGCACGACGACAACGTCACGACCCGGTTCCATCAGGTGTCCTGGCCGATGACGCTGGGCATCGACGTCGCGGCCGACATTGAAGCGGTGACGGTGAACTGATCGCAGCCGCGTCGCACCCGGGTCCAGTATAGCGCCGGGCCCGGGCCCGCTGCGGCACGAATCCAGATCGGGGAGCTAGGCCGTGAATACAATCGCCAGAATCATTGGTCGCGGGCGTGCCTTTGCCTGGATCGCCGCCGGCATCGCCGCCCTCGCCGTTATATTCGTTCTGGCGGCCTTTGAACCGGCCACCCGTTATGTCGCCGCCGACCAGTTTGTGTGTTTCGGCTGCCATGTTTCCGACAACTACGACATCAGCGGCGAATCCCCGATTTCGAAGCCGCACCCCGCCGACCCCGAGACCCGCCCCGCCCGGTGCGTCGAATGCCATGTGCCCGAGGGGCTGGTGGAATCGCTATACATTTACAGCCACATCTTTAGCCGGACCGATCTGCTCGGCAACTGGCGCGGTATCCGCGCCAACATCGATGGACCCTACCATCCGCCAATGGCCAAACGCGCCTACCGGGTGCGCGACGCGTTGTTCGATGACGACAGTTCGACCTGCCGCACCTGCCACATCGAAGAAGAAATCAAGCCCGAACGCCGGCGCGGCCAAAATGCCCATCGCCGGGCGCTGGACAAGAAACAAACCTGTATTGAGTGCCACTTCAACGTGGCCCATCGCGAGATCCCGTTCCTGATGCCGGAGTGACGGCGTCCAGCAGGATAATGCGCGTCTGCGCGCTTTTGGGCGCCACCGACAGCCAGCGCAGCCCGTCGCCGAAGAGTTGGTCCTCGATCAATTCGAATCCGGGTTTTTCGGTGTAGAACGCCTTGGCGCGGTTCTGGTCGGATACACACACCCTGGCAATCTGCACATGGGAAGTCATCGATCCCTCCCGGTTTCTTCCGTCTGTGCCCCAAGACTTGAAGACCGCATTTGACGCGAGCGCGGTGATTAACTCAAGCTGGCGCCATGACCGGCCTTCGGATCGCGACCTACAACCTCGAAAACCTCGGCGGCCGCATTCTCCGCGGCTGAGGGCACGGCGCCGAAAAGTTCGCGCCGCAGCATGCCGCGGTCCAGCGCTTCGAGCGTCTCGCGCTTTCCCGCCCGTTGCGACGAGGCTTCGTCATCGCCGAACAATTTTGCGACCTCCCCGGCGTGGGTCTCCAGATTGTCGAGCATGCGGCTCACGGCCTTTCCATACTCGGCCGTCAGGTCCCGGTGATCCGTCAGGGTCCACCCGGTTTGGCGAAGCATCTCCGGATACTCGACGTCAGCCTCGATAAACGGCGGCCCGCTGGCGGCGGCCTGCTGATAATCGTCGGCGCTAAGTCCGGGCGTTATCGAGATGACCGAGAATACCATCCTGCCGTCAGCGCGAAGGGTGCGGCGGCACGATTCCAGAACGGCGCGTTTCTCGGGCAGACAACACAGCACATCCGAGAGGAGAACGGCATCGAACCAACCGTCCCGGAACGGCAGCGCCGCCCCGCTCGCGACGGTGGCCGAAAACGCCCCGGCGACTCGATCGGTGGTGGCTCTCTCCAGCGCAACTCGTAATCCCGTGAGCGGCAGGTCGGTCATGGCGACATCGCATCCGGTTACGCCTGCCAGGTAGAGGCCCGGCCACCCGGAGCCCGACCCGACATCCAGAAGCCGTTTGCCCGGCTTCAAGTCCAGCATTTTGCCGACCTCGTGCGCTTCTTCGCGGGTCGTCCAGCTCGTGGCACCGTAATCGCAGCCACAGACGGCGCGCTCTATCCCCCGCAGAACGTCCGACTGGGCATGCCGGTACAACTCCGTGAACCGATCGAAGGCCGCCTGTTGGACGGATGTATCTGTCATGTCCTCTCCCGCTCGCCCCGGCGCGCGCAACCAGAATAGCGAAGTTCTCTCAGGTTCCGATATCGCCGTATTGGAATCAGGGGGATCGTTGACCGTCCGGTCCGGGGGCGGACGTTAGGGGCGCTCACACTGGATGTCGTCTCTTTACCACGAGCCGACTCACGCGACCCTGCAACGCCGACCGCAATCATCCAGCGAGAGTTCCCGCTCGCCGAGGGTGGCCCTTGCTTTGGCGGGACTAGCGCAAATCCCGAGCCGGCGGAATCGCCGGCGACGACGATTTGCGTTCTATGTCAAAGGGATAGAGCTTTTCGCGTGAGCGCATGCGAACGGGAATAGCTCTACGAGCAACCAGGGTGCGGCAACGATCGAGATCGCCTTGACGGCAATGATCGAGGCGCGCCTTATGATCCAGGTCTGGAGGCAGGAACAATGCTCAAGACGGACGTCATCAATCTCGATGAAATTTATGTTCCGGTGAAGCGCCGCAAAACCCTCGACTCAACCAAAGTCGAGGCGATTGCCGAGAGCTTCCTCGAGAACGGGCAGCAGACGCCGATCCAGGTGCGCCCCGACAAGGACCGCTATGTGCTGGTGACGGGCCTGCATCGCTTCGAGGCCCTGAAGGCGTTGGGCGAGGAGACAATCCAGGTGCTGATCGTGCGGACCGGCGAGGATTGACGCCCCGCTATGACCCTCGCTGCCGCTCGGCGGATCGCCCCCGCCGGGGCCCCACGCCTTGCGCCGGCCCTGCGGCTTGATTGCCCTACGGCTTGACCGCCTTGTGCATGGCGACGATGCCGCCCGCTGCGCTTTGGCTGGTGACTGCGGTGAACCCGATCCGTTCGAGCAGCTCGGTCAGCTCGGCCGCGGAATAGAACAGCTGTATGGCGCGCACAAAATATTCCTGCAGGTCCCGCGCCGCCGATTTGCTGCGGAAGATCAGCGCGGTGGTCGACAGGCACGCCCTCAGGTAAGCGCTGTACAGGAACGCAACCAGCGGGTCTTCCGGCCTGAGCATGTCGCAGTGATAGAAGCATCCACCCGGGCGCAGGACGCGCCGGATCTCGGTGAATACGTCGACGACCTGCAGATGCCGCGAGGCCCATTGAATGGTGACGACGTCGAAGCTTGCGTCCGGGTACGGCAGTTTGTGGACGTCGTTGATGACCGAATCGATGTGGAAACCTTGTGCGCTCGCCCGCTTGCGGCCCACTTCCTGCATCGCCGCGCTGCGGTCGATGGCGAAGACGCGCAAATCCGGCACGCGGCGCATGAGTTCGATGCTGACGCCGTTGGTGCCGGCGCAGACGTCCAGCACCTTCCCGCCCGGCCCGATCTCGATCGAGTTGATGAAACGTTGGCGCCAGCGGCCGCACAGGCCCAGGCTCGCGACGTTGCTCGCGATATCGTAATAAGGCGCAACGTCGGCGAAGGCGGCGTCGAGCGACTCGAGCCAGACCGTCGAGAATTCGTTTGCACGTGCCAGTTCCCGATGCTCGAAATCGAGCGCAATATCCTGGTCGCGCGCGTTGGTCACCTGACCCCTCCCTAGACTACTGACGTAAACCGGACCCCGGTAAAGCCGCCACCCTTGGCGCCCGCTTGCCTTCGGCACCCACCATTATACCCCATGATCCGGGATTGCCCACAATGGTGGCGTATCGGGCATCGGTGCCATGTGGTCCTCTGACGCGCGGCAGAGTGTCGCGCTGGCCTGGCACCGGCAGAAAACAAGGGTTCCACCCCGAATGGGTGGCGCCGATGGGGTGTTCGGGAGAGCCCGCAGGCTCGCCCGCGTTCTTCAGTTCGAAGAACAAATTCTACAGGTTTCGGGCCTCCAGGGGTGAAGATCTTTGACTCGCGGTTGATAGCCCTTTTTTTCAGGGCCTTAGATCGCCTCGAATGCCCCCAAGTGTTGTCGGCGGCCGTTCTCCCGCTGTCGCGCCGTTGTGGGGCATCGCCGGTCAGCCGACGCCGATACCGGATCGGTCGTCTTGTGAGATCGTGTTCTGGTTTCACAGGCTCTCTATTCGGCGCTGCCGGTGTCGATCACCAGTTTCGGCGCCACCGCCTCCAGCCCGGCCAGCGTCCAGGAATAGGTGCGTGTTTCTTCGCCGGTCACGGACTGGGCGTTGTGGTCAGTCACGTTGGCATCGGTCACGACCGTGAACTGTCCCCTGAGGTCGTACCCCGTCGCGCGCAGTTGATCGTGAAAATTGGCCGGAATCGAGCCGCCGCGAATCGTAATTTTGTTGTCGCGCGCGACCAGCGCAATGGTGACGATCTTGCTGCCCGAGTTGACGAACGTGATTGTGCGCTGACGGAAAATGTTGCCGCGTTTGTCGTATGTGACCTCGAAGTAGCCCTCGCCCTTGTAACGGATTTGCGTGAAGCCTGAATCGCGGGCGAGATCGCGTTGGCGCACCGCGATTTTTTCTTCGATCTCGTCCGGATCGGTCCGGCCGGAAATCAGATCCGAATCGGCGAGATCGCCGATGTAGGTGATCTGGAACTGGCCGTCACGGGCGATGCGGACCTCGGCCTTGAATTCGGATGGCAGATAGCACGCGCCCAGAACCAGCATCAGAAAGAGGATCAGCGGCTTCGACAGATGGCGCAACGGTGTCTCCCGGTACCTAAAACCTTCAAGCGAACGCGCTGCACGATACCCCAGCGTCCGAATGCGGCAAAGCACCTGGCACCCAAACCGCCCCTCTGCGTGCGGCGGGCGGATATTCGTTTGGCGCTATTTGCGTCGCTTTGCCAGCGCGACCGCGATCTCGCCGCCAACACGGGCGTTGTTCACGGCGAGCGCGATGTTGGCCTTGAGCGTACGCCCGTTCGATACGAGCGCGAGTTGGGCCAGCAGAAACGGCGTCACCGCCTTGCCGGCGATGCTCCGGGCGGAAGCGGCCGCCAGCGCGGCTTCGATCCAGATTTCGAGTTCATCCGCCGGGATGGCCTGACCCTCGGGCACCGGGCTGGTGATCACCAGCCCGCCGCGGCCGAGGCGTGCGTGGGCGGCGATCAGGGCCGCGGCCTCCTCAGGTGTGTGCACGGAGGTTTCGAGCGCAAGGCCGCTGTCGGCGGCATGAAACGCCGGAAGCCGGTCGGTGCCATAGCCCACCACGGGCACCGAATAGGTTTCCAGTACCTCTTGGGTGCGCCCCAGATCGAGAATCGATTTCGCGCCGCTGCACACCACCGCGACCGGCGTGGCCGCGAGTTCGGTCAGATCGGCGGAAACATCGAAGCTCTCCGCCGCGCCGCGGTGGACGCCGCCGATGCCGCCGGTCGCCATCACCGCGATCCCGGCCCGATGCGCGCAAACCATGGTGGCCGAAACCGTGGTCGCGCCGTCGCGCCCCCCGGCCAGGGCGGCGGCGAGATCGCGGGCTGCAACTTTGTCCGGATTCGAGGTGGCCAGCGATTCGATTTGCGCTTGCGAACAACCCACCCGGATTTGCCCCTTCAGTACGGCAATCGTCGCCGGCACCGCACCGGCTGCACGCACTGCGGCTTCCATCGCCAGCGCGGTTTCGATATTTTCGGGATTCGGAAGTCCGTGGGCAATAAGCGTCGATTCAAGCGCCACCACCGCGCCGCCATCCGCCAGCGCCGCCGCCACCCCGG
>CAZTAK010000004.1:15275-32437 GCA_964611585.1 uncultured Alphaproteobacteria bacterium
CGCCACCCCGGCTGCCACTTCGGCTGCAGTGTCGTAGGCCGTCAAGGCACCATCGCCATGCGTGCGTTCAGCTTCTCGCGCGTGACCGGCGCGGTCGGCCCCTCGATTTCGCAGTCGAGACTGGCGAGCGCCAGACCCTGGCGCAAGGCGGTTGCGGCGTTGGCGCCCGCGGTCAGGGCATCGATCGCACCGGCGGCAAAGGCATCGCCCGCGCCGTTGACGTCGCGCACGTTCGTCGGCGGCGGCGCCTCGAAGCCCGTGAACCCGTCGGCCACCACTGCTGCGCCGACATCGCCGAGCGTAATGAACACCCGCGCCGCGCCTAGGGTCTCTAGCGCGCGTCCGGCCTCAAGCGCGTCGCCCGGGTCGGCGATGGCGCGGCCCGACAGCACCTCGGCCTCGGCACGATTGGCGAAGACGGCGTATGCGCGATCCAGCACCGGCGCGATGCGGGGCGCCTTGGCGACCGAGACGGCGGCGAACATTCTTTGCGAATTTCCATCGGCCCGCGCCATCGCCACGACCGATTCGGCCGGCAGATTCGCATCCACCAGCCAGAACGGCACGTCGCGCAATTCGTCGGCCAGCAGATTGCAGTGGCGCGCATCGAGCGCCTCGTAAATGTGCATGTCGGCGAGTCCCGCAATCAGTTCGCCGCTCAAATCGAGAAAGGCGGTGTAGCCGGCGCTGGCATAATCGGCCGTGCGCAGGATGAAGTAGGTGTCGATGCCCTCGTCTTCGAGAAATTCCAGAATCCTCGCCCCGTCGCCGTCCTTTCCGACCGCGCCCGCCATGCGCACCCGGGCCCCGAGCCGCGCCAGCTGGACCGCGATGTTGGCCGCGACCCCGCCCATGGCGCGGCTATTTGTCACCGGGTTGGAACTCGCCGGGACATAGGCGCTCTCGCAGCGGGCGATGCGGTCACGGTGACTGGCGCCGACACAGGCGATCTAGGGGGAATCGAGGGGCAGGGGACTCTCCTTTGGCGGCCATCATCGGCCCATTGGTGCGGGGGTGCAACGGACAAGGGTTCCGTCTAATGTTGGCGCGGACAACAAAGGGAATACGCGTGGCTACTTTTCCGGAATACGAAGACTTGGACGCACTCGGGCTCGGCGAACTGATCGACGAGGGAGAGGTCAGCGCCGCCGAAGTGATGGAGGCGGCAATCGAGCGCATGGAGGCGCTCAATCCGAAACTCAACGTGATGGTCGAACCGCTCTACGACCAGGCTCGCGCCGCCGCCAAATCCTCAGCCCCGGGGCCCTTGCAGGGCGTCCCCTACCTGATGAAGAACCTGGGGCTGATGATGGAGGGGGTGCGCTGCACCCAGGGCAGCCGCCTGTTTGCCGACTTCCGCTCCGATCACGATTCCGATTTCGTGCGCCGCCTGCGCGCTGCCGGGCTTAACATCTTCGGTACCACCAATTCGCCCGAGTTCGGACTCAACTCCACCACCGAACCGGCCGCCCACGGGGTCACCCGCAACCCCTGGAATCTGGACTTCTCGCCGGGCGGGTCTTCGGGCGGCGCGGCGGCGGCGGTGGCGGCCGGCATCGTTCCGGCGGCGCATGGCTCAGACGGTGGCGGTTCGATCCGGATTCCGAGTTCCAACTGCGGCCTCATCGGCCTCAAAGTCAGCCGCGGCCGGACGCCCTCGGGCCCCGACGTCGGCGAGGGCTGGGCCGGGCTTTCCAACGAACACGCGCTGACCCGCACGGTCCGGGATTCGGCGGCGCTGCTGGATGCCGTGCACGGGCCCGCGCCGGGCGATCCCTATTTTGCCAAGCCGCCGGCGCGCACCTTCCTCGACGAAGTCGGCAGCAACCCGGGCAAGCTCCGCATCGGGCTGATGACGGCGCCGCCCGACGGGCGCGGCGTCGGTTCCGAATGCGTCGCCGCCGCCGAGTACGCCGCCAAACTGTGCGAGGACCTCGGCCACAAGGTGGAGATCGCCGCGCCTGAATTCGACATCGAGGCCATGTTCGAGGCGATGCGCGTGGTCATCGCCGGCAACGTGCGCCGCGACGTGGAACTCGGCCTCAAAGCGCTCGGGCGCGGTTTCGAGGAAGGCGATACCGAAAAGATCAGCCAGGTGTGGGGCGAGGAGGGACTCAAATACACGGCCCGCGATTTTGCCGACGCGCTGTGGACGATTCACAGCATCGGGCGCGCCTTCGGCGCCTTCTTCTCGCGCCATTCGGTGCTGCTGACGCCGACGCTCGGCAAGGTGCCGCTGAAACTCGGCGCGCGGCCGATGGACGGCGGCGATCTCGACGCCTACTACGCCTTTCAGGGGCAGGTGATCCCCTTTACCGCGCCCTTCAACGTGGCCGGCGCGCCAGCAATCTCGTTGCCGTTGGGCGCAACCGCCGACGGTATGCCGATCGGCGTTCAGTTCGGCGCCGCCTCGGGCTCGGAAGCGGTCTTGCTGCGGCTCGCGAGCCAGCTCGAAGAAGCAGCCCCGTGGGAAGACAAACGGCCGCAGGGGTTGGGGTAGGGTGGCGGAACCGCGTGCCGTCGCACCGCGGGCGTGTTCCAAAATTCGGCTTTGTGAGTTTGTGACCTAACCCACTTCCCGCAACTCTCCCTCCCCAAACCTTCCCCGGTCGTGCGGGCGCATGTAGTCAAGCGCCGGGCCTTTCGGCACGATGCCCAAGGGGTTGAGCGAGCGGTGCGAATGATAATAGTGCCATTTGATGTGGTGCATGTTGACGGATCCGGCGACGCCCGGCGTCTGAAAAAGCTCGCGCAGGTAGTTCGAGAGGTTTTCGTAGTCCTCGATGCGGCGCCGGTTGCACTTGAAGTGCCCGTGATAGACCGCGTCGAACCGCACCAGCGTCGGGAACGCGCGCCAGTCGGCCTCGGTCTGGCGTGAACCGGCGAGCCAGCGCCGGCGCGACAGAATCTCCTCCATCCAGTCGAGCGTCGCGAACAGGTCGTCGAAGGCGCGTTCGTAGGCTCCTTGGGTGCCGGCGAAGCCGCAGCGATAGATGCCGTTGTTGAGAGTCTCGTACACGCGTGCATTTATCGCGTCGATTTCCGCGCGCAGATCCTCGGGATAGAAGTCGAGGCTCGCGTCGCCCCATTCATCGAATACGCCGTTGAGCATTCTGATGATCTCGGAGAATTCATTGTTGACGATGCGCGCCGTCTTTTTTTCCCACAGCACCGGCACCGTGACCCGCCCGGTGTAATCGGCGTGCGAGGCGGCATAGATCTCGCGCAAATATTTCGCCCCCATTATCGGGTCCGGCGCCGCGCCGTCGCGATCCGAAAAATGCCAGCCCTCGCCGGTCATGTGCCAGTCCACCACCGACACCGAGATCGCATCTTCGAGTTTTTTCAGCGTGCGCATGATCAGCGTCCGGTGCGCCCACGGGCAGGCATAGCTGACATAGAGATGATAGCGCCCGGGCTCGGCCTTGTACGCGCTCGATCCGTTGGCGCTGACGCGCTCGCGGATCGCCGACGCGCGCCGCTGGAACGATCCGTCGCCCGAGCGCGGAATGCCGGCCTCGTCCGTCCACTTTCCTTCGACCAGCATGCCCATGAATTGCTCCCGTATCTGAAAGAAATGCCCGGCCTAGGCGGCGGGTGCGGCTTCGTACAGCGCCGCCAGAACAAAGACGACGATCGAAACAGCCATTTCCACGGCGTTGCTCCGTGTCCTGTGAAAAGGGGCTCAAGCGTCATTTTGCGTGGATCCGGGCGAGCGCGGGCTGACCTGCGTGAAGGGCGCGTCTTGCGTTTGCCGCCGCCGCCGTGCTATGGGCGGGACATGAAGCGCGTGGCGGCACTGCGACGACGATAACGAACCTGCGCCGGGCCTTTGCGCCCCGGCCGCAATGGGTCGCGCGTGTCTGCGCCTGCGGCCCGGACCTTTTCCAAAATTCTTTCACACCGGATGCGGGTTCCCTGATCCCGATCCGCCCTTTGCCGGAGCCACGGCATGTTTGATATCGTCGCCGAACGGCCGCACGACGCGGCCCCCCGTGAACAACTGCTCGACCTCGTGTTCGGACCCGCGCGCATGCAGCGCACCGTCTACCGCCTGCGCGATGGCGTCGCGCCGGTGCGCGCCCTGTCGTTGGTGGCCTTGTTCGATGGCGCATTTCAAGGCAGCCTGCGGTTCTGGCCGGTCCGGGTTGCGGGGGCGGCCGCGCCCCTGCTGCTGGGCCCACTCGCCGTCGATCCGGCGCGCCGCGGTCAGGCGATTGGCGTCGCCCTGGTTCGGCGCGGTCTGCGCGAGGTGGCGCGGTGCGGCCACGACCTCGTTTTGGTAGTGGGCGAGCCGCATTATTACGCGCGCTTCGGCTTCGAGCCGGCGCCGCCGTTCGGGCTCAGCCTGCCGGGGCCGGTGGACGAAACCCGGTTTCAGGTTCTGGTGCTGGATCAGTCGATCCGCGGTTCCGTCGGTGGCGGTGTGACCCGCGCCGCCACGTGAGCCCTGGAGCAGCATCCGATCAGGTGGAATCGCCTTGGGCAATTTCTGATCGGATAAAGCTGCTCTAACTTCGAAAAAAGTAGAGCAATTTTTCGCGAAGGGTTTGAACCGCGCCGGTTTAATCCCTGCGGATATTGCTCTAGCGCCCCTCGCGGGTCCAGGCCAGCATCAGTCCGCCGACCAGCAGAACCAGTAGTGCCCAAGGCGGCAGCAGCGAGACCTGGCGCACGCCGGTGACGAAATAGCTTTCGTTGGCCTGCAGCCCGATCCAGCCGCGGCCGCGCGCAGGCCGGCCGGGACGCACCCGGCGCAGGTCCGGCGTCCCGGTTTCGGAAAGCCAGACCACGCCGCCACCGGTGGCCTCGGCCAGGGGCGCCAGAATTTCCGCACTCGCGCGAACGTCGGCGAACTCGCGCGGGTTGACGGCGCCGACGGCGACCACAGTGGTATGGGTGCCGTCGCTCAGCCGGTAAAGGCCCGGGTCTTCGGTCGCCACCGAGGCAGCGGCGCGGCCGCCACCGGCATCGCTCAAGCTCAGCACGCGCATGCTTCCGTCCGGGCCGGTCAGAGTGACCGGCGGACCGTCCGCGCTCAAACTGCGGCGCTCGATATTGATGCGGTTGCCCGCCGCGAGGGCGCGTAGTTCCTCTTCCTCGAGATCGGGCTCCTTCATCAGCCAGTGGGCGAGGCGGCGCAGCAATTCCGCCTGCGGCCCGCCCCCCTCGTAGTTGCGCGCCCACAGCCAGGCGTGGTCGGACAACAACTGCGCGACCCGGCCCTCTCCTGTGCGGCTGAGCACCAGAAGCGGCTGGCCCTCGACGCCGCTCAGCACCGCCGTGCCCCCGGTCTGGCGCGATTCGACCATGCGGAACCAGCGTCCCCATTCGGGCTCGCCGCCGTCTGCGCCCGCGCCCTCCAGTTCAGCCGTGACCGGATGACGCGCGCCCACCTCGGTGACGGCCGGCTTGAATCCCTGTTCAAAAAGAGTGCCCGTGGGTTGCGCCGGCAGGACCAGGCCGAGCGGCGTGCGGTAGAGGCTTAACCGGGTCGCAAACTCCGGACCCGCCGCCGCCAGGAGGGCGCCGCCGTTCTCGACGTAGGCGGCAATGTTCTCGACATAGATCGGCAACAGGACGCCGCGCCGCCGGTAGCGGTCGAAAATAATAAGATCGAATTCATCGAGCTTGATTTCGAACAGCTCGCGCGTCGGGAACGCAATCAAGGACAATTCCTGCACCGGCGTCCCGTCCTGTTTTTCGGGCGGGCGCAGGATCGTGAAATGAACCAGATCGACCGCCGGGTCCGCCTTGAGCAGATTGCGCCAGGTCCGCTCGCCCGCGTGCGGCTCACCCGAGACCAGCAAGACCCGCAGCCGGTCGCGCACGCCGGTCATGCTGAGGGCGGCGCGGTTGTTCTGCATCGTCAGCTCTTGTGCGCCCGCCTCGACGGCCAGTTCGACCACCGTCCGCCCGCCGTGTTCCAGGGTGAACGGGATGCGCGTCTCGTCGCCGACAAAGACGGTATGCCGTTCGATGGGTCCGCCGTCCTGACGCAACGTGATTACCGCGGGGCGCCGCGTATCCTCGCCGCTTGGGGCGCCGGCCTCGGTGACGCGCAGGCGCACTTCGAGTTCGCTGCCGATGATGCCGTAGCTCGGCGCCTGCTCGATCACCAGGCGGCGGTCGCCGGCGCGGGGATCGCCGGTCAGCAGCACATGGAGCGGCGCCGGTAGTGGCGGGTCGGTGGCGTCGGCGGCGTCGTGGATCTGGCCATCTGTGATAAGCACCGCACCCGCGATCTGATCGCGTGGCACGTCCGAAAACGCCTGCGCCAGCGCCGCCATCAATTCGGTGCCGGCATCCTCGCGCGCATCGGCGCGGGCCGCCTCGACCATTCGCACCTCGAGATCGGGATAACGCGCGAGGCGCTGCTTGAGTTCTTCGAGCGCAGCGTCGGCGGCGGCGGTGCGATCGCCGATGCCCTGGCTCGGGCTGCGGTCGAGGACGATCACGGCGATATCGTCGCGGCTCTCGCGTTCCTCGGCGATCAGGGTCGGGCCCGTCAACGCCAACAGCAGGACCGCGAGCACGCCGCCACGCCAAAGCACGCCCTTCGCCTTGCGCCACACCGAGAACGCGAACAGCGCCGCGGTGGCGGCCGCCAGCAGCAACAGAAGCGGCCCCGGCACGAGAAACGAAAAGGCGATCGAATCGAAGGCCACGGCTACTGCCCCAAACGTTCGAGAATGGCCGGGATGTGCACCTGATCGGCTTTGTAGTTACCGGTAAAGGCGTACATCACCAGGTTGATGCCGAACCGGAACGCCATTTCGCGCTGCGCGGCGCCGCCCGGCACCACTGCCGCCAGCGCACGCCCCGACCCGTCGATTGCCCACGCGCTTGCCCAGTCGTTGCTGCCGATGATGATCGAGGACACCCCGTCGTTGCTGCCGCCGGCGTGGCGCTCGACCCAGACGGTGCCGCCGCTCCAGCGGCCGGGAAAATCGCGCAACAGATAGAACGTCTTGGTAAGTACGTGATCGTCCGGCACCGGCGCCAGCGGCGGAATGTCGAGGCCCGCAAGAATTCCTTGCAGGCGTTGCGCGCCCGGGCCATTGACCGAGGTCGTTCGGCGGAAGGAATTGGGGCTGGTTTCGGCGTACTGCTGGTCGCGGGTGTCGAACACGATGGTGCCGCCGGATTTCATGAACGTGTCGATCTTCGCCAGCGCCTCGGGCGACAGGTCCCTTTGGTCCGGTTCGATCGGCCAGTACAGCAGGGCAAAGAACGCCAGTTCGTCGGACTCGATATTGACCGCCATCGGCGCCGCCGGTTCGATGGCCGTGCGCACCGTCAAAATCTGGCTAAGTCCGGTGAGGCCGGCGCGGCTCATTTCGTCGAGCGCGCTATTTCCGGTGACGACATAGGCCAGCCGCGTTTCCAGCGTTGCCGCCAAAGCAAAGCTATCGTCACCCTGGGCGCCGGCTTGCGCGTCTGCGGGCCGCGGCGCAAAGGCGAGCAAAACGGTGCTCATCGCAAAGACCGATGTCACCGCCGCCACCCGCCGCAATTGCCCGCCGAGCGCCAGTCCGGCCAGGGTGTCGATCACCAAAACAATCAGCGCCGCCACCAGCATCCACGGCAGCAGATC
This sequence comes from uncultured Alphaproteobacteria bacterium, assembly GCA_964611585.1. GTDB lineage: Bacteria > Pseudomonadota > Alphaproteobacteria > SHVP01 > SHVP01 > CAZTAK01. The sequence continues at coordinate 22,873 of CAZTAK010000004.1, forward strand.
GATTTCGGCGCTTTGGCCGTAGGAGTCCTGGCGCAGTGCCGCGGTCAGGTCGCCAATTGCGACCGGCGGCGTGATCCCCGCCGACAGGTTGAGCGCGCGGCGCGCTTCATTGCTGCCGTAGAACCCGGGGGCATGGCCGGGTCCGACGGCCGAGTCCTCGAATATTTCGGGTCGTGCCGGCTCGGCCCCGGCGCCGGGCGCGCCCAGACGCCCGAATCCGTCGAGCAGCGACAACGGCGGCAGCGGTACGGCCGAGCGTTCGCCCGAGATTCCCTGGCTCAAGGCCACCACACGCTGCAACATCTCGACGAACAGCCCCGACAGCGGCAGGCTCGACCACTGCGGTGTCGCCGTCACATGGAACAGCACCAGCCAGCCCTTGCCGCGCGGCTCCGCCGTTACCAGCGGTGTTCCGTCCGCGAGCCGGGCCCAGGTGCGGTCGCTGAGGTCGAGGCTCGGCTCGGCCAGCACCTGCCGCAAAACCCGGACATCGTCGGGAATCGCCAGCCCGAAGAACGGGCCGTCTTCCGCGAAGGCGCCAAGACGCGCCGGCGTTGTCCAGGTCAGCGCCCCGCCGAGGCCCCGCGTCCCGCTCCTCAGCGGAACCGGCAGCAGGGAGCCGTCGCTTTCGGCCAGCTTGGGTCCGGCAAACCGCACCAGAATCCCGCCGCCGTCGAGCCAGCGGTCCAGTTGCGTACGGTCCGGCACCACCACCTGGCCCACGTCCGCAAGGATAAGGACCGTGAGGCCCAGTTCCATCAGGTTGGCCAGGGCGCCCGCGTGAATTTCGGCGGTCGGGTCGAGCGCCCGGCCGAGGTAGTAGGTATCCGACAACAGCGGCTGGGCGTATTCGAGGGCGCCGCCCGACACCAGCCCGACCGGGCGGCGGCGCCAGCGCTCGTCGAGCAGAACGACGGCACCGGCGGTCGATTCGCCGTCGAGTTCGAGGCGCACGATCTGGTTGCGCGCTTCCGCCGGCAGGTCGAATTGGGCAGAGCCGGTGCGGGCGCCCGCCGCAAACGCGACCGGCGCCACGGCGATCACCTGGCCCGATTCGGTCACCGCGCGCACCCGGATCTCGCCCTCTCCGGCTGGCGCGGCCGGGGCCTGAACTTCGAGAACGAGAATCGAGCCGGCCGTTTCGGGCGGCGCCAGAAGGCGCGCCAGATCGGCGTCCGGTTCGCGCACCACGGCCGCCGGGCCGAACCGGATCAGGAGGCGGGCCAGTTCGTCGGCCTCGCCCGTGCGGTCCTCGGCACTGACCCCGTCGCTCAGCCAAACCGATTCGATCGGCAGGGGCAAATCACCATCCTTCAGTGCGCGTACCGCACCGGCGCGGTCAACGGGCCAGGGCTTGGGCTCCAGTCCGTCGATCAAGCGGCGTGCCGCGGCGGCGGGCATCAGGCCCGATACGGCGAGGGGGCTTCCGTCGGCAGGCGGCGCCGTTGTCAAAACCGCGACCGGCCGGTTGCCCCGTTCGGCCTGGTCGATCATGTCGGCAAGGGCGCGCGTGCGGGCGGGCCAATTCGCCGCCGCCGCCCAGCCGTCGTCGGTGACCAGCAGCAGCGGGCCGTCCCCGACCAACCGGGCGCCGGGATTGATCAACGGCTGTGCCAGCGCAACGATAATCAGGGTGGCCAGAAACAACCGCAGCAGCAACAGCCACCAGGGCGTCCGGGCCGGAGTTTCCTCGCTCGGGCGCAGCCCAAACAGCAGCCGCACCGCCGGGAAGGCGATCCGGCGCGGCGCCGGCGGGGTCACCCGCAGCAGCCACCAGATTAGCGGCAGCGCTGCCAGCGCGGTCAGAATCCAGGGCGCGGCAAAGGCCAGCGGCCCAAAGGTCAGCATGAACGTCGGTTGCCTCGGGGTTGCGGGTGCGCCATCGTCCTGATGTTACGCCAGGTCCTCTGAAAACGCGCTGTAGAGGGCGAGAAGGGCGCTTTGCGGCTGAGCATCGGTGCGATGATGGCCGAAGGTCCAGCCGATTGACGAACAAAGATCCGTGAGGCTCCCGCGCAGCGCGCGCAGGCGCGCCGCGTAGGACCCGCGTAAGGTTTCGGCCCGGCTGGCGATGTACTCGCCTTCGCCTTCGAGGCCCTCGAAACGTATCCGCCCGCGGAACGGCAGTTCCTCTTCCGCCGGATCGAGAACCTGCAGGAGATGCCCGCGCACGCCCTGGGCGGCGTAATGGCGGATCGCGTGCTCGGTCTCCGCGAAGGGCGCAAGAAAATCGCTCAGCAGCACCAGTTGTCCGTAGCGCGGCAAACGGACCAGCGGGATCGCCTCGCCGCCGCGGTCGTCCTCGCGGATCAGCGAAAGGGTAATGCGGTCGAGCGCGGTGCGGCCGGCGCGCGCGATCCGGTTTTGGCCCAGAAGGGCGATATGTTCGCCGCCCCGCACCAGCAACGAAGCCGCCGCGAGCAGCAACAACGAAGCGCGCTCGTGCTTGGTTTCTTCGGCAAGCCGCGAGCGGTAGACCATCGATGGCGACAGGTCGCGCCACAGCCAGACACTTTGCGCCGCCTCCCACTCGTTTTCCCGCACGAACACGCGCTCGGTCTTGGCCGACTGGCGCCAGTCGATGCGGTTGGCGGGATCACCCGTCACATAGCGCCGGAATTGCCAGAAGGTTTCACCGGTGCCGACCCGGCGGCGGCCGTGAACACCGGGCGCAACGGTGGCGGCGACGCGCTCGGCGGCGATCAGCAGCGGCGGCAGCGCGGCGGCGGCCTGTTCGGCACGGTGGCGCGCCAACCCGGCGGCATGGCCGGTGTCGTCGGTGAGGCTCATGGGCGGCGCCGGCGTATTTCAGGCCTCGCGCGTCCGGCTAACGGTAGGGCTCGCAAAGCAGGTCGATGATCGATTCGATGGTAACGCCGTCGGCGCGGGCGGCAAAGCCGAGCGCCATGCGATGGCGCAGCGTCGGCGCGGCCAGCGCCACCACATCCTCGACCGACGGCGACAAACGCCCGTCGAACAGCGCCCGCACCCGGACCGCCAGCATCAGCGCCTGGCTCGCGCGCGGCCCCGGGCCCCAGGCGACGGCGTTCTTGACCGCATCGATCGTGCTCGATTCCGGGCGGCCCGCGCGGACCAACCCGAGGATCGCCTCGACCACGCTTTCCCCGACGGGCACGCGCCGGACCAGACGCTGCGCCGCCAGCAACTCGTCCGCCGTCAGCACCGCTTTGGCGGTTTGGCTCTCCGCGCCGGTCGTCGCCATCAGCATCTGCCGCTCCGCCGCGATGTCGGGGTAACCGACATCGATCTGCATCAGAAAACGGTCGAGCTGCGCCTCGGGCAACGGGTAGGTGCCTTCCTGTTCGATCGGGTTCTGGGTTGCCAGCACATGGAACGGGTTCGGCAGCGCGTGCCCGTGCCCGCCGACCGAGACATGTTTCTCCTGCATCGCCTGCAACAGAGCCGACTGGGTGCGCGGGCTGGCGCGGTTGATTTCGTCGGCCATAAGAAGCTGGCAGAACACGGGCCCCGGAATGAACCGGAACGACCGGGCGCCGGCATCCGATTCCTCCAGTACCTCGGACCCGATGATGTCGGCCGGCATCAGGTCGGGGGTGAACTGGACGCGCTTTTCCGAAAGCCCCAGCACCGTCGAGAGCGTTTCCACCAGCAGCGTCTTGGCGAGCCCCGGCACGCCGATCAGCAGCGCATGCCCGCCCGATAACAGCGTAATCAGGGTGTGATCGATGACTTCGTGCTGGCCGAATATCACCGCTCCGACGCCTTCGCGGACGGCGGCCATCTTTTCGACCAGAGCCTCGACCTCGGTAATGCCGGCCTCGGCGGCGCCGGGTTCGGGGGCGGCGCTGGCGGTGGCGGTCGGCTCGGTTATACTCACGCGGATTCTCCCGGGGATTGGCACCAGCGGTTCCGGTGCTCGGTCGATTCGCTAGCGGTCGTTACGACGCCGGATGCGACCGCCGCCGCAGGACACACGGGCCATGACCACAGAAATGCACAATACCGGTAGCGGGATCGAGACGTCTCCGGACACCGATTCAGCGGCACCGGCAGCGACCCGTGCCGCACCCGGCGAGACGGCACTTGACCGGCTGGCCCCGGTCTGCGGCGATCTCGAAATGCGCATCGCGCGCGACGGCACTTGGTTTTATCACGGCTCCCCGATTGGCCGCAAACGGCTGGTCAGGCTGTTCGCAACGGTATTGAAGCGCGAACCGGACGGCCAATATTATCTTGAGACCCCGGTCGAAAAGGGACGGATCGAGGTCGAGGATGCGCCGTTCGTCGCCGTCGCCGTGACTGTCTCGGGCGAGGGGTCCGATGCCAGCCTCCGCTTCCGAACCAATCTCGACGACGAAATCACCGCCGGGCCGGATTGCCCGATCCGGGTCGATCACGATCCTTTGACCGGCGAACCCTCGCCCTACGTGATGGTGCGGGACGGGCTCGAGGCGCTGATCGCGCGCGCCGTCTATTACGAACTGGTGTCGATCGGCGGCGAACACGCGGTCGAGGGCGAAACCCTGTTCGGGGTGTGGAGCGAAGGTGTGTTCTTTTCCCTCGGTCCCGCGCCCGAAACGGAATGACAATGCTGGACCGTCTGACTGAAACCACGCATGAGGACTTCCGCGACTTCGTCGCCGCGCGCCTTCACGCGCCGAACGGCACGGGCCCGCGCAGCGATTACGACCTCAATCCCGGCATGCGCGCCGACGCCCCCGAAACATTGACCGCGGCGGCGGTGCTGGTGCCGCTGGTGATGCACCCCGCCGGGGCGACGCTGCTGCTGACGCAACGCACCGATCATCTGCACGATCATGCGGGCCAGGTCAGCTTTCCCGGCGGGCGCATTGAAGGGAGCGACGCCGACGCCGTTGCCGCCGCGCTGCGCGAAACCGAGGAAGAGATCGGAATCGCGCCCGGTCATATCGACGTCATCGGGACGCTCGACGTGTACGAAACCCGCACCGGGTTTTCGATCACGCCGATTGTGGCGCTGGTGCGGCCCGGGTTCGAACTCGCCCTCGATGCGTTCGAAGTGGCCGAGGCGTTCGAGGTGCCGCTTTCGTTGGTGTTGGACCCGGCCAATCACAAGCGCCGCAGCCGGGTGTGGAAGGGGGCGGAGCGGTTCTTCTATGTGATCCCCCACCAAGACCGTTTCATCTGGGGCGCGACCGCAGGCATGATCGTCAATCTCTATCATGCGCTGGCATCCTAGTCGTTCAATTCCGACATTTTGCACCGATGGCATTGGGACCAGATGTTGAAAAGAATTGAACATAACCAAAGAGTTAGCCTAGTGGTGCGGGCTCACATTGAGGGATTGAATTGTCAGAGCCGCACCAATAGGGCGCCATGTTCCGCAAACTGATTCAATTCCTGCCGTTCCTGCTGCCGTTCGTCGCCTGGGGGCTATACATGGTATTGGCGCGAAGCCGTGCGCGCTCGAAGCAGACCGGCCAGCCCGCCTGGCAGGACACGCCGTGGGCCTGGCTGACGATTGCCGGACTGGTGTTGTTCATTGCCGGCATGATCGGTGTTGCCCTGATGGAAGAGGGAAATACCGAGGGCACCTACATCCCGCCCCGTCTCGAGGACGGAAGAATCGTCCCGTCCGACGTGCGCTAGGCCATGGAGATCTCGGCGCGCATCGACCCGCCCGCGTGGATGGGCGCGACGGAAACGGTCGCGCTGGTGCGTGCGCTCACGGCCGACGGCGCCACCGTGCGTTTCGTCGGCGGTTGCGTGCGCGACGCCGTGCTGGGCCGCGAGGCCAAGGACATCGATCTCGCCACTCCCGATCCGCCGGAAACCGTGATGGCGCTTCTGAAGCGCGCGGGGTTGCGTGCGGTGCCGACCGGCTTGGGTCACGGCACCATTACCGCGGTCGTCGAGAAGGCGCATTACGAAGTGACGACTCTGCGGCGCGACGTCTCCACCGACGGCCGCCGCGCGGTGGTGGCGTTCACCGACGACTGGGTGGCGGACGCAAGTCGCCGCGACTTTACGCTGAACGCGCTTTATGCCGACGCCGACGGCGCGGTGTCCGATCCGACCGGCGGCATCGGCGATCTCCGGACCGGCACGGTGCGTTTTGTCGGCGATCCGGCCCAGCGCATCGGCGAGGATACGCTGCGGGTTCTCCGCTATTTCCGGTTTCATGCGTGGTACGGCAAGCCGCCGGTCGATGAGGCGAGTTATGCGGCCTGCCGGGCGGCTGCCGGCGATCTCGGCAATCTTTCGGCGGAACGGGTGGCGGGCGAGGCGTTGCGCCTGCTTGCCGCTCCGGAACCGCTCGAGGCCGTGCGGCTGATGGCGGAGGCGGGCGTACTCAAAGCCGTTGCGCCCGAGGCGCGCGACCTCGATTCATTCGCGCGTCTATTGGAGCTTGAAGAGTCGATCGATCCGCTGCTGCGCCTCGGTATGCTGATCGCCGACGGCGACGGGCCGGGGCGGGCTGCGGCGCTCGCCGCGCGGCTGCGATTCTCGAACGCCGATTCGGCGCGTCTCAAGCTGATGATGGAAGCGGCGCTCACGGTTGCCGGCGGCGTCAACGAACGCGCTGCGCGCACACTCATTTATGCGTTCGGAAATGCGGCTTTCGAGGACGGGGTGCAGGTCGCGCGTGCCCGCGCGGGCGTGGGGGAGAAATTCGAACCCCTCATCGACCTGTCCCGGTCCTGGCCAGCGCCCACGTTGCCGGTGCGGGGTGCGGATGCGCGCGCGCTCGGCATCGATAAAGGCCCGCGCGTGGGCGAGGCGTTACGCGCCCTCGAGACCTGGTGGGTCGAAAACGACTTCGCGCCGACCCGCGAGGCTTGCCTCGAAAAGTTGCGCGGGCTCGTCTGATCGGGGCGTCGCCCGCCCCGGAGCGCCGTTAATCCCCGACCTTTACCAGCCGGCCCTTGGCGGTACGGCGCGCTTCGCCATTGCGGAAGGCGGCGAATTCGAGCTCCATGCCGAGCCCCGTGAGCGTCCGGTGATAGATCTGCATTTCGTAGCCGCCTTCACCGTCGATCACCAGCGAATGAACGGTGAGCGTCTGGTCCTTGATCCGCGCCCAGGCGTAACGCTGCCCCGACAACGGATCGGCCGCGTCGGCGGCGCGCCAGACGCCGGGCATCCCGCTCGGCACGAATTCGATCGCCGTCCCTTTACGCACTGGCGTCGGGTCATCGGGGTTGCCGCGCTGACGTTGCACCGTGGTCCAGTCCACCACGAAGCCCGTGCCCCGCGCCTGTATCGACACGTCGAGGTCGCGCGAGGTGAGGCGGAAATAGAGACTGATGTTGCTTTCGGAAACGCCGGTTCCCGACCAGTGGCCGTAAAAGGCGTCGATGGCGATGTTCTGGGCGAGCGCCGGACCGGGAACGAACCACAGCACGAGGATCCCAAGCGCAAGGGCCAAGGGGCGGGCGCGTCCGGGGCGGCCCCAGAGAGCCCGCGAAAGGCGCCGGGGGGCGGCGCCGCGCGCCGCGCGAAATCCGTTGTTCATGCCTGGTCGCCTCTCCTCGTTGCCGGTATCGGGTCCGGTCAACCGCTGCACACTGAATCGGCACCCGCGCCCGGCAACTTCGAAAGTTCGCCGCGGACGTTGCGCACCAGGATTTCGTTGTCGAGGCGGGAGAAATCGAGGCGCATCGTATCCGCGTTTACCAGCGAGCGGTCGTAGATCTGAAGTTCGCGGTGGCCCTCTTCGTCGATGTTTTGGGTGAAGACCAGCTGGCTTTCTTCGCGCAGTTCCGCCCAGGCGCTGAATTCGCCTTCGCTGCCGCGCCGTGGCGGGGCGCGGTAGATGTCCTCGCCGGACGCCGGTTCGAACCGGATCCTTGTGACTGCGCGCTCGGCGGCCCGGCCCTCGGCGCGGCGTTCGCGCTTGAGCGTAATCCAGCACACCAGAAACCCGTCGCCCGAATCGCGGATAATGACGTCGATATCGCGCACCGCGAATTCGGGATCGATTTCGGTGGTGCCGGTCAGGATACCGGAGCCGACCCAGCGGCCGTAGAAGTCTTCCAGTTCCGCCGCACCCGCCGACATGGCCGAGAGGGTAAACAAGGCGATCAGGGTGGCCATTACGGCGCCGCCGAGCGACGCCCGTTTCTTGCCGGGGCGCAATGGTTGAACGCTGAACATGACGCCAATGGTGCCACGAAGTCCGCCAAAAGAAAATATGCAGGGCAGGGGCCGGCAAGCGGCTGGGCGGGCCTGGCCTAGAGTCCTGCCAGCGCCGCGTCGATCCGCGCTCCGAGGACCGTGACCTCGGCCTCGACCGCCTCCGTCTTGGCCTCGTCGAGATGTTTCCGGGCCTCGTCCTTCTTTTTCTTCTTGATCGCCACCAGGCCGAGATCGAGCAGCGCCCAGGCGAGGAATGAAGGCGCGTCAGCGGCGCGAAAGCTGTCCGCGGCTTCGCTCAGGTGCTCGCGCGCCTTCGCGGCGGCGCGCGGGCCGGCGGTGAGGACGAAGCCGGCATTCCTGACCAGGGCGCCAAGGCTGACGTCACTCTGACCGGTCGCCAGGCGCATATAGACGTCGCCGAGCGTCAGATGACCGAGCGCGCTGAAGTGCGGCGCCAAGGCGCGGTAGCGGTCGATAAAGGCTTCGAGTTCCTTGACGTCTTTCGAGAGTTCGCCGGTCAGGATGAGACCTACGGGAAGGCCGGTGTCAACAATCGTCGCAAGCTGGGCGAACCCCATCTGGACGATTCGATCGCGTACGGCGCGAAGGATGGGCAGGCCCTCCTCGGGGCGCTCCAGATAGACGAAGGCCAAGCCCTTGGCGGTCTCGGCCGTTATGCGGTCGATGGGGCTGAGGCCCAGCCGGATCGATTCCTCGGCGTCTTCAGTGGCGCCCGCGAAATCGAAGCCGTACACATCGGCGAAGGCGAGACAATAAAGCCCCACGCTACGGCCGCGCGGATCGCCGGTCTCGCGGCTGTATTCGATCGCCTTGAGACCCTCGCGCCGCGCCCGCGCCGGGCGCCCGAATACCACGTCGTCGATGGAGGGGCCGATCAGCGCCTTGACCGTCACCCAGCGGTCGCCGAGCCGTCGCCCGATGTCGCAGGCGCGGGCCGAGAGTTCGCGGACCTTCGCCCGGGTCTCGGGTGTCGGCGGCTCCCAGTAGATGTGCTGCCACATCAACCCCATCGAGGCGTAGGCGTTGAGCCTTTCATCGCCGGTGTCCTCGCCGATCTTGAGGGCGCGTTCCAGCAGCGGTTTCCCCACGGCAGGGTTGGCGCTGAAACAATGGGCGTAACCGAGTTCGAACAGAAAACGGCCGAGACGCGCCGGGTCGTCCATCCCCTCGACCAGCGGCCGGTGCTTTTCGACCAGTTCGATCAGGCCATAGAAATCGGTCTTGTAGTAAAGGACGCGGCAGACGTTGAGGAGCGAATCGACAAAAAACGTATCGTCGGCGCAGCCCGGTACGGTTTCAATCAGGTCGACGACTTGCCGGAAGCGGAGTTCGGCCTCGTCCAGCGAATAAAGCCGAAGCGCCTTTTCCCCCGCCATGCGCATGTACTGGACGGCCTTTTCGGCGCGCGGGGTCCGGCCATAATGATCGGCCAGCGTGTCGGCCA
>CAZTAK010000004.1:32537-72208 GCA_964611585.1 uncultured Alphaproteobacteria bacterium
CGGCCACATCGGCAGAGAAATAACGCCCGATGACCGAAGCCGCCTGAAGGAAGGCGCGCGGCTCTTCGTCGAGGCTGTCCACCCGGTCCATCAGGATGTTTTCGAGGCCGACGGGGAGTGCGCGCCTCCGGGGCATGAAAGGCAACGCCGCCGTTCTCGCGTTGCAGGACGCCGCGCTCCAGAAAGTAATTTGTGATCTCTTCGGCGAACAGCGGATTGCCTTCGGACTTTTCGACCACGAAATCGGTCAGGCCGCTGGGCAGTTTTTCGACGCCAAGGCGGTGCAGCAGCAAATCTTCGGTCGAATGGCCGGAAAGGGGCACAACGCGCAATTCGGTTGTGTGCTCGTTGCTTGCCCAGGGGGCGGCGTATTGCGGCCGGAAATTGCACAACACCATCAGCCGCCGTTCGCCCCCGATGATCCGCAGCAACAGTTCTTCGGAATTCGTGTCGATCCAGTGCAGGTCTTCCATGACCAGCAGAACCTCTGAGGACTCGCAGCGTTTGCGCAGCAGGTCGGCCAGAAGATCGCGCGTGCGAATGCCCGCGACTTCGGCATTCTCCTTGGTGAAATCCGCACCTGTGACCGGATAACCGAGAAGATTCAAAAGGTAGGGCACCCCCTCGGTGGCATCGCCACCGAGAACCTCGATGCCGCGCCGGAGCTTGTCCGCCGCCGTTTCTTGAGATTCGCGGGCGGCGATGCGAAACGAGGTCCGTACCACCTCGATGAAGGGATGAAAGGCGCCGGTATTGCCCGACTGCTGGCAGTTGCCGCGTAATACAAAGACATCTCCGGCCTCGCGGCGCTGGCAGAACTCGTGCACCAGCCGCGATTATCCGATCCCGGCCTCGCCGATCAGATTGAAGACGCAGGTCTTTCCGGTCTGCGCTTCGGCCCAGACATCTTCCATCAATTCCAGTTCGCGGCGGCGCCCGATCAAATCCGTGAGGCCCCGGCTCCTGGAGACGTCGAACCGCGTTACGCCCTCATTCAGGGCGACGAGGCGATGCACGGGAACCGGTTTCGATTTGCCCTTGACCTGGCGTTCGCCGAGCGATTCCGATTCGACAAAGCCCGCGACGACACCATGGGTGCTTTCGCTTAGCAGCACCGTTCCCGGTTCGGCCAGGTTCTGGATGCGGGAGGCAAGATTGACCGTATCGCCCAGCGCCCGCACCTCGGTGCGCTGGTCGGCGCCCATTTTGCCGATCACTACCGGGCCGGTGTTGAGGCCGATGCGGAAGCGCGGCAGGATGCCGTGGCGCTCTTGCGTCTCCCGGCTCAGCGTTTCCATCTGATCCTGCACATCGATCGCCGCGCGGCAGGCACGCAGCGGCGCGTCTTCAACCGCATGCGGCGCGCCGAACAGCGCCATGACGCTGTCGCCGGCCAGATCCTGCGTCGTGCCGCCGTGGGCCTCGACGATCTCGACGATGCGCCGGAGGATCGGCTGCATCACCGCATAGGTGTCCTCTTCGCCCAGCTTCTCGGCAGTTTCGGTGTAGCCCGCCATGTCGGCGAACAGGACCGTTGCCTGCCGGCGCTCGCCGTCGAGGGCATCGCCCGGGGCGGGATGCGGTTCGGGTACGGGCGCGTCATTGTTTGCGGCCGCCGCCGCGGGCGCGATTTCGCTTGAATCGGCTGGCGCCGGCGCCGGAGCGGTGACGGGTTGCTCCGCGGACACAACCTCGGCCCCGGCTTCGGTTGCAACGTCACCACGATGCAGCGGATAGGGCGTCGCTGCCGGTGCCGCCTGCGGAACCGGAACCGGTTTAAGGGCGGTGCCGCAGTTGATGCAGAACTTCGCGTCCGCGCCCGTATCCGCACCGCACGAGGGGCACGCGCGCGCCAATGCGGCGCCGCATTCGCCGCAGAATTTTGCGCCCTCGGCAACTTCGGCCTGACATGCCGGGCAGTTCAACTCTAGCCCCCGATCCCCCCGCTCCAGGTGGGAATATCGGCCGTTAGTCTAACGAAGACCGTGCCCCGATGCACCCGCCCGGTCGACGCAATCAATCAATCGATATCAGCGGTTTACGGCCATTTCACCAGCGGCGGCAGCGACATCAGGATGGCCTCGGCATTGCCGCCGGTCTTGAGGCCGAAACTGGTGCCGCGGTCGTACACAAGATTGAACTCGACATAGCGGCCGCGTTTCACCAGTTGCGCCTCGCGCTGGGCCTCGGTCCAGTGATCGTCGATGTGGCGCCGCACGATCTCCGGGTAAACGTCGCGAAAAGCCCGGCCCACGTCCTGCGTGAAGGCGAAGTCGTCGTCCCAGTCGCCCGAATCCAGATTGTCGTAAAAGATACCGCCGACGCCGCGCGGCTCGTCCCGGTGCTTGATGAAGAAATACTCATCGCACCATTTCTTGAACTTCGGATAGTAACCCGCGTTGTGATTGTCGCAGGCGGCTCTCAAACCGGCGTGAAAAGTTTCGGTGTCGGCCTGGTCGGGAAAAACCGGGGTCAGGTCGGCGCCGCCGCCGAACCAGCCTTCGGTGGTGACGATAAAGCGCGTGTTCATATGCGCGGCCGGAACCAGCGGCGAACACATGTGCGCCACCAGCGAACTGCCGGCGGCCCAGAAACGCGGGTCTTCCGATGCGCCCGGCATGGTCTTGCGGAATTCTTCCGAGAATTCGCCGTGGACGGTGGAGATATTGACGCCCACCTTCTCGAATACGCGCCCGCACAGGATCGACATGACGCCTCCGCCGCCGCCTTCGCGGTCCCAGGCGGTGCGTTCGAACCGGCCCGGCGGGCGGTCGCGGTGAGGGCCGTCGTGTTCGTCCTCCAGCGCCTCGAAACCGGCGCAGATCTGGTCGCGCATATTTTCGAACCGCGCCGTCGCCTTGTTCTTCTTGTCTTCAATACCTTCCATCGCCAACCCTATTCCGGCGCAAACGCAAATCCACCGGTCTGGCGCAGCGCTTCGGCCAGCACGATGGCGCAGGCCTGCGCCACGTTAAGTGAACGCGCGCCGGCAACAAGCGGAACCAAAAGGCGCGCGTCAGCGGCGGCGTGAACCTCGTCCGGCACGCCTGCACTTTCGCGCCCGGCCATCAACGTATCGCCCGGCTGGAAACCAAAATCGCAGTACCGCATGTCGCCGCGCGTGGTCATCAGGATCAGCCGTGACATTGGACCGGATTCCTGAAACGCCGCCCACGAAGCATGATGGCTGACCGTGGCCCGCGCCGCATAGTCGAGCCCGGCCCGTTTCAGGCCCCTGTCCGAAAACGGAAAGCCGCACGGCCCGATCACATCGACACCGACCCCAAAGCACGCCGCGAGGCGCAGGATCGAGCCTGTATTCTGGGGGATATCGGGCTGAAACAGGGCGAGCCGCATTTAGGTTTTCATAAGATGTGGGGGCTATAACCGGGACCGCTGCGGCGATTGTCAGGGCCTGCGCGGGCTGGACAATAGCCGATTTAGGTGACAGAAAGGCGCCTCATCCGGGCCGTATCGGCCGCCCCCTCGGATTTTTCGATGACGGACACCACCGACCCAGAACACGAAGAAGTCTCGCGGCGCGACATCCTCAATGTTGCGGCGGTGACGGCTTCGGTGGTGGGAGCGGGCCTCGCCGCCTGGCCGTTGATCGATTCGATGAACCCGGCGGCCGATGTTCTGGCGCTATCGACGTTGGAAATGGACCTCAACCCCATCGAAGAGGGGCAGAGCGTCACCGTTGTCTGGCGCGGCAAGCCCGTCTTCGTGCGCAACCGCAACCAAACCGAGATCGATCAGGCCCGTGCCGACGATAGTGCCGCACTTCCACATCCCGAGCTCGACGCCGACCGGGTGCAAAATCCGAGGTGGCTGGTTCAGATCGGCATCTGCACGCACCTGGGGTGTATTCCGCTAGGCCAGAAACCGACCGAACCCAAGGGTGATTTCGGCGGCTGGTTCTGCCCCTGCCACGGCTCGCACTACGACACTTCGGGCCGCATCCGCAGTGGTCCGGCGCCCCGCAACCTCGACATACCCGAGTACGTCTTTCTCGACGATACGACGGTTCGCATCGGATGATGGCTGATGGCCGGCGCCAATAAACGTGAATACAACAACTCCCTCATCCGGTGGATCGAATACCGGCTGCCGATTTTCAGCGCGTTCGAAGCCACCATCGGCCGCGACTATCCGACGCCCAAGAATCTGAATTACTGGTGGAGCATGGGCGCGATTCTGACGATTATTCTGGGGATCCAGATTATCACCGGCGTTTTCCTTGCCATGTACTATGTGCCCACGGCCGAGGGCGCGCTCGATTCGGTCGAACGGATCATGCGTGATGTGAATTACGGCTGGCTGATCCGCTACATCCATTCCAACGCCAGTTCGCTGTTCTTTGCCGCGGTCTATATCCACATGTTTCGCGGCATGTACTACGGCAGTCACAAACGCCCGCGCGAACTGCTGTGGATCATCGGCGTTCTTATATACGCCTTGATGATGGCGTCTGCGTTCATGGGGTATGTTCTGCCCTGGGTTCAGTTGAGTTTCTGGGCCGCAACCGTGATTACCAACCTGTTTTCGGCCATCCCGTGGGTCGGCGATGCCATTACCATCTGGCTTTGGGGCGGGTTCTCGATCGGCAGCGCGACCTTGCAGCGGTTCTACAGCTTGCACTACCTGATCCCGTTCCTGATCCTCGGCGCGACGCTGGTTCATATCTGGGCGGTGCACGTCCATGGGTCGAACAATCCGGCCGGCATCAGCATCAAGGGCCCGCAGGACTCGATTCCCTATCACCCGTATTTCACCACCAAGTACCTGGTGGTGTTCGGCGTGTTCTTTATCGTGCTCGCCTTTCTGGTGTTCTACGAGCCCAACTATCTGACCCATCCGGACCAGTGGAAACGGGCCGATCCGCTGGTGACGCCGCCCAGCATCGTGCCCGAATGGTACTTCCTGCCGTTCTACGCAATCCTGCGCTCGATCCCCGACAAGCTCATGGGTGTGATCGCGTTCGCCGCCTCGATCGGTATTCTGTTCCTGCTGCCGTGGCTCGATACCTCGCGGGTCAAATCGGGCGCGTTCCGGCCGATCTTCAAGCAGTTCTTCTGGATCTTCGCTGCCGACGTCATCGTTCTCGGCTTCGTCGGCGCCAATCCGCCGGAGGGGGCCTGGCTGGTGGTCGGGCGTCTGGCGACGGCCTATTACTTCCTGCATTTCATCATCGTCCTGCCGTTGGTTGGCTGGATGGAGCGGCCCAAACCGTTACCCGAGTCGATCGCTGAATCGGTCCTCAAATCCGGCGCGGCGAAATGAGGGGCCTGCGTGCTCTTGCCGCCGCGACCGTCGTGGCTGCCGGCCTTGGCTTGTTTGCCGGCTCCGCCCTCGCGGTGAAGGCGGAAAAAGAACCCGAATCGCGCGACTGGTCGTTCTACGGCCTGTTTGGATCCTACGACCGGGCGGCGCAGCAACGCGGCTACCTGGTCTACAAGGAGGTCTGTTCGGGCTGCCATTCGGTGAAGTATCTCTCGTTCCGCAACCTGCTCGACATCGGCTTTAGCGAAGAGGAAGCCAAGGCCGTCGCGGCCGAGTTCATGGTCGAGGACGGACCCGACGAGGAAGGCGAGATGTTCGAGCGCGAGGCGCGGCTGTCGGACCCCTTCCCCAGGCCCTACCGCAACGACAACGAAGCCCGCAGCCTCAACAACGGGGCCCTGCCGCCGGATCTTTCGCTGATGACCAAGGCGCGCCACGGCGGCCCGGACTACCTGTTTGCACTCCTGACCGGCTATGTTGCAGAGCCGCCCGCGGGCGTCGAAATCGCCGACGGCATGGCCTACAACCCCTATTTCCCTGGATCGCAGATCGCCATGCCGGAACTGTTGTTCGAGGATTCCGTCGAATACGCCGACGGCACCGCGGCCACGGTCGAGCAGATGGCCGAGGACGTGACCACGTTCCTTGCCTGGGCGGCGGAGCCGAGCCTCGAACGCCGCCACAGCCTCGGCTTTCAGGTGATTATCTATCTGATCCTGCTGACGGGCCTGTTCTGGCTCATCAAGCGCCGCACCTGGCGCGACGTGCACTGAGGGGTTTCGGACGCCGGACGAACCGCCTCAGGGCGGTTTTTTTGTGGGCGGATACTTCACTCCCCGATCCAAGAAAAACGACGGAGCGCCCGACTTGCAATGTGCATAATACTGTTGGCGTTTTGAGCAAATTACCTGATTGTTCCATCGGGAGAAGAACTCAGGCAATCCATGGCAACAACCGAGCACACGATCAATGACGCCCTTGCGGCTGTCTTGCGCGAAACGCGCCGAGCTTGGCATACATCAAGAATTGTCAACTCCGAGAACACTGGCATACTCAAGGGCAGCGCCAAGCGGCCCGACATACTCGTCCTAGAGCCCAACGTCTCGCCGGTGGTGATTGAAACCGAAGTCTTGCCGGCTATCACTGTTGAAAGTGATGCGACATCGAGGCTCGGTGAAGTAGTGCGGACGACGGGACGAACGATTCTGTCCTCAATCGCTGTTCGCGTGCCCGCGCGTCTTAGAGAGACGGCGGGATCGGCTCTCAGGGCCGACCTGACAACTGCCACTGACCTAGAGATAGCTCTTTTCACCGGCAGTGAGCCGAGCATTGCTTCGCGCTGGCCCCATTCTGGTTGGATCAGGGGGAGCGCCGCTGACCTGTCTATTCTTGCCCAGTCGGCGTCTGTGCCTCCGGACGTGATTGAAGCGGCTGCCGATCAACTTGTGAGCGGCGTGAGCGAGGCCGCGGCTCTGATAGGCGAGATGGCCGGCAACCACCCGAGCGCGATCCACAAGATCAGCACCGAGCTACATCAGGAAGATGGCGAACAGACGCGTCGAATGGCAGCAACAATCTTGGCGAACGCTTTCGTCTTCCAGGAGAGTCTCGCGGGCGGTCCAGGCAAATTGGCAATTGTTGGCTCGCTCTCAGAACTTCGTGCGGCTGATAGCGGCCTCAGCAAATTCGGTGTGCTCGCGGAATGGCGAAACATACTAAGAGCCAACTATTGGCCTATCTTCGACATAGCGCGCCGCATCCTTCAGAGTATTCCTACCGACGAAAGCAAAGCGCTACTCGAAAAACTGGCAGAGACTGCCGAAAAACTCGTTGAAAAAAGTCTCATGCGTTCGCACGATTTGACTGGCGCGGTCTTTCAGAAGTTGATCGCGGATCGGAAATTTCTTGCAGCGTATTACACAACGCCCGCATCGGCAGAACTACTAGTCGGTTTGGCCATTGCACGCGAAAACCCTCCTGGTAATCGCTCCTGGGCGAGCAGTAGCGACATGAAAACACTTCGCATTGCCGATTTTGCGTGCGGCACAGGAACCTTGCTTTCGACAGCATACCAGCGCGTTGGGCAGTTGCACGAATTGGCGGGCGGTGACGCTGAAGCAATGCATCCAGAAATGATGGCGTCTGCTCTAATCGGTTGTGATGTTCTTCCAGCGGCAGCGCACCTCACAGCGTCGATGCTTGCAGGCGCACATCCAACGATCAAGTACAGACAAAGCTCAATCCTTACGGTGGCATACGGGAAACAAGCGAGTGGAGGTGTAGCGCTGGGATCATTGGACCTTCTGGATCCTCAGAGGAAGTTTGAAATCTTGGCAGTGACCGCGAAGGCGGCGGAAAGCATGGGAGAGACCGAAAAGGAAATTTGGTTGTCGCTACCTCACTCCTCGTTTGATGTTGTGATCATGAATCCGCCGTTTACGCGCGCGACTGGGCACGAAGGAAAGAAGATCGGCGTACCAAATCCGATGTTCGCCGCTCTTAGCCCTAAGCCGGAGGAACAACGGCTCATGGGCGAAGCGACTCGTCAGTTGACCAAGGGAACGAGCGCGCACGGAAACGCAGGGGAAGCTTCAATCTTTCTCGTACTTGGTGATCGAAAGTTATTACCTAATGGAGTTCTCGCTCTTGTAATGCCTCTAAGTCTTCTATTGGGCGGCTCTTGGGAGGGCTCCCGAAGACTGTTGGCAACGAATTTCGCTGATCTAATTCTCGTTTCTATCTCAGGAGCAGAAAGCGAGCATCTTTCGTTTTCCGCCGACACCGATATGGGCGAGTGCCTTGTGGTTGGTCGAAAGAGACACGGCGGAAGAAGCCGGGCTACTTTTGTCATTTTGAACGAACGTCCAAGATTTCCAATGGTTGGTACAAGCGCTGCGACACAAATTCGTTCGGTAATCCAAAACAAAAAGCTGCGGCGATTGGAAGATGGGCCGTTGGGTGGAACACCGGTTCACTTTGGAGACGACGTCATAGGCTTTGCGCTTGATGCGCCGCTCCCAATCAGCGGGGGATGGAATCTTGCCCGGATTGCAGACTTAGCCCTGGGTCAGTCTGCGTTCCAGATAGCCGAGGAGAAACGTCTTTGGCTTCCAAGTATGAACGAAGCTGATGCGCCTAGTATTCCGATAACGACTGTTGCGACCATTGGAGACATTGGTCCGTATCATGCTGACATTAATGGTTCGACTTCGTCCGGCGGCATTCGTGGCCCCTTCGCTATTTCTCCAGTTTCACCAAGTGGTGCGCCCACCTATCCTGTGCTTTGGTCTCATGATGCCGAACGCGAGCGGACAATGGCATTTGAGGCCGACTGCGAAGGTGCGCCGCGCTCTGGAGCTAGCGCCGATGAGAAAGCGCTGGTGGCGGAAAAGGTGGCGAGTGTTTGGGCTAGCGCATCACATTACCATTTTAATCGCGACTTTCGATTCAACAGTCAGTCAACAAGCATGCAGTATACGTCACGTCGAACGATTGGCGGACGTGCTTGGCTTTCCATTAGCCTCGCTTCCGACCTGGAAGAGAAAGCATTGGTGCTGTGGGCAAACACGTCCTTTGGACTATTGATGCACTGGTGGCATGCAAACAAACAACAATCCGGCAGGGGAAGTATCGGAAAGTCGGCATTGCAATCGCTTCCCATATTGGACGTGCGCGCTCTCACGCTCCGACAACTCAAAGCAGCTACCACACTTTTCGATGACTTTAGTACGAAGGACCTATTGCCATTGAATGAAATCGACCAAGATAACGCGCGGCGGGAACTTGATACGGAATTCGTCCGCGACGTATTAGGTTTGCCTGCGCATGTTATTGCAGAGGATGGTCCGCTTGAACTATTGCGAATGAAGCTCGCGCGCGAACCCTCCATACGCGGAAGCAAATAGAATTCTGGCGCTCCGCTGGGAAGATTATCGACGGAACCAGGCACGTCACAAACCGGGTGCTTCGGCGCCCACTTGGGGATCACGGTGTGTAGATTTCAATTCCCTCATAATGCGGCGCGCTGCGCCCGTTGATCCGCGCGCCGGAAGCTGGAACACTCGCGCCCGCGGGGAACCTGGGGAGGCAGCATGACGGCGGCGGAGACGGCAACCAAAGCGGTGATCGGCGTGCTCGGCGGCAGCGGTGTCTATGACATCGACGGGCTCGAAAACACCCGCTGGCAGCGCATCGAGTCCGCCTTCGGCGAGCCTTCGGACGACCTCTATTTCGGCGAGCTCGGCGGCACGGAAATCATTTTTCTGCCGCGTCACGGCCGCGGCCACAAACAGTCGCCGACGACCGTCAATTACCGCGCCAACATCGACGCCCTCAAGCGCGCCGGCGTGACCGATATTATTTCAGTCTCGGCGGTGGGGTCCTTTCGCGAAGAACTTGCGCCCGGCACCTTCGTCATTGTCGATCAGTTCATCGACCGCACCTTCGCGCGTGAAAAAAGTTTTTTCGGCGCAGGCCTGGTCGCGCACGTGTCGATGGCGCACCCCGTCTGCGGCCGCCTCGGCGATCATCTCGAGTTGGCGGCGCGCGCCTGCGGTATCGAGGCGGTGCGCGGCGGCACCTACCTGTGCATGGAAGGGCCGCAGTTCTCGTCGCTGGCCGAGTCGGAACTCTACCGGTCGTGGGGCTGCGACGTGATCGGCATGACCAACATGCCCGAGGCCAAGCTCGCGCGCGAAGCCGAAATCTGCTACGCCACCGTCGCTATGGTCACCGACTACGATTGCTGGCACCCGGAACACGACAACGTTCAGGTGGCCGACATCGTCCGTGTACTGACGTCGAATGCCGATCACGCGCGCACGCTGGTCCGCGCGGCCGTGCCCCGGCTCGGCGACCGTCCGGCGACCTGCCCGATCGGGTGCGACCGCGTTCTCGATACCGCCATCATCACCGCCGCGGACGCGCGCGATCCGGCAATGGTGGAGAAACTTTCCGCTGTTGCCGGCCGCGTTCTCGCCGATTGACGCAGCGCCCACCGTCACCGAAAGATCAATCATGCCGATCCGATCCCGCATTCGCACCATCCCCGATTACCCCAAGCCCGGGATCATGTTCCGCGATATCACCACGCTGTTGCAGGACCCGGTGGGATTCCGCATCGCCATGGAGCGCCTGATCGAACCGTTCCGTGACATGCGTGTCGACAAGGTGGCGGGTATCGAGGCGCGCGGGTTTATCCTTGCAGGTGCGGTGGCGCTTGACCTGCACGCAGGCTTCGTTGCGATCCGCAAGAAGGGGAAACTGCCTTTTGAGACCATCGGCGCCGACTACGAGCTCGAATACGGCACCGACCGGGTCGAGGTTCACACCGACGCCATTCTCGAAGGCGAGAGAATCCTGCTGGTGGACGACCTGCTCGCCACTGGCGGCACCGCGCTCGCCGGCCTGCAACTGATCGAAGCCGTGGGTGGCGACGTTGTGGGTACCGCCTTCATCGTCGACCTGCCGGACCTGGGTGGCTCCAAACGCATCCGCGAATCGGGCCATTCGGTCCACACGCTGGTGGAATACGAGGGCGGGTAGGGGCGCGGTGAACGTCGAGGGGAAAGCGTTCCGCACCATCTGGCTGGGCGAGGACGGCGTCGGCGTCGAAATCATCGACCAGACCAAGCTGCCGCATGCTTTCCAAATCCTGCGGCTCGAATCCCTGGAAGACGCGGCCCGGGCCATCACCGGCATGGAGGTGCGCGGCGCGCCGCTGATCGGGGCGACGGCGGCTTACGGCTTGGCTTTGGCGATGCGAAGCGATGCCTCCGATGCCGCCCTTGCGAACGCCTACGATGTGCTGTTCGCGACCCGGCCGACGGCAATCAATTTGCGCTGGGCGCTCGATGATGTGCGCGCGCGGCTGTTGCTCCTTCCCGAAGATGAGCGCGCCGCCGCGGCCTATGCGCGCGCCGCCGAAATCTGCGACGAGGATGTTGCGATCAGCCGCGCCATCGGCGAACACGGGGCGGAACTCATCGTCCGCGCCTGGGAACGGAAAGAAGCCGCCGGCGACGGCCGCGTCAATGTCCTGACCCATTGCAACGCGGGCTGGCTCGCCGCCGTCGATTGGGGCACTGCGCTGGCGCCGGTCTATGTCGCCCACGACGAGGGCATTCCCATCCATGTCTGGGTCGACGAGACCCGGCCCCGCAACCAGGGTGCGGCGCTGACGGCATGGGAACTCGGCCGCAACGGCGTGCCTCACACGGTGATTGCCGACAACGCCGGCGGCCACCTGATGCAGCACGGGCTTGTCGATCTCTGCATCACCGGCACCGACCGCACTACGCGGACCGGCGACGTGTGCAACAAGATCGGTACATATCTCAAGGCGCTGGCGGCAGACGACAACGGCGTCGATTTTTTTGTTGCCCTGCCGCAGACGACTATCGACTGGACGGTCGCCGACGGCATCGCCGAAATTCCGATCGAACAGCGCGGCGCCGAAGAAGTGACGCATATCAGCGGGCGCACGCACGACGGCGCCCTCGCCACCGTGCAACTGACCCCCGACGGCTCGGCCGCCGCCAATTATGCCTTCGACGTGACGCCTGCGCGCCTTGTCACCGGGCTGATTACCGACCGCGGCGTCTGCGAAGCCTCGGAAGAAGGACTGCTGGCGCTGTTTCCCGAACGCCGCGCCGCGGGCTAGCCGCCCTTGATCGCGCCGCCTCTAACCCCATATCGCAGGCGGGCTCGTAAGCCGCGGAAATCACGGGATAAATTGGCTTCGAATTGGGTTTGGATTGGCTTTGAATTGGGTTTGCTTGGGCTTTGAATTGGGTTCGTATTGGGTTTGAATTGGGTTCGTTTTAGCGCGCGGCATATCGGTTTGGGCGTTCGCAAAGCCTTGACAGGCAAGGTGTTTTCGCAAACCGGCGCGTGCCAGAATTGGGTTCGTTTCGTAATTTAGGGATATTCGCGGGCGATCCTGCAAAATCCGTGAAGGGATGCGATGAAATCGCAATGGAACGATTCTGACGCCGAGGCGATGGCGGCGCACTACGCGCAAACAGGCGTCGGCCGCGACCTCGCGCTTCGCGTCTATTCGACGCGCCTGTTGGGGAGCGATCGGCGGCTGGTGCTGCATGGCGGCGGCAACACCTCGGTAAAAACAACAATGCCGGACGCGCTCGGCAAAGAGACGCAAGTGCTGTGCGTCAAGGGATCGGGCTGGGACATGGGCGATATCGAGCCCGCCGGCCTGCCGGCGGTGCGGCTCGAGGCCCTGCGCGCGCTGCGGTCGCTGGAAGCGCTTTCGGATGAAGACATGGTCAAGCAGCAGCGCCTCAACCTGCTCGACCCGTCCTCGCCCAACCCCTCCGTCGAAACCCTCCTGCACGCGTTTCTGCCGCACACCTTCGTCGATCACACGCATTCGACGGCGGTGCTGGCGATCTCGGACCAGCCCGACGGCGCGGCCATCTGCGCCGAGGTCTATGGCGAGCGCGCAAGCCTGGTGCCCTACGTCATGCCGGGGTTCGACCTCGCCAAGGCGGCGCCCGCCGTTTACGACGCGAGCCCTGCCGTCGAGGGGCTCATTTTGCTCAAGCACGGCATCTTCACCTTCGGCGAGACGGCGCGCGAAGCCTACGAGCGCATGATCGCCCTGGTGACGCTCGCCGAAGAGCGCATCGCCAAGGGTACCGGGACACTGATTCAATCCTCGGCGATCCCGGCGCAGGTCGCGCCGCTCGCCGCCGTCGCGCCGATCCTGCGCGGCGCCCTGGCCGAATGTAGCGACGGGGCCGAAGGCTCCTACCGCCGCCAGGTGCTTGAATTCCGCACATCCGAGGCGATCCGTGCCTATGTCGGCGGCGAGGATCTCGCGCGCTACAGCCAGCAGGGCGTGGTGACACCGGATCACACGATCCGCACCAAGAACCGGCCCCTGGTCGTGCCCGCACCGGCGCAAGGGTCGCTGGTCGAGTTCAAGGCGGCGGTCGAAAGTGTGCTCGCGCAATACGTTGCTGCCTACCACGACTATTTCGCGCGCCACAACGGCGCCGAAGCAGAGCGCACGGAACTCGACCCGATGCCGCGCGTCGTACTGGTGCCGGGGCTGGGGCTGTTCGGAGCCGGCGCATCGGCCAGGGGCGCAGGCGTTGCCGCCGACATCGCCGGAAACACGGTCGATGTCATCACCGATGCCGAACGCATCGGCGCCTTCCAGCCGGTGCCGGAGGCGGATCTGTTCGATGTCGAATACTGGTCGCTGGAACAGGCGAAACTCGGCAAGGCGGCGGAAAAGGCGCTCGCGCGCCAGGTGGCGTTGATTACCGGGGCGGCTTCGGGGATCGGCGCGGCAACAGCGCACGCCTTCGCAAGCGAGGGCTGCGAAGTGGTGCTGCTCGACCGTGACGGTGGCGGCGCCGAAAAGATCGCGCGCGGCATCGGCGGCGCGGCGCTCGGGCTCGAATGCGACGTGACCGTCAGGCATCAGGTCCGGGCCGCCTTCGACCGCGCCTGTGAGGTCTTCGGCGGCCTCGACATTGTTGTCTCGAACGCGGGCGCGGCGTGGCAGGGCAAGATCGGCGAGGTCGCGGACGAGGTGCTGCGGGCGAGCTTCGAGCTCAACTTCTTTGCTCACCAGAGCGTCGCGCAAAACGCGGTCTGGGTCATGCGCGCGCAGGGCACCGGCGGCGCGCTGCTGTTCAATGCCTCGAAGCAGGCCGTCAACCCGGGTCTCGATTTCGGTCCCTACGGTTTGCCGAAGGCGGCGACGCTGTTTCTGTCGCGCCAGTACGCGCTCGAATACGGCGAAGACGGGATTCGCTCCAACGCGGTCAATGCCGACCGGGTCAACACCGGGATTTTCGCCGACGGGTTTCTCGAAGAGCGCGCGCAGAAGCGCGGCCTCACGCCGGAAGAATATCTGCGCAGCGGCAATCTCTTGAAACGCGAGGTCAAACCTGAAGACGTCGCCCGCGCCTTCGTCGATCTCGCGCTTTCGCCCAAGACCACCGGCGCGGTGCTGACGGTGGACGGCGGCAATATCGCGGCGGCGTTGCGCTAGCCGGATGGCGGCGCGGCGCGGCGCGGATGCGCCCCTAGCCCACGTGTTTCCGGAAGAAGGCATCGGTGCGTTCGCGCGCGATTTTGGCGCTCTCGGCGTGATAGCTGGCGCGGATGTCGCAGTTAAAACCGTGCTCGGCGTCCGCATAGCGGTGGATGGGCATGTCCGGGTGGGCGGCCTTGATCGCCTCGACATCGTCGATCGGGATTGCCTTGTCGGCGTCGCCAAAGTGCAGCATCGTCGGGCAGTTGGGCGTTGCGTCCTTGGTGTCGATGATGCGCCCGCCGTAATAGCTGACCGCACAGTCAAGCTCGCTCCGGCACGCCGCCAGCCACGCCACCGACCCGCCCCAGCAGTATCCCACCAGGCCAACCTTGCCGTATTGTCTGAGCGCGCCTGCGGCCGCGCTCACGTCGGCGACGGTGTTGTTCCAGTCCAGCGCATACGCAAGTTCGCGCCCTGTCGTCATGCCTTCGGGCGTGTAATCCAGTTCGACCACGGGTTTGGAGCGGTCGAAGAACGCGGGCGCCAGCGCGACGTAGCCGTCCGCGGCGAAGCTGTCGGTGACGGCGCGGATATGCTGGTTGACGCCGAAGATTTCCTGCACCACCACGATGGCGCCCCGCGGCGTGCCCTCGGGATCGGCGCGGTAGGCGGCCAGGGTGTGGCCGTCGGCGGCTGTCAGCGTGATCTGGGTTCCCATGGCGGTGTCTCCGTCGGTTGGGGTGTTGGTTGGGGCCGGTGTCGATTGAATGCCGGTCAGTCTGCGCTTGTGGCCTCGCGGCGCGGCATGAAGCCGGTGTTGATCATACTCATCACCGGCTCGCCGGTCTGGTCGAGAACCTCGAACCGGGTGCGGACGATGCCGCGGTCGGGCTTCGACCGCGACGCCCGGACCTCGACGACTTCGCTCCGCACGCTCAGGACATAGCCCGGGCGCACGGGGCGCAGCCAGCGCACTTCCTCGATTCCCGGCGAGGGCATGCCGTTTCCCTCGCCCATGACGTTGTCCACCAACATGCGCATGAACATGGCGCAGGTATGCCAGCCCGAGGCGATGACGCCGTCCCAGCCCTGTTCGCGGCCCTTGTCGGGATCGACGTGGAAGGCTTGCGGATCGTACCTGGCCGCGAACTCGATGATTTCATCCTCGGTCACTTCGTAGCGGCCGAACGTGGCGGTATCGCCGACGGTGAAATTTTCCAGGTAGCGCACGCTTCCTCCCTGCTGCGGAACTTGATCCGGGCCTAGACGTTGAACCGGAACAGGAGAAGGTCCCCGTCCTGCACCACATAGTCGCGGCCCTCTAGGCGCAGCTTGCCGGAATCGCGCGCTCCCGCTTCGCCGCCGCATTGGATGTAGTCATCATAGGCAATGGTCTCGGCCCGGATAAAGCCCCGCTCGAAATCGCTGTGGACGGTGCCGGCGGCCTGGGCGGCGCGGGTGCCGCGGGGAATCGTCCAGGCGCGCGCTTCTTTGGAGTTGGCGGTAAAGAAGGTGATCAGGTCGAGCAGCCCATAGCCCGCCCGTATCACGCGGGCGAGGCCGGTTTCGCTGAGGCCCAGCGAAGACAGAAATTCGCTGCGTTCGTCTTTGTCGTCGAGGCGGGCAATCTCGGCCTCGATCGCCGCCGAGACGACGAGGCACGGCGCCCCTCGGGCGGCGGCCCAGGCGGCAAGCCGTTCCGAGTGCATGTTCCCGGTGGCGGCCGCGTTCTCGTCCACGTTGGCGACATAGAGGGCGGGCTTGGCAGTCAGCAGATGAAGCGACTTCAACGCCGCTCGCTGGTCGGGCTCGATTGCCATGTCGCGCACCGGATCGCCGGCGCGTAAACGGTCCAGCGCGCGCTGCATCAGGGGGAGCACGGCTTTCGCTGCCTTGTCGCCGCCTCTGGCCCTTTTTTCGAGCGGCTCGATGCGGCGTTCGAGGCTTTCCAGATCGGCGAGCAGCAGCTCGGTTTCGACGGTCTCGGCGTCGGCGACCGGATCGATCCGGTTCTCGACGTGGGAGACGTTGGGGTTATCGAAACAGCGCAGTACAAAAAGGATCGCATCGACTTCGCGAATGTGGCCGAGGAACTGATTGCCCAGCCCCTCGCCCTCGCTGGCGCCGCGCACCAGCCCGGCGATGTCGGCGAAATCGAGCCAGGTCGCGACCACGTCCTTCGGCTTCGCGATCGCGGTGATGGCATCGAGACGCGGGTCCGGCACTGCCACCCGGCCGATGTTGGGATCGATCGTCGTGAACGGATAATTGGCCGTGCCGGCTTGCGCGGACCGGGTGAGGGCATTGAACAACGTCGACTTGCCCGCGTTCGGCAGGCCGACGATACCGCAGGTAAATCCCATCTAGCGGCCGGCGCCGGTCTGCAGCGCGACATTGTTCATGAAGCCGGCCATGTCGCCCTGCACCAGCACGCCGATATGTTCGGCGACGGCTTCAATGCTGGCTTCCAGTTCCCCGCGGTCGGCCTTGGCGACGTCATGAAGGACATAATCCTCGACTTCGCCGCGCTCGCCGGGATGGCCGATGCCAAAGCGAACGCGCCTGTAGTCGCGCCCGATATGCGAATCGAGGCTGCGCAAACCGTTGTGGCCGGCATTGCCGCCGCCTTGCTTGACCCGGAGTTTGCCGGGCGCAAGGTCGAGATCGTCGTGCAGCGCAATGACCTGATCCGCCTCGAGCCGGTAATAGCTCAGCGCCGCGGCCACCGCCTGACCGGACAGGTTCATGTAGGTTTCGGGCTTGAGGGCAAGGGCGCGGCTTTCGCCGATCCGGCCTTCCGCAGCCGAACCGTGAAAGCGCCGCCGCCAGGGTTCAAACGAATGGCGCCGGACGATCTCGTCCAGCGCCATGTAGCCGATATTGTGCCGATTGGCCGCATATTCGGGACCGGGATTGCCCAGCCCCACCAGCAGAAACATGTCGGTTTCCAGGTGTCAGTCCTTGCCTTCTTCTTTTTTCTCGTCCTTGGCTTCGTCTTCCGCCGGGGTTTCGCCCTCGGCCAGCTCTTCGCCCTCCTCGCCCTCGATCTCTTCGCCTTCCTCGCCTTCCTTCTCGACTTCTTCTTCGACGTGGATGGTCGGCGCGGCGATGGTCGCAACGGTGAAATCGCGGTCGGTAATCGCCGGGGTGACACCGTCGGGCAGAGTGATGCTGTTGATGTGGATGCCGTCGCCGATATCAAGGCCTTCCAGGGACGTGGAAATGCTTTCCGGGATCGAATCCGCGCGGCAGTCGAATTCCACTTCGTGGCGCACCACGTTGAGAACGCCGCCACGTTTGAGACCGGGCGATTCTTCCTCGTCGGTGAAGATCATCGAAATCCAGACCCTGGTTCGCGTGTCGGCGGTCACCCGCAAGAAATCCACATGCAGGGGCGCGTCCGATACCGGGTGCAATTGGACATCGCGGGGCAGGACCCGGTGCGATGCGCCGTCGAGGTCGAGGTCGATCAACCGGGACAGGAAGGCGCCTTTCGACACTTCCAGCACCAAGTCATGGCGGTCGAGGGTGATCGGGGCGGGAGGTTCCTTGCCACCATAGATCACGGCTGGCACTTTGCCGGCCCGACGGGCAGCGCGGACGGTCCCCTTTCCGCCCAGGGCACGCGGGCTTGCGGCCAGCGTTGCGGTCTGTGCGCTCATTCAAGACTCCATTCGGTTCGTACGGGCCAAGGGCGCCGCGGGCGCCGGCCTCCAGGGGTGCCGGGCCGAAAACGGCCCCTCATATAGCGTCAAACGGGGGTGATTTCTAGGGCAAAGGCGTCCCGGCCGGGCCCCTCGCCGGGTTAGTCGAACAGGCTCGAGACCGAACTCTCCTCGCTGATCCGGCGCATCGCCTCGGCTAGGAGCGGCGCAATCGTCAGGTGGCGGATGTTCTGCGACACCCGCATCGCCTCGGTGGCGAGGATCGAATCTGTCGTGACCATGGTTTCCAGCGCGGAGCTTGCGACTCGCGCCACCGCACCGCCCGACAGCACGCCGTGGGTGACGTAGGCGACCACCGATTCCGCGCCCGCCTCGCGCAGCGCGTCGGCTGCATTGCAGAGCGTTCCCGCCGAGTCGACGATGTCGTCGACCATCACGCAGCGCCGCCCTTTGACGTCGCCGATAATGTTCATCACCTCGGAGACGCCCTCGCGCTCCCGGCGTTTGTCGACAATGGCGAGATCGGCGCCGAGCCGTTTGGCGGTCGCCCGCGCCCGAATCACGCCGCCCACGTCGGGCGAGACGAACATCAGATCTTCGCCATTGTAGACCTCGGCAATGTCGCGGGCGAAGATCGGGGCCGAAAACAGGTTGTCGGTCGGAATATCGAAAAAGCCCTGTATCTGGCCGGCGTGCAGGTCCAGCGTCAGGACCCGGTCGGCGCCCGCGGTAGTGATCAGGTTGGCCACCAGCTTGGCAGAGATCGGCGTCCGGGGCCCCGGTTTGCGGTCCTGCCGGGCATAGCCGAAATAGGGAATCACGGCGGTAATGCGGCGCGCCGAGGCCCGTCTGAGGGCGTCGATGGTGACCAGCAGTTCCATCAGGCTATCGTTGGCCGGGTAGGACGTCGACTGAAGGATGAACACATCCTCGCCGCGGACGTTCTCGAGAATCTCGACGAACACCTCCATATCGGCAAAACGCCGGATATTGGCGTTCGTCAGGGGCAGGTTCAGAAATGCCGCGACGGATTCGGCCAGAGGCTGATTGGAATTGCCGGCGACGATCTTCATGCGCTGGATCCTGTCAAACCCGGAGCGGGGCCGAAACGGTGAAAGGGCCATGCGGCCCGATCAGGCGCGGCGGAATGTAACAAGGGTGTCATACGCTGTAAACGGCGCAGGCGGCCCCCCGGCGCTAGAGATCGGGTTCGACGGGTTCCAGGTCGGGCAGCAGCAACAGGGCGGCCAAACCCTCGGCCGCGCCGTCGGCGATGGCAACGGCAACTTCGCCCCACGGGCCGTCGAGGCTGCCCGCGGGCAGGGTATTGCTCTGATTGACGCTGCCCACTTCAATCCCGTCGGGGCGGATCAGCACCCAGTGAATGTCGATCCGCTGGCGCCCCGGCCCGGGTGAAACCGATACCGAGCCCGCAACCACGAAAGCATCCACCTCGACGGTTTCGGCGATCCGCACCCCGCGCAGGCGAAGGGCCGCCTCGACCGCCCGGGCGAGCTCGGTTTCGCCGTTCCCCGGTGCGCCCGCGACCGGCCATACCGCGACCACACGCGGGTGCGTGAGCACCGGATCGCTGCCGCCAGTCGCGACAAAGCCCGAGAGCCGTTCCGCCGCCCGACCGGCAAGATAGGCGAGGACCGCCGATGCGCCGCTTTGCCAGGCCACGGTATCGACCACGTCGATCCGGTCCCAGGTTGCGAACACGCCTCCCTCCGGATCGACGAGGCGCCAACGCAGCAGGAGTTCGGTGCGCCGTGCGGTCACCTCCCGGCTATCGATCCGGCCGGATAGCGCATAGCGAAGCCGCGGATTGGCGATCGACGAGGCCGGTAGATCGCGGTCGCGCAGCGCCGCGGCGAGCAGACTGGCAAACTGCTGGCCGTGCTCGGGCGCGATCCCGTCGGGCACAGTCACGACGATGCCCGCGCGCGGGCCAAGCTGGACCAGTTGTGCCGGGGTGACGGTCTTGTCGGTCGGCTGGAAGGGGCGCGGCAGCGGCTGACAGGCAGCAAGCGCCATGAGCAGGACGGTAATTCCCACCGGCCCCAGAAGGCGCGCCGCCGGGCCCGGCCTAGGGTGCCAGCGCAATGACAGAAATCTGGCGGCCATAATCGGGCTCATCGCGGTGGTAGGCGCGGCGGTAGCTAAAAAATCGTGCCTCGTCGGCATAGGTGTCGGCGTTGAGGACTTCGATCCGGGCGACTCCGGCGTCGCGGAACCGGCGCGCGACATAACCTTCAAGATCGAAGTGGGGGCGTCCCGCGGCGCCGCTACCAAATAATTCATTGCTGCCCGGGTCGACGGCCACAAACCGGTCGTGAAAATCGCTGCCGACCTCATAAGACGCCGCAGCGATGCAGGGGCCGATCGCGGCCACCAGGGATTCGGTCTGGGCGCCAAGGCGTACCATGGCGGCGACTGCCTCGACAGCGATTCCGGCGAGTGCCCCCTTCCAGCCGCAATGCACCGCGCCCACGACCGCGTGATCCGGATCGGCGATCAGCACCGGCGCGCAATCTGCGGTCAGGATGCCGAGCGCAAGTCCGGGCGTTGCGGTTACCAGGGCGTCGGCCGGGCGGTCCGCCTGGGCCTGGCACGGTTCCGTCACGGTCCGGACCGTCGTGCCGTGTTCCTGCCAGACAGTGCACAGGGTCGCGCGCGGCAGGTCCAGGCGCGCCAGCACCCGCATCCGGTTGGCCGTGACCCTGTCCGGGTCGTCGTCCGAGCCCGCGCCACAGTTCAGCGAGGTGTAGATTCCCTCCGACTCGCCACCTTCACGGGTGAAAAACCCGTGCCTCAGGCCCGGTGGCGCCGCCAGCGTCCGCGCTTCAATCACGTTGCTTCCTCGAATCCGGCGGGGACGCGTGAGCCGGGGCCGGTCACCGCCAAAACCTTAAACAAGAATCCCATTTGCGCGGGATCGGTCAGACGCTCGAGCTCGGCGCGAAGGTCTTGGCCCTCGGCCGCGGTCGCGGATTCCTGCAGCCGCTGGGCCCGCACCTGAACACCGAGGCGGGTCAGGAATTGCCCCTGCGTTACCGGGCCGTGCGGAATCGCGTGTTGCTCTCGCGCGGCCTGCGCTAAAGCGAAAAAATCGACGTAGGCACAAAGATCGGCGTTGCCCGGATCACGGAATACGTCGGAGGTCTTGTGGCGGCGCACTGCCTGTAGCGTCTCGCCAACACGGGGCGCCGTCTGTCCGTAATCGATGATCAACGCGGCCCCGCCCGATGCCGCCAGCCGGCCGGCAATTTCGGCCATGACCGCGAGACCCGGAGCGCAAACTTCGGCAACGCTTTCGAGGGGTGCGTCGCGCAGGGCCGCCGGGACGGAAGAGCCGTCCGAAGCCGGCCCCAGCACCAGCCGGAAGCCGGTCCCGTTCGGTGCCGCATCGACGAGGCGCTCGTGCCAGCCGTCCCGCATTCGCTGGAACTGGCGGATCGGAAGGGCATCGAAAAACTCGTTGGCAACCAGCAGCATTGGCCGGTGGGGAAGAGTCGAGGCCGTCTCGCGCCAGGTAACCTCCCGGCCGACCAGCGATTCGGCTTGTTTTTGCTTGAGGACCGGGCTGGTCTCGACGAGATGGATCGAAACCGAATCGGCGAACGCCGGCACGACGGCAGCCGCCCGAAGGGCATCGGCCATCAGGGTGCCGCGTCCGGGTCCCAGTTCGACAACGGCCACGCCACTCGGGGCACCCATGTCTTGCCACGCCTGGACCAACCACAGGCCGATCATCTCGCCGAACAACTGACTGATCTCGGGGGCAGTAATGAAATCCCCGTCTGCGCCCAAGGGGTCTTGGCGCATGTAGTACCCGTATTCCGAATGCCCCAGTGCCTCGGCCATATAGCGCGCAATCGAAATCGGCCCCGACCAGCCGATCAGATCACCAAGATAGCGGTTCAGGCTACCCGTTCGCATTCAAGTTCCGGCCTCTGCATGCGGGTGGCGTCGGGTGCGGACGATCAGCCACAGGCCGAACGCCACCAGCGGCAGCGATAGCAGCTGCCCCATGGTCGCGCCGCCGAGCAGGAAACCGAGATGGGCGTCAGGCTCGCGGAAGAATTCAACGAACAATCGCGCAAGTCCGTAGCCTGCAATGAAAACACCGGTCAGTGCCCCGGGGCGGGTGCGAATCGAGGTCAGGCGCAGGAGAAGATAGAGGACAACAAAAAGCAGCACCCCCTCCAGGGCCGCCTCGTACAGCTGACTCGGGTGTCGCGGAACAGCGCCGCCGGTCGGAAACACCATCGCCCACGGCAAGTCACTCGCGCGCCCCCACAACTCGGCATTGATGAAGTTGGCAATGCGGCCGAAAAACAGGCCGATCGGAGCGGCGGTGGCGATCATGTCGGCGACGCCGAACGCATTGAGGGTGTACTTGCGGCTGAACAGGAGAATGGCCGCCATCACTCCGAGAAGGCCGCCGTGGAACGACATTCCGCCTTGCCAGATGAAAAGGATTTCGAGCGGGTTCTCGAAATAGAACGCCGGCCGGTAAAAAAGAACGTATCCGAGCCGGCCGCCGAGAATGACACCGATGGTGGCCCAGACGACGAAATCG
The DNA here is from genome assembly GCA_964611585.1 of uncultured Alphaproteobacteria bacterium. Classification (GTDB taxonomy): domain Bacteria; phylum Pseudomonadota; class Alphaproteobacteria; order SHVP01; family SHVP01; genus CAZTAK01. The sequence continues at coordinate 55,081 of CAZTAK010000004.1, forward strand.
TCTACCTGCTTGGCGCTCATCGCGGCTCCGGGCGCCCGCGACTGTCGAAGGATAATGCGCCACCCGAGGATCAGTCCGGCAATGTAGGCGAGCGCATACCAGCGGATATCGATGGGGCCCAGCGAGACTGCGACCGGGTCGATTGCGGGAAATGCGAGTACCGGCAAGGCAAAGGACATCAAATTTCTTTCCGGCCGTCGGGGCCCTGTTGCCGCTAGGCTAGGGGCAGCCCGGCGCTGCCGCAAGGGGCGGCACCTTGCTTGGCGTCGCCGCGGCGTTCATATTTGCGCACCGTTCCATCCATCAAGAAAAGGGATTGCCATGCAGACCGATCACCGCCTTCTCGACGATCTGGCGCGGGTGGCGAGCGGCGCCCTTGGGACCCTGACCGGCGTTCGCGAAGACGTGGAAGCCCGTATTCGGGAGCGCTTCGAGCGCATACTCGGTGACATGGATATTGTCACGCGGGACGAGTTCGAGGCGGTCAAGGAGATGGCGGCCCGGGCGCGGGCCGAAAACGAGACCCTGAAAAAACGAATCGAGGCGCTTGAGGCCGCAGCGGCAAAACCCGCGAAGAAATCGGCGCGCGCCAAATCGACGGGACCGAAGGGCGAGACCAAAGAGAACAATTCCGACCAACCCTGACCCGGGCGTTCTATGCCGGCGTTCGGACACGACGGATTTGGGTGCAAACGTCGCAACGACTTGAACACGATCGAGAAATTCGCCTGGCGGCGCGGGCTGACATGGAGCGATCGGTTGCTGGCGTTGCGCTCCTAACGCACCGGGTTCTCCGGTCCCCGGCCGCGGAATCGGTCGGTAGACGCCGCCCCCGTGGCGGCATTGAAGTTGTCGAGTCGCAACACCCGCTGCCACGCCGTCAACACCAGACCCTCGCCCAGGCCCGACTTGCGGGTCACGACGACGCCACTGAAGGGCCCCCGGAACAGGGCGGACCACTCCCGCAACATTTCGAGATCGGCGGTCGCAAGCTGGTCGAAATAGATTACGATCAGGCCGTGTTCTAGCGAATGAACCGGCTGGGTCGGAGGCATCTCTTCATCGTAAAATCCGGCATTGATTGAAACCGGATCGTGCGGGCCTGAAGTGGGAAATTCCGCGGGGTAGCGGAAGGACTGCCCGCGCGCGAGGTGATCCCGGCCCGCGTTCGGCAAGGTCTGGACCTGGTCAAGCGCACCTTGCCCGGCGGCAACCAGAGAATCGAACTCGGCGGTGGTGGTGCGCGAGGACCACCAAGTCCACCCGCCCCATAAAACCAGAAGTCCGACCACGGCAAGGGCGGCGACCTCCCAGCGTTTCAGCGGCCGCCGACGTTTTGCCGAGGGCGCCGGGGTGGCGGAACGGGTCGCACCGCGCGGCGGCGCCGAAGGGGTCCCGCCCGCTTTGGCTGGGTTTCCGGATTTCTGACGGTGGTGGCGGCTACTTCTTCTTGCCATGGGACCGGGGCTCCAGCTAATGGGGCCGCGCCCTGCCAGACTGCGGCGGCGGCGAAAACCCGCCCCCTGTGACGGTGTCGTGAGAGGAATGGGGCAACGGCCGGTCGGACCCGGCGGCCTCGGTCGATAATGAAATGGCTGCTTGCACCCAAATCGCGAATTTGGCAATTTACATGGTATGGTGGTTTGTAGCGGTGGTACCTACTATATATCGTGGTTTCCGGGTGCGGTAACCGGGGAATCCATGACGGGCTCGCCCAAGCCCGATCCGGTGTCGGGCGCCAGATTTTCCCGTTTCTGCAGGAGGCGACGATGAGGGGCCTGACCGAATCTGTACCGGAGGTCCATGCCAATCCGCTCGATCTCGTCGAGCAAATCGTGGCCGCCAATCAATGGCCGTTCGAGCGATATTCCGACACCGAGATGAACGTCGGCGTCGAAGGCAGCTGGACGCGCTATCACCTCTGGTTCGCGTGGCGTCACGATTACGAGGCGCTCCAGTTTTCCTGCGCCTTTGATCTCAAAGTACCGCTCCAGAAGATGACGCCGGTTCACTCGCTTCTGGCGCTGATCAACGAAAAGATGTGGTTCGGCCATTTCGATGTGTGGGCCGAAAAAGGTCTATTGATGTTCCGCCACGCGCTCTTGTATCGCGATGGGGCCGAGGCGACGGCGGGTCAACTCGAAGATTTGGTCGAGATCGCGTTGCAGGAGTGCGAGCGATTCTTTCCCGCGGTGCAATTCGTACTGTGGGGCGGCAAGCAACCGGCCGAGGCAATGGCAGCGGCGATGCTGGAGACCGAGGGGGAAGCCTGATCGAATCCGAATCTATGTCGGGGCCGCTGCTGCTGGTCGGTTGCGGAAAAATGGGAACCGCACTGCTGCAAGGATGGCTGGATCACGGTCTCGCCCGTGACCAAATCACGGTGATCGATCCAGCCAAAGAGGCGGTACAAACTGCGGCGAGCCTGGGCCTGCGCATCCTGACCGGCCCCGAGCTTCTCGACCCGGCCTACCGCCCGCGGGTAGTGGTGCTGGCGGTCAAACCGCAGATTATGGATCTGGCGGCACCAGCCTATGAGTCCACGGTCGCGGGTGGCGCGCTGGCGTTGTCGATCGCGGCCGGCACGCCGATCCGGTATTTCGAGGCTTCTTTCGGGAAGGACGCGCAAATCGTCCGGGCGATGCCGAACATGCCGGCCTCCATCGGCCGCGGCATGAGCGTTCTGTGCGCCAACGCCAACGCGACCGACGATAATTGCGGCCTCGCAACCGGCCTTCTGTCTGCGGTCGGCGAGACCGCCTGGATTACCGACGAGGCGCTGATGGATGCGGTCACTGCGACCTCGGGAAGCGGGCCGGCTTATGTGTTCCTGCTGATCGAATGTTTGGCCGAAGCGGCAGTGGTGGCCGGTCTTCCGGCCGATCTGGCCGACAAGCTGGCGCGGGCAACGGTTGCAGGTGCTGCCGAACTCAGTGCCCGCAGCGACCTGCCGCCATCGGTGCTGCGCGAGAACGTCGCCGCTCCGGGGGGCACGACCGAGGCGGCGCTGAAGGTGCTGATGAACCCCGATGGATTACAGTCGTTGCTGAGCCGCGCCGTGGCCGAGGCGGCGGCGCGCTCGCGCGAACTGGCAGGTTAGGACGATGAGCTCGGGCGCGACGACTTTTGAAACCTTCCGAAAGATCGATATCCGCGCCGGCACCGTTACCCGGGTCGAGAAATTTCCCGAGGCGCGCACGCCGGCCTACAAGTTGTTCATCGATTTCGGCCCGGACATCGGATCGCTGAGGTCCTCAGCCCAGATCACCGAGTACTACGGGCCGGACGGGTTGACCGGCCGCCAGATTGCGGCGGTGGTCAACATTCCGCCGCGTCGGATCGGCGCGTTTTTGTCGGAGGTGCTGGTGCTCGGGTTTCCCGATTCGCAAGGCCGCGTTGTGCTGGTCGAACCCGAGCGTCCCGTCCCCAACGGTGCCAGGTTGTTCTGAGCGGTTCCTAGTGGCTCAATTCCGACATTTGGTCGCGACGGAAATGAGACCAAACGTCGAAACGAATTGAACGCAACCAACAAGATGGCCTGGGGGCGCGGGCTGACTTCGAGAGAACGAAATGTCAGAGTCGCTCCACTAGACCGGCAGCCGGATTCGTGCACGCAACCCGCCGAGCGGCCCATCCTCGAGCGTGAGGTCACCGCCGTGGCCGCGGGCAATGTCGCGCGCAATCGTGAGGCCGAGGCCGACACCGCCGGTTTCCGGATTTCGCGCAACGTCGAGCCGCGAGAAGGGGCGAAAGGCCTCTTCGCGCTTGTCGACGGGAATGCCGGGGCCGGAGTCGTCGATTACGATCTCGACTGAATCCGGATCGCGGCGGGCGTTGACCGTAATCGTGCCGCCGGCGGCCACTGCATAGCGAATCGCATTGTCGACCAGATTGGTAAGGCAGCGCTTGATTGCGTTGGGGCGCAGCGGCAGTCGAAGGTCGCCCGACAGGTCCAGCGAGATAGTCCGGCCCTGACGTTTGGCATCGTCGATGACGCTCTCCAGAACGCCGCGCAGATCGGTCGCAACTGGTGGCTCGGCATCCTGGCCTCGAGCAAAATCGAGATACCCCTCGACCATGGTTTCCATATCGCGAACATCGGATTTTAGGTCGCCGACTTCAGTCTCGGCGCCAAGAATTTCCAACTGCAGCTTCATCCGCGTTAACGGCGTACGGAGGTCGTGCGAGACGCCCGCCAGCATTTCGGTGCGTTGGGTCATCTGCGCGTTCATGCGCTCGCGCATTAGCGTGAATGCGCGCGCCGCTTGGCGGATCTCGGTCGCGCCGGCCGGTTTCACCGGCCCCAGGTCGTGGCCCTTGCCGAAGGCGTCGGCGGCGCGCGCCAACGCACGAATCGGGCGCATCTGATTGCGCAAGAACAAGATCGCCACTGCCAGAAGAATCAGCGACGTCCCCACCATCCACAAGACGAAAATGGTCGTCGTGGTGCTGTCGAGGCGCTTTCGCTGGGTGACGACGTGGAGCACACCGTCCTGGACCTGCACCCGGACCTCGACCCTACCGTCGGCGCGCTGGGTGTCGATCACGAATGGCCGGAACAGGCGTTCTTCCAGTGCCTGGGTCAGCATCCGGTCGAGAATGCTGTGCCCCGGCGCGCCACTCGAGTCCGCCGCGTCGAGCATCTCCCCCGGTCTAAGGTCGACGTCCATGGCGAAATGGGTACGCGCCAGGCTCAGAACACGCGTCTGCGCCGCTTCGTCCGGGACCTCACGCAAGGACTGGATAACCATCGAAATATCGCCCGCAAAGCCGAGCGCGAGCCGGCGGGTGACGGTGTCCCAGTGGCGCTCGTAAAACACATAGGCGAGGACGAGCTGCAGCACCACGACAGGCGTGACCAGAATCAACAGCGACCGTCCGAACAGGCTGCGCGGCATCATTCGTTTCAGCATCGGTCCGTATCCGCCTCTGGCCCTGTGATGAAGATCGCCTAGTCCGGGTTCAAAATGTACCCCTCGCCCCATACCGTTTGCAGGTAGCGTGGAGCTTTGGGGTCGGGTTCGATCTTGCGGCGCAGCCGTGTCACCTGCACATCGATGCTGCGTTCGTTGACTCCACCGCTACGTTCGCACAGTTCAAGACGCGAAATCGTGGCGCCCGGTTTGCGGGCGAAAATCGTCAGCAGCGAGGCCTCGGCGGAGGTCAGCCGGACCGGACGTTCGTCGCGCCGCAATTCCATGCGCGCGATGTCGAAATAACAGTTGCCCAGGAAAACCCCCGCAGGGACTTCGTCCTTGTGGCTTCGGCGCAGAATCGATCCGACGCGCAGCAAAAGTTCACGCGGTTCGAAAGGCTTGGCGAGATAATCGTCGGCGCCCGTTTCGAGGCCGGTGATCCGGTCTTCCGGTTCGCCGCGGGCGGTCAATAGCAGGATCGGGACATTGCCGCGCCGGCGCAGAGCGCGCGTGAGTTCGAAGCCGTCTTCACCCGGCATCATGACGTCGAGAACGATCAGGTCGAATTCCAATCCCGCCATCTTGCGGCGCGCCTCGGCTGCATCGGCAGCGGCGGTGACGTTGTATTGGTGATCGCGCAGGTACTGGGTCAGCAGGTCGCGAATCCGTCCATCATCGTCGACAACCAGAATGTGGGGTCGCTCGGTGTCCATGCCACCTCGGCGGCGCGACCGCCCTCACTCGTCCTCGATCGACCGCAGGACGGCGTCGCGGTCCTTCCGGTCGATCAGACCCAGGAGCACCTTTCGGTAGCCCTCAACAGCGGCACCGCCAGCGTCGCGGTAGGCGCGTGCGACCCGGGCCCGTTGCGGCTCCGACACCCGCTTTTCCAGTTCGACTCCGGCCGGCGTCAGGTGCAATAGCCGCTGGCGCCGATCGCGGGTGCCCTGGCGTTGGATCACGAAATCGCGTTCGATCAACTGGCTCAGCACCCGGCTCAGGCTCTGTTTGGTGATGCGCAGGATCCCCAGCAGTTCCGCCACCGAGATTCCCGGGTTGCGGCCGATGAAATGGATTGCCCGGTGATGGGCGCGGCCGAAACTGTACTCGTTGAGGATGGCGTCGGGATCGCTGGTGAAGTCGCGGTAGGCGTAGAAAAGAAGCTCGATCCCTTGGCGCAACTCCTCGTCGGTGAGGAACAGCGGATTAATACCAGATTTTACGTCAACCATGTTGACATATATTGCTCATATTGTTACCTTGAGCAAGCCAATAACGAAATTTCTTTGCTTTTTTTCGGGACGCCACGCAATGACCCTTATTCCCTTTGACGATCGCGATGGAGTTGTCTGGTTCAACGGCGGCCTCGTTCCCTGGCGCGAGGCCAGAATCCATGTACTGAGCCATGGGCTTCATTATGCCAGCGCCGTGTTCGAAGGGGAACGCGTCTATGGCGGCGAGGTGTATAAGCTCGCCGAGCATACCGAACGGCTCGCCTATTCGTCTCGTGTCATGGGATTCGAGTTGCCCTATTCGGCGGCCGAAGTCGATACCGCTACCCGCGAAACGATCGCGGCGCTTGGCATCGAGGACGGCTACGTCCGTCCGGTCGCCTGGCGCGGCAGCGAAATGATGGGCGTGTCGGCGCAGGCCTGCCGGATCAATCTGGCGATCGCGGCGTGGGCGTGGCCGTCCTATTTTTCGCCCGAGGCGCGGATGAAGGGAATCCGTCTGAAAATGTCCAGATGGCGGCGGCCGTCGCCCGAAACCGCGCCAACCGATACCAAGGCGGCTGGCCTGTACATGATCTGCACGCTGTCGAAACATGAGGCGGAAGCGGCGGGCTATGACGACGCGTTGATGCTCGATTACCGCGGCCGGGTTGCCGAGGCGACCGGCGCGAATATATTTCTCGTCAAGGACAACGTTCTGCATACACCGACGCCTGACTGCTTCCTCGACGGCATCACGCGGCGCACGGTCATTGGTCTGGCGCAGGCGCGCGGCTACGAGGTGATCGAACGCGCGATCATGCCTGAAGAACTGGCCGGGCCGGACGAAGTGTTTCTGACCGGCACCGCCGCCGAGGTAACGCCGGTCGGCGAAATCGACGGTCATACCTATACCGTCGGGCCGGTCACGCAGACCTTGATGGACGATTACGAGAATACGGTTCGCGGCCGGCCGCTGGCGCAAGAGCCGGTAGCGGCCATGGCCGGCTAACGCACCCGCCTTTAGGATCGATTCCAGCGTACCCGGCCTGCGGTGGGCGGTATCCTCCGGTCAGGTCCTGGCCCAGCGCTCCGCGGCTTCGTCGTCGCTGGCGCGGGTCTCGACCCACCGTTCGCCGTCCGTGGTTTCCTCTTTCTTCCAGAACGGCGCTTTCGTCTTCAGCCAATCGATGAGAAAGGCGCACGATTCAAGCGCGGCAGCGCGGTGCGCCGATGCCGTCGCCACCAGTACGATCCTTTCGCCCGGCAGAAGGCGGCCAACTCGGTGAATTATTAGGCAGGCCTGGAGCGGCCAGCGCGACCGCGCCTCGTCCTCGATCGCCGCGAGCTGTTTTTCTGTCATGCCCGGGTAGTGCTCGAGGGTCATCGACGATAGGGCGGCGCCCGCTTGCCCGGCGCGCACCACGCCGACGAAGCTGGCGACGCCGCCGACATCGGTGCGGCCTTCAGTCAGTGCAGCGATTTCCCGGCCCGGGTCGAAGCCCTCTTTCTGTACACGGATCATGACGGCTCAGCCACCCGTGACCGGGGGAAATAGGGCGACTTCGTCGTCGCTCGAAACCGGGTCATTGGCGCGCGCGTAATCCTGGTTGACCGCAACCCGGACGACGCTGAGATCGGCCAGGGCCTCGGCATGGCGGGGGCTCCGATCCTTTAGCCAGTCAAGCAGTGCGCCCACCGTGGCGACATCGGCGGGCGGGTCGAGGTTTTCCTCCGCTGTCCCGACCTTCGAGCGCAACCACGCAAAGTACAAAATCTTCAACGGAGTACCTCGCTGAACGGAAGGAAGTCGATGCTGTCACCCCTTTCGACTTGAGCCAGGTCCTCGGGGAGTTCGATCAGGCCGTCGGCTTCGACCATCGAGGTCAGAATGCCTGAACCGTCGTGGGCAAACTTGACGGCGCTCAGGGTGCCGTCGGGGTCGCGCGTCAACCGCGCCCGCAGCCACTCGCGGCGATTCAATTTTTTTCGGTATTCGAAATCGGCGCGCACGCGAAACAGGTGCGGCGCGATCGTAGTGGCGCCGCCGAGGCGCAGAACCAGGGGCCGAACGAAGCGCAAGAACGTAACCATGGCGGCGACCGGGTTGCCGGGAATTCCGACGAAGGGGATTGCACCGATCTGTCCCATCGCGAGTGGCCGGCCCGGCTTGATGGCGAGCCGCCAGAAATGAAGACGACCCAGGTCTTCGACGGCGGCGCGGACATGATCTTCGCCCCCGACCGAAACTCCGCCCGAAGTAAGAATCAGATCGTGGTCAGGGGCGGCATCCTTGAGGGCAGCGCGCACCGCTTCAAGCCGGTCCGCGAGGATGCCGAGGTCGCTTACCGTCGCCGCCAGGGACTCGGTCAGAGCGGCCAGCATATAGCGGTTGGAATCGTACAGGGCACCGGGGGGCAAGTCGCTGCCGGGATCGATCACTTCGTCCCCGGTTGAAAAGACTGCGACGCGAATCGGCCGATACACCGTCACGCTGGCGGCGCCGGTCGAGGCGATGACGCCGACATCTTGCGGTCGCAAGCGCTGACCCCGGGTCAGAACCGTTGCGCCACGCCGTATGTCCTCACCTGCCCGGCGGCGGTTGTCGCCGTGGCCAAGGCCAGCGGGCAGTGTCACGCGGCCTCGTTCGATGGTGCAGTCTTCCTGCATAGCAACGGTGTCTGTGCCCCGGGGCATTGGGGCGCCGGTAAAGATGCGAATGGCGGTTCCGTCCGCGGCTTCGCCAGCAAAGGGGTGTCCGGCCGCCGCGGTGCCCGCGATCAGGAGGGCGCCGCCGCCGGTGTCAGGGCGGCCGTTGGCAGAAAACGCATAGCCGTCGACCGCCGCGTTGTCGAAGGCCGGCACATCCCTGGGTGCGACAATGTCTTCGCCCAAGACGCGCCCCCGGGCCGCGCGCAGGGTGACGCGCTCGGTTTCGGCGACCGGGCTCACCCGCTGTTCAATCAGCCGCAGCGCCTCTGCGGTCGAGAGATAGTCGTGATCCGCGGCAAAGCAGTCATTGACCGCCGCCGTCATGTCACGATCCCCCATCGGCGGCACGAGAAGGCGCCGCCAGACCGCAGTGGGCAACGATGAAATCCGAAATCGCGACGGCATCATCGAGATCGAGAACCGGCAACGTCATTCCGGCCAAGGACCGATCGCAGGCGAACGCGACAATTCGCGGGTCTTCCTTGTACAACAGCGGCTGCGTGCTGGGTCCGCGCACAACTTCGATCTTGTCATGGCCCTCGCGCTTGAATCCCTCGACCAGGACGAGATCCACTGCCGACATGCGCGCCAGCAGGCTCGCCAGACCGGATTCCGCGTCGCCCCGGTTTTCGTGCATTAGCACCCAGCGGTTCTTGGATGACACCATTACCTCGAAAGCGCCCGCGGCCCGGTGTTCGTAAGAATCCTTGCCGGGCAAATCAACGTCAAAGTTGTGGTGGGCGTGCTTGACCGTCGACACCTTGAGCCCGCGCCGCACCAGCTCCGGCAGCAGGCGCACCATCAGAGTCGTCTTGCCGCTACCGCTGTGTCCGGCGAGTCCGAAAACGTTCATGACGACGGCCCGGGGTGCGCGGCGCCGCTGCCGCCGCCGGGACTTGCGGGTGGCGGTTCCGCCGAGGGACTCAGATGCCGTCTGCCGGCGCGCAAATAGTCGAGTCCTGTGTACAGCGTCAATGCGGCCGCGACCCACAGGGCGACGGCGCCGATGTCGCCCGCCGGTAGAATCGAATCGGCGGCGTCATCGACCAGCAGCAGGGCAATCGCGATGATTTGGATCGTGGTCTTCCACTTGGCGAGGTGGGAAACAGGCACACTGACCTGCACCTGGCCGAGAAATTCGCGCAGGCCGGAAATAAGGAACTCGCGCAAAAGAATAATCAGCCCGGCGATGACCAGCGGGCCGTGTATGATTCCGACCGCGACCAGCATCAAGATCGTCGTCACCACCAGCATTTTATCGGCAAGCGGATCGAGGAATCGTCCCAGAGCCGATTGAAGGTTTCGGGCCCGCGCAATCCGGCCGTCGAGGTAATCGGTAATACCGGCGGCGCCAAAGATCGCCAGCGTCGCCCAGCTGGAAGCGTCACCGGGAAGATAAAAGGCCGCCACGAGTAGCGGCAGAACGGCGATTCGCGAGAGCGTCAAAAGGTTCGGAAGGTTGGTCATGCGTGTCGGTGCGCGGTGCGGGAAGGCGATCCTACCACAGGCGGTCACCTCATCCTTCGCCGCGAAAATGATCATAAATGATCTGCGCAACCGTAGTGCTGATCCCGTCGACGCGGCCGAGATCGGCAAGCCCTGCTTGAGCCACGGCGGCTGCTGACCCGAAATGATGCAGCAGTGCGCGCTTGCGCTTGGCGCCGACCCCCACAATCCCGTCCAGCGGGGACCGGTCGATGGCGCGGCTGCGCCGGTTGCGGTGCGATCCAATGGCGAATCGATGGGCCTCGTCGCGGAGCCTTTGCAGGAAATAGAGAACGGCGTCGTTGGCGTCGAGGGTGAGCTGGAGCCCGTCTGCAAGATAGATGCGTTCGCGGCCTGCGTTCCGGTCCGGGCCCTTGGCCATCGCCGCCAGTGCGACGCCGGTGACGCCGAGGTCGGCGAAGACGCCGGCTGCCGTACTCAACTGGCCCGGTCCGCCGTCGATCAGCACGAGATCGGGCCACGCATCCGACTCGCGGTCCTCGTCCTCGCGCAGGAGCCGCGAGAACCGCCGCGTCAGCACCTCGCGCGTCATTCCGTAGTCGTCGCCCGGTGACAAGTCCTCGCTTTTGATATTGAACTTTCGATAGGCGTTGCGGTTGAGGCCCTCGGGCCCGGCGACAATCATGGCGCCGACCGGATGGCTGCCCGAAATGTGGCTGTTGTCGTAGACCTCGATCCGCGCCGGCACGGAATCGAGATCGAAGGTATCGGTAAGCCCGTCGAGCAACTTCCGCTGCGAGGCGCTTTCCGCCAGGCGCCGGTAAAGCGCATCGCGCGCGTTCTTGGCGGCGTGGGCAACCAGATCGGCCTTGGCGCCACGCTGGGGGCGGGCGATGCGCACGCGATGGCCGATGCGGCTTTCGAGCGCCGCCTCGGCGAGGTCGCGATGTTCGATGTCATGACTGACCAGCAACAGCCGCGGCGGCGGCCTGCGGGCATAGAACTGGCCGAGAAACGCCGACAAGACCTCGCCCGGCTCGATGTCCCTCGTGTGCGCAGGGAAGTAGGCCCGATTGCCGTAGTTCTGTCCGGCCCGGAAGAAGAAGATCTGGATGCAGACTTGGCCTGCCTCGCGGTGAAGGGCGATCACGTCGGCTTCGGGCACGCTGGCCACGTTGATGTCCTGGCGCGCCTGAATAAGGGTGAAGGCGCGTATTCGGTCCCGGTAGACGGTGGCCATTTCGTAGTCGAGCGCTTCCGCGGCCCGTGTCATGGCCTCCGACATCCGGCTCTGGATACGCTGACTGTGGCCTTTGAGAAAACCGCGGGCGTCGTCAACGATCTTGGCGTAATCGTCCGGCTTGATGCGCCCGACGCAGGGCGCGGTGCAGCGTTTGATCTGGTACTGGAGACAGGGCCGAGTGCGGCTCTCGAAAATCGAGTCCGGGCACGAGCGTAGTGGAAACACCCTTTGCAGCGCCGACAGGGTGCGGTTGACGGCGCCGGCGGTCGCAAATGGGCCGAAGAACTCGGCATTACGCGTGCGCGGGCCGCGGTACTTGCCGATTTGTGCCCAGGCGTGGTCGCGCCGAATCACGATGTAGGGAAAGGACTTGTCATCCCGCAGCAGCACGTTGTAGCGGGGCTTGAGTTTCTTGATCAGGTTCGATTCAAGCAGCAACGCTTCGACTTCAGTGTGCGTGGTGACGATTTCGAGTGACGCGGTGGCGGCGATCATGCGCAGGGTCCGCGTGGGCTGGCCCTGGCGGCGGGTATAGCTGGTGACACGTTTGCGCAGGTTCTTGGCTTTGCCGACGTAGAGGACGTTTCCCTTGGCGTCGATCATGCGATAGACGCCGGGGCTTCCTGGAAGCGTGCGCACCGTTTCGCGGATCACATCGACGCCACGCCGGGGTTTGGGCGGTGCCGATTCATCGTGCGAATCGGGCGTCGGGGCGGTCGCGTCGTTCGGTGCCATGGCGGCTATATTGCGTTGCCGGCGGAGGGGGTCAACGTCTCGCCGCTACACTCACGGGTAGATTTAGCCAGAACCGCCCCTGCCATGACAAACATGCGACGATTTCCACCATTCGTGGGGATAAGTTTGTGGGCAAGTAAAGCGGCAGGAACCTTTGCGCCAAGCAATCAGGGATTTTGCCGTGATTGCACAAAAAGTAGGCAATTGTGGTAAGTATTTGAGAATTAACATTTAATCAAAGTTAAGATGATTCTCCGTTGGGCAGCAGAGGCTAGAGCAAGGCCGATTCGGGTGATTCGAGCCGTCAATTGCGCTCCTGTGCACAAGTTGCGTTGGGCGCGCTCGAACGCGACCGCATTGCGGTAACCCGTTCCAAATTCACAATAATTTAACCTTTCAACCAATCCGGTCGGGCCTTTCGGCGTTCGATCTCGACTCCGGCGCTTGCCGCCTCGGGCAGCACCGCGAGCTTTTCGATCCGGACCCGGACCGACTCGACGCGGTCGTCCGCAAGGCATTTTACAGCGACCTGCTCGGCCAGAGTCTCGACCAGATTGATGTGCCCGGCCGCGACCAAGCTCTTGATTTCATCGACCAGGACTTCGTAGTCCAGCACCTGAGACAGGCGGTCTTGGAGTGCGCCGACGTTCTCGCGGACGGCAAGGTCGATATTGATTCGGACCGGCTGGCGGCGCTTTCGCTCGTGGCGGTGGACGCCGATCAGCGCCTCGAGCTCCAGGTCGCGGACAAACACGTGATAGACGGCGCGCCCGGCATCGGCGAGGCGAAGGGGATGAACGGTGCTGGAATCGATCATGAGCGTTGGGGCATGGGTTCGGCGTTCTACTCTGGAACCGGACCGTCCGCAACGGCACGCCAGGCGAGGTGCTGGCCGCTGTCGAGCGCGATCATCTGACCCGTCATCGACGGCGTTGCCATGATGAATCGGACGGTGGCGCAAATCTCGTCGAGCCCGGGCTGGTACCGGAGCGGAGTCGCCGCAACCTGGGCTGAGAAGTCGCGGCGCGACTGGCGGCGGCTGGGGAGCGTCGGTCCTGGGCCGATGCCGTTGACACGGACACGCGGAGCCAGGGCCAGGGCGGCGGTCTGAGTGAGCGCCCACAGCCCCGCTTTGCTGATGGTGTACGAATGAAAGTGCGGCGTCAGGTTCCAGACTCGTTGGTCGATCAGATTGATGATGTGTCCCGGGGCCTCCGCCGGTAGCGCCGCTGCCAGGGCCTGGGTCAGCATCATCGGCGCGCGCAGGTTGACATCGAGGTGAGCCGACCAGGTTTCCGGCGTTACCGAATCGATGGTGTCGTCCTCGAACACAGAGGCGCTGTTGATCAGACAGTTTACGGGCCCAAGGGCCTCGGCGGCGTGGCCGACGAGCGCGCCGGACTCGCTAGCGTCGGCAAGGTCCGCGGCGATGGCTGCCGCCTCACCGCCGGCCGCTTGTATCGTGCCTACAACCTCGGCGGCGGCGCCGGTGGACCGAAGGTAGTGCACGGCTACGCGCCAGCCCGCGCGTGCGAGGTCGAGCGCAATCGCCCGGCCAATCCTGTGGGCAGCACCGGTCACCAGCGCCGTTCCCGGAGATGCAGTCCCGGATTCTCCTGTCATGGTGTCGCTCCCAGCCCCGAATAACCGGAAAACTGAAACCAGATGTAGACGATGTAGGCGCCAAGAAAAACGATGCCGGCGATCCGGCTCATATCGATCCAGCGCACGACAAACGGCAGAATGGCGAGGGCGACAACAATCATGACCGGGAAATCGACCGCCAGCAGCCGATCGGACACCGGCACCGGCACCAGCATCGCGGTGATACCCATGACGCCCAGGATATTGAACAGGTTGCTGCCGAGAATATTGCCGATGGCGACGTCGCCGTGTTTGCGCGCAACCGCAACCAGCGAAGTCACCAGTTCCGGTAGCGAGGTGCCGAAGGCGACGAGGGTGAGGCCGATCACGGCATCCGAAACGCCCAATACCGTGGCGATCTCCACGGCTCCGCTGATAAGCATTTCCGAACCGATGAACAGGGCGGCAAGGCCGCCGACGATGAATCCGGTCAGTAACAAGGGTGAATGCGAGGGGGCGGCAAACTGGGTCAGTTCCTCGGCGTAATCGGCCGCTAACATGGCGTCGCGGTGCGACATCCGGTACGAGGTCCACAAGAAAGCCAGAAGCAACGCCAACGAGATCAGGCCCTCGTGGAATTCGATGACCCCGTTCCAGGCCCACAGCAGCATGAGCAAACTGGCGAATATCATGATCGCCGTATTGCGAAGGATGGGTCCGGAGTCGCTGTGCAACGGGGCGATGATGGCAGGCAGCCCCAAGATCAGAAGAATATTGGCAATGTTGCTGCCGACAACGTTGCCGATCGCAATTTCCGGAACCCCATCGAGAGCCGCTTCAACGCTGACCATGAGTTCGGGCAACGAGGTGCCGAACGCGATCACCGTGACGCCGATCACAAGTGTCGGAATCTCGAGCCGCTGCGCCAGAGAAACGGCGCCGCGCACCAAAAAGTCGCCGCCAAGAAACAACAGGGCGAGCCCGCCAGCGACGAAGATTCCGCTTACCACGGCGGGTTCAAATCCAGAGGCTCGCAGTGGCCGACGGACACGCAGGCGGTGGGCACGGGCACTTCTATCACTTGGGCCCCGCGTCTTCCTGGGCGTAGCGCAGAACCATGTCGCGCAGAGTCGCGAGTCCGACCAATTGCCGCTCGTGATCGGT
The DNA here is from genome assembly GCA_964611585.1 of uncultured Alphaproteobacteria bacterium. Lineage (GTDB taxonomy): Bacteria > Pseudomonadota > Alphaproteobacteria > SHVP01 > SHVP01 > CAZTAK01. Next base: position 70,092 of record CAZTAK010000004.1, read on the forward strand.
CACTAGACCGCGTGACAGAGAAAAACGGTGCAGGAGCCTGATCGCGTACTTGATATGCATGTCCTGATCGAGGGTAATGACCGGCTTGCTCATCACCTCATAGACGTTGACCCGGTCGGGCGACAGATTGCTTGCGATCACGTGCGCGGCAATATCGCCAATCATGATGATGCCCAGTTCGTCGGCGGGGTCGCGCCGCTCTATCACCAGGGAGCTAATCCGGAATTCGCTCATTTCCCGGAGCGCCTCGCGGATGGTCGCCAGCGGGTCGATGATCCGGACCGTGCGGGCCATTACTGCACTGACCTTGATGTAGGATTCGCTTGTCATATCTGTTCTTCGATTTCTTGCTCGATGGTCGAGAGTTGTGAGGTCAGACCGACCGCATCTTCAATCGCGATCTGAAAGGCAATTCCGGCCCCGGAACGTTTATCGAAATTACCGGCCTTTGCAATCGTTTCGAGAATGTCGCGGCTCAGTTGTTCGGCAACCAGGAACATCAATTGATCTCGCTGACCCGAAAGGTCGAGACCAAAGAACGTCTTTTCCCGTTGCAAACCCTCACCACGGGCGCTGGTTACAACGGTCGCCCCGGTGCAACCGGCGTCTCGGGCCGCCTTTAAGATGGCCTCGGTGTCCTGCTCGTCAACCAGGGCAATAATGAGTTTGAATTTCATTCCTCATTTCTCCTTTCTTGTGCGCCGCCGGGCGGCCCAGCTACCGATCTGGGCATATCCAAGGACGGCGATGATGGGGAAGACGCTCGCGAAAGCAATAAGGCCGAACCCGTCGATTAAGGGGCTGCGTCCCGGAATCGATTCGGCGAGCCCGAGTCCCAGCGCCGCGACCAGGGGCACGGTAACCGTAGACGTCGTGACGCCGCCTGAATCGTAGGCCAGCGGAATAATGGTCCGGCTGGCGCGTGTGGTTTGGAGGATGACGATGGCGTACGCGCCAACGATGTAGAACAACAGGGGCGTCCCCGACACGATTCGAAAGGCGCCCAACGAAACGCCGATGCCGACGCCAATGGCGACCGCGATCCGAAGACCCCAGACGCTGACGGCACCGCCCGATACCTGCCGCGCCTTCATGGCCACCGCGATCAGCGACGGTTCGGCAATGGTCGTGGCAAATCCGATGGCGCCTGCAAACACGTACACCCAGGCGAAATCCGCGAGAGCAATCGATCCCGCGAGCGCGGGTGCGGCCGTCAACTGCTGCGCCATAATCTTGCCGATGGGAAATAGCGCCTCGTTCAGGCCAACGAGAAATAGCGTCAGGCCTACAATAACGTAGCAAAATCCGATCAGGGTGCGGCGCAAATCGGGGATCGTTTTCCGGATCACCACGACCTGAAAAAAGAGCAATACCAGCGCGATCGGCGCGACGTCGATCAGCGTCGCCCGCAGGGTAGCAAGAATCTGTAACACCAGCGCGGTCATGGTCCCAACACGGCATTCCAAATGATGCCGAACGCCATGATGAAGATTATGGGCAGCAGGCTCGCAAACGCGATCAAGCCAAATCCGTCGATCATCGGGTTGCGGCCCTTGATCATCGAGGCCAAGCCGACGCCGAGGGCGGTCACCAGAGGAACCGTGATGGTCGACGTGCTGACGCCGCCCGCGTCATAGGCAATTCCGACGATCTCGTCCGGCGCCACAAGGGTGAGGGCCACAACGATGCCATAGCCGGAGATAATCAAATAATGGATCGGCCAGCCCTTGATGATCCGCCACACCCCCAGCACCAGCGATGTGCCGACCGCCGCGGCCACGGTATAGCGCAGCGCCGCCGCGTAACGCTCGATACCGGAATTCTCCGGCGCCACGACGCCGCTTTCCGCCGCGGCGCGCGCCGCTTCCAGGGCGACCGCGATGAGGGCGGGCTCGGCGACCGTGGTGCCGAAACCGAGGCAAAAGGCAAACGCCAGCACCCAAAGGCCGCTGCCGCGCCGTGCGAGCCCGTGCGCCATGCGCTCGCCGATCGGAAACAACCCCATCTCGAGGCCATGCACGAAAAGCGTCAGCCCCAGCATGACCAAGACCAGCCCGGCCACCAGTTGGCCGAGAATTGGTAACGGTTGGCCCAGTACGACAAGCTGAAAAAACCCG
>CAZTAK010000005.1:0-4464 GCA_964611585.1 uncultured Alphaproteobacteria bacterium
CTGGTAGACGCGGCAGACTCAAAATCTGTTGTTCGCAAGAACGTGGGAGTTCGAGCCTCCCTGGGGGCACCAACGCTCTCCGTGCCGCCCGCGAAAGGGGCGGAGCCGCGCTGCGGCGGGTGCGGGTCCGGCCTGCCGCCCGCGCCGTTCCGCAAGGGTGATCGCACCTACACAAGCTCCAGGTCATGCGCTAGGGTCAGTCGCGAGTCTTGGGGCCTCGATAGTTGACGAATGCCCGGAAATTGCGCGATTCCAATGACCCCCCAGGAACTAACCGACCTGCTCCACCGCCACGCCCACTTCGTCGGTCGCGAGACCGGCGGCGAACGGGCAAACCTCGAACATGCCGACCTGACCGGCCTCGACCATCCCGGTATCGAGCTTTCCGAGGCCCAGCTTGCCGGTGCCATTTTCGACAGGTGCCGGTTGAACGGTGCAAATTTCGCCGGCGCGGATCTATTCGGGGCCCGGCTCGAGGCTGCCGATCTCACCGACGCCAAATTCGAGCGTGCCGATGTGCGCGGCGTCAGTTTTCGCGGGGCGGTGCTGAAGGGGGCGAATCTCCGCGACGCGGACCTGCGGCCCGGGTCTCTGGTCCTGGCGCCGGGAAGCGCGAAGAAGCATGCGGTCAATCTGGAAGGGGCGAATCTTGACGACTCCGATATGGAGGATTCACAAATGTCGGAGGCGAACCTGCGCCGTGCGTCGCTCGTGCGGGCGGTCTCGGCGCCCAACGTCGATCTGACCGGCGCCGACCTTACCGGGGCGGATCTGCACCAGGCCAAGCTGCGCCATGCCAACCTGACCGGGGCCAATCTCGAAGGCGCCGATCTCAGCCAGGTGAGTTTCCAGGGCGCCAATCTCAGCGGCGCGATCCTCGCCAACGCCGATCTGTTCGAGGCCAAGGTGAGCCTCGGTACGGCGGCTCTGCCGATCGACCTGCAACGGACGCTGCGCGACCATGCGCTGTGGAGCGACTCGGGCGGCGTATTCGGCGCGCGCGCCGTGCTCGACGGCGCCGATCTCAAGGGCATCGACCTTGGCGGCGCCTATCTCAGCGGCGCCAGCCTGCAACGCTGCGATCTGTCGGCCGCGAACCTCGCCGATTCGACCCTGGTGCTGGCGGACCTGACCGGCGCCCGGCTGGCACAAGCCAACCTGCGCCATGCCGATCTCTACGGCGCGGTGCTGTGCGAGGCCGACCTGTCTTTGGCCGAGCTCGATTACGCCAACCTCGCGCCGGCGACGATTCGCGGCAAGGAAGGGGCCGACACCGGGTCGCAAAAGCAAACCAACCTGAGCGGCGCCAATCTCGATGGGACGCGATGGCGCGGCGTCGATCTGACCGATGTCATCGTCACCGGGACCATGCTCGAACGGATGTAGCGCGGCACGCCCTCTCGGCGCGCCACGGCGCGTTCGACATGACGCTGCTGTCAAGAAAGCGCTGGCCGTGTCCGCCGGTACGTACAGCGGTGGGGGGCCACAGGCCCCGTGGCGAAACCGGCAGACGCGAGAGACTCATAATTTGTTGTGCCGCGGCGTGGGAGTGCGAGTCTCTCCGGCGGCACCAACCCGTCCCGCATTGCCGGGCCAATTGGAATCAGTGGCATGCGCGGTTGGTGTGTCGCAAGAGCAGGCCGCAGGTAGCGGCCGGCGGACCTCCGCCTGACTAAACGGGTGGGAATTCAAATCTCTGCACGGCATCATAATTGCGGCCGGAAGGATTGAGATTCCTCGACGAAAGATGAATAGCAAAGCGCTTGAAGAGTAGGAAGAACTCTTCCATTGAAAGTTCAAAGTCTATCTGCTTGACGGGGAGAGGGCCCCGTGCGACGCGAACCTGGTGTTCGGCGATCTCGCCGTTGCCGGCGTCTATGATGAAGGCGTGCAGATAAGGTCGCGGGACTTCGTCCCCATGCATCTCACCGAGCCACATCTCGATTCCCAGCAGGAACTCATCATCAGCGAGTACTCCGAGATCACTCAATAGTTTCCGAACGTCGTTTCTGTCAGCGTCATCGGCGGCTGCTGTGCCTATCCAGTCGTTGTACTGCACACTAGCTTCGAACGTCGGCATGTAGCCTCCTCATCGAAAAATCGTGAGTGTTTGCGTCAGGTTTTCTTGTCCACTCGGAAAGCCCGCCGCCGAATCGATACGTCGATTCCTAGCTAGAATCCGGCAATCAAATATCTCCTATAGATAGTATATCGATAAGTAATATACAATCGTCAATATGCTAGAACGAAGCGGTTGCGGACAGGCTGACGGGGCGGCGTGGGCGTCCGCCGGTTTCACATCGCTCCCGGGTTCATACCGCCTCCGGTCTCACCCCGCCGGTTTCACTGCGATAAAGCTCGCGTAGGCGATGTGTCCGAAGAAGGTTCCCGTGGCCGCCCGGCGGCGAGCCTCGGCCTTGAGCGCTTGCGCCAGGTCCGTCCCGATCACGCCCTCTTCACAAAGAACCTCGGCGCCGCGGCTCGCGTGCCCCAGCATGTAGGCGGGGTCGTCGTTGTCGAAATAGCCGTGGCTTTGGGAATCGACATCCGCGAATCCGGCCGCGCGCAGCATTCCCGGTAGCCTTCGCACCAGCCAGCGGTCCATGACGTTCTGGCGCGTGACGGCGCGCGAACACATTTGCAACGGATCGAATTCGTGCAGGGCGACGGTCGCGGTCGAATAATCGCCGTCGAACGCGCACACGCGCCCGCCCGGGCGCAGCACGCGGACGGCTTCGTCCAGCGCACGTTCGGGTTCGGAGATGTGGCACAGCGCGGTATGAAAGATCACCGTATCGAACGCCGCGTCATCGAAGGGCATGGCGCGGGCGTCGCCCACTTCGAACGAAAGGTTGCCGATTTCGCTTGCGCGTTCGCGCGCTGACTCGATCAACACCGGCGAGGGGTCGAGGCCCACCACCGTGCCCACACCCGGGTACGCGGCAAGATCGCGCGAGACCGCGCCGGTGCCGCACCCGGCCTCCAGCACGTGCGCTGATTCTCCAAAATCCAGACGGGCGAAGTAGGTCTCCCGCATCGTCTTCTGTTGCGGATCGGCGGCGCGCAACTCAAGACGTTCGACGATAGCCGCCACGACCTCCGGGTCGGCCTCGGCAATGGACGCATAGGGATCGGACACGGGCGCGGCCTCCGGCTGGTGCGCGGACGGGATGCGCCCAGCGCGGGCCGGGCGCAGGACCCATTATCGGCCGGAACGGGGCGCTTGGCGACCGGCGGCGGACACAAAGTGCCGGCACCCGCGTTTCGTTCAGGCCATAAACAACAGCGCGACACCGGTGGCGGCCGCGGCGGCGCCGCTTGCCCGCGCCAGCCACTCGCCGCCCGGAGCTATTTTTTCGACTGCGACCAAGGCCGCGAGCGCCGCGATCCACACCAGGTTCATTTCCCCGACCGCGACCAGAAGGCCCATCAGAACCCAGCAGCAGCCGAGGCAATAGAGGCCGTGCTTGGCCTCCATCCTGAGCGCCCCGCGCGCCCCTTCGCGCCAGCGCCCGGTGACGAATTCGAGTGGCGAGCGGCAGTTGCGAAGGCAGGCCCGTTTTAGCAGCGTCCATTGATAGAGACCGGCGGCAATGAACAGGACGCCGCCCAGCACCGGGCTCGTGCTCACCATCATCGGCGACATCAGCGCCAGCTATTGCAACAACCCCTGAAGGACCGTCGCCGCCACCGCGAACGCCGACCACACCAGCACGTATCCCAGCACGAATACCGCCGTCGGCGCGTAGGCGCGCTGCTGCTCGTGCTTGTTGCGGCTGATGGTGGCGAACAGAAGAATCATCGGTGCCGCGGCCGGGATCATCATCCCCGTCATCATCACCGACCACATGAGGGCCATGAGGGCGAAGTCCGCCGCCGTCCACGGCAGCAAGCCGGAAAGCAGACCGCTGGCCGCCTCGCCGATGCCGCCCGTGCCCATGCCGAGTTCGAGTCGGACGAGGTAAACCCAGGCGAGCGCCGTTTTCGCGGCGAGGCTGGCGGCGACCACCAGCCGGTCGCGTTTCAGGACTGTCACCAGAATCGAGTCTCTCGTCACCACAGGTCTTTCCCTTGACACCGGCGCTCCTATCGGCGCGGGCTCAATAGGGGCCTCGAAGTTCAATCCCGACGTTCGGGCCCGTTGCAACGGGGACCGAACGCCGAAAGGAATTGAACGCCGTCAAAAAGGCAATCGAGCGGTGCGCCCTGACATTCCGAAGTCGAATGGTGAGCAATCGAAATGTCAGAGTTGCACGCTCACGCGACGATGCCGGACTCGGTGAACGTCACATGGGCCAACGAACTGTGACGGTCGGTGATGTCGAACTTGATGTCGCCGGTTCCGGCGGTATTGGCGCTGGCGATCTCGGTCACTTCGTATTCGAACCCGTCCGGAATATCGACGCGGATCCGATGCGGATCGCCGGTTACCGGATTGCGAATTGGCGAGGCGCCGGTCTCGCA
>CAZTAK010000005.1:4564-16195 GCA_964611585.1 uncultured Alphaproteobacteria bacterium
CGCAAGCGGGCGAGCCAGGCGTGGGCGTCGCGGCTGCGCAAGTCCCGGCCCCGTTCGATATGGTGCGCAAGGTCGATCGAGCCATCGTCGCGGCGGCGGATGGGGGTCGGGGTGGAACCGTGGGCGCGGGCCTCGGTGGAAAGGATTTTGCGGTTGCGGGTCATGGTGGCCTCCTCAGATGTTGGCCCGAGCCTAGGGCGCGGCTCTCGCGCGCGCTTGAAGGGAACCCTGATTTTCTCTTGAGAATTCCTTGAGTTTTCACTGTTTTCCGTCGATTCCGGCCCGCGCCGGCCCGGCCCGGCCGTTCGAGGTGCGGGCCCACAACCCGGTTTCCGTGGTCACCCGATAATGAATAGGCTGAACGACAGGGCGGAGGCGTCCGGGCCGCGGCCGCTATCATGCGCAACCTCGATGGGAACGGGCGCCGCGATTCCGCACGACAATACGAAAAAAGAGTCCGGGAGGGACCCAAGACCACACGCACGATACCGATGCCCACCGCTCCGCCCGTCGGCTTGGGCTTCGCGCCGCTCGCGCGGGGGGTCATGATCCCTCTCGCCGTCTTCTGGGGGGCGGCGCGCGTGCCGGATCGGGGATCGCCGGGTTGGAAGTCGCTTGCCGCCAGCCGGAATATTGGGACAAGGTTGAAAGCGATGTCTCTACGCAACGTAAGAATTTCGCTGTGGGTGCTCGTGTCAATCGCGGTTATTGCCGGCGGTGGCGTTGCAATATGGCGCAACACGGACAACGTCATGCCCCACAATGCACAGGATGTAGCCAGGGCCGCCATATCCGGACGTTTCTCTCTGGTCGACCACACGGGCAAGTCCGTCAGCGACGCGGATTTCCGCGGCGAATGGCTGCTCGTTTTCTTCGGCTACACCCACTGTCCCGACGTTTGTCCGACGACTCTCGGCACCATTGCCGCAGTCATGGACGAACTGGGGGAACAAGCGGCCAACGTACGGCCTCTCTTCATCACCGTTGATCCGGAGCGGGATACGCCCGAGGTGATGGCCGATTATGCGTCCGCGTTCCACCCGAAGATGGTGGGGCTCACAGGGTCCGTCGAACAGGTTCGGTCCGCCGCGAAAGGTTACCGTGTCTATTTCGCCAAAGCCGGTCAGGACGAATTTCCGGGTGACTACCTCATGGATCATTCGGCGTTCGTCTACTTGATGAACCCGCAAGGGAAATTCGAAGCGGTCTTCTCGGACCAGAATTCGGTTGAGAAGATCGTTGGAAAGATCCGTGAATACCTATGACTTGGAAGAAAGAATTCGTGCGATACGCAATTATTTCATTTGCATCGCTTGCGGCGGTTGGATTGCTTGTCAGCTTCGGGACCGTCCGGGGCGGTGAGGTTTTCGGTGCGGGCGGGTTACGTATCGAATCGCCCTGGGCCCGAGCGACGATCGGATCGGCGCGAACCGGCGCGGTCTACATGAATCGAAAAAACGCCGGCGCGGAAGCCGATCGTCTCGTGGCAATCGAAACACCGGTTGCGGTCAAAGCCCATGTTCATGAGACGGTTAGCGAAGGAGGCGTGATGAAGATGCTTCCCGTCGACGATTTCGCTCTCGAACCCGGTGAATCGATAATGTTGGCGCCAGGTGGCCTGCACATCATGCTCATGAAGCTGGCCGGGCCTTTGAAGGGAAATCAGCCGTTTCCTCTGACCCTGCGGTTCGAAAAGGCGGGAAGTGTCACTCTGACGGTGGTGGTCGGCGGGCCCGGTCAGATGGCCGCGCCCGAGTAGCGAGAAAGCCAGTTCGACCTGTTGCGGTTGCATGAACGGCCGCGGCGCCGCGCGTGCCGGCGCTTCACGCCATTGTGACAACGTGACAGTGCCGGACTCGCGGCGTGTCCGCCTACCGAGCGATGGGGAGCAGTACTGCTCTTGGCTGACCTCGCCGGGCCCTCGCGGGCCCTGCGAAAATTTCGTTCCAATCCGTCGGTCCTGTGTAAGATTCGCGCCGGTCGTGCCGGGGTGCTCTAATTCGAAGCGAGCCGCAGCCCCGGCGCGGCGACAGGAGTTCATTGGCAGCATGAACGCTCGAACGGTTGAGTGGGGGCAAGGGCCCGGCGCGGCGGCGCATTGGCGCGCTTTGGTGGGGCGTGCTTTGGTGTGGCGCGCTTTGGTGCCGGCCGCATTGGTCGCTGGCGCGCTGGTAGCGGGTGGGTTGGTGGCAGGTGCGCTGGTCGCGCCGGCGTTCGCGCAAACGGACCTGCCGGAACAAATCCGTGCTCTCGACGCCAACGGCAACGGCGTGATCGAACGCGACGAGGCGCAAGGACCGCTTGCCGACAATTTCGACGACGCCGACCTCAACCGGGACGGCGTGATCGACGGCGAAGAAAGCACCGCCCTGTTCGCGCGCTTTCGCGGCGGCGGCGGGCGCGGCGCGCCGGAACGGAGTGGCGCCGGGACGGCACAGGCGGCGACCCCCGATGCGTCGGCGGAAGATCCCAGGGCCTTGCCCGAGCGCGCCCGCGGCTTCGATACCAACGGCAACGGTGTCATCGACCGCGACGAAGCCGGCGGCCCGCTAGCGGCCAATTTCGACCGCATTGACGAAAACGGTTCCGGCGGCATCGATGGTGCGGAACTTGCCAAATTCTTCGGCGGCGGAAGCGAGGGCACGGCGGTCGAGGTCGATGTCGTCCGCGCCGAGGGGTTGAGCCAGACGGTGCCGGTCATCGGGCGGCTGGTCGCGCTGCAAAGCGGCCCGGTCGCGTCGCGGGTGTCGGGGCCGGTTGCAGAAGTCCGGGTCGAAGTCGGCGACAGGGTATCCCGAGGCGACATTATGGTTGTGATCTCGCATGACCGCCTGCAATCCGAGAGTGACCGACAACTCGCCGTGGTCGATCAGCGCCAGGCGATGGTCGAGATCGCCGCCGCCGAACTCGAGAAATCCGAACAGGAAATGGACCGCCTCGAAAACCTGCGCGCAGGCGTCGCCTTTTCGCAGAAACGCTATGACGACATGGTGCAGGAAATCGCCGTGCGCCGCGGCGTGCTGGCCGACCGTCAGGCGCAGCTGGCGCAGGCGACCGAACAGCTCAACCGGGCCAACATCGACCGGCGCGACGCCGACATCCGCGCGCCCTATTCCGGGGTCGTCACCCAGCGCTATATCGAAGTCGGCGCCTGGGTCACCAGCGCCTCGCCGGTCGTCACTCTGCTCAACGACGCCGCCGTCGAAATCGAGGTCGACGTTCCGGCCAATCGGCTGGCGGGTCTTGAGGCGGGCTCCGTTCTCGCCATTACCCTCGACGACGGCACTACCCACAAGGCGGCGGTGCGTGCGATCGTACCGGTGGAAAATCCGCTGACCCGGACGCGGCCGGTGCGTCTCGTTCCTGATTTCGGCACCACGGTCAAGGCGCCGGCCCTCAATCAGAGCGTCACCGTCGCGGTCCCGATCGGCGGTGGCGGGAGGGTTCTGACGGTCCACAAGGACGCGGTGGTGCGGCCCGAGGGGCGGCCCACGGTCTATGTCGTCGTCAATAACACGGTCCAGCCGCGTGAGGTGGTGCTCGGCCCCGGGACGGGCCAGCGGTTCGTGGTCGTCAGTGGAGTGGCCGAAGGCGATCAAGTCGTCGTCCGCGGCAACGAACAGCTCGAAGCCGGCCAGAGAGTCCGGTTCGGCGCTGCCGGCGGGCCTCGTGCGGGATCGGCCCGGACCGACTGATGCGGTTCCGGGACACCACGCGGCGGCCGGCCAACGACCGGCATGACCGGTTGAACCTTGAACCAAGGGCGCCAGCGTGAACCTGATCCGGATGGCCATCGAGCGCCCGACCGCGGTCCTGTCGGCGGTCTTGATGGTCGTTCTGTTCGGATGGGTTGCGCTCGAACGGATCCCGATTCAGATGGCGCCCGATGTGCGCCAGCCCGTCATCCGCGTCTCCACCAACTGGCCCGGCGCGGCGCCGGCCGAGGTCGAGCGCGAAATCGTCAACCGCCAGGAGGAAGTGCTCAAGGGCCTCGAGGGCTTGCAGCGCATGACCGCGACCGCCAACAACAATCAGGGCTCGATCCAGCTCGAATTCGGCGTCGGTCAGGACATGAGCCGCGCGTTACTGCTGGTCGCCAACCGCCTCGACCGCGTTTCGAGCTATCCCGAGGAGGCCAACAAACCGACACTTTCGACCTCGGGCACCGAAGATAATTCCATTGCCTGGTTTGCGTTGCGGCGCACCGACGGCTCGGACGAAGACCTGACCGCCTACGGCGACTTCCTGGAAGAAGTGGTGCAGGAGGAGATCGAGCGCGTCGAAGGCGTGTCCGGCGTCAACGTGTGGGGCGGAACCGAACGCGAAATGCGGATCGAGATCGATCCGGCCCAGCTTGCGCGTTATTCGCTGACGGTCGGCGAGGTGGTCAACCGCCTGCGCGCGGCCAATACCTCGATGACGGGCGGTGACGTATCCGAAGGCAAGCGCCGCTATGTCGTGCGCACCGAGGGCGATTTCACTTCGCCCGAACAGGTGCGCTCCATCATCTTGCGCAGCGAGTACCGCGACGGCGCCGTCAGCCGGGTTTCGGTTGGCGACATCGCCACCGTGACGGTTCAGTTCAAGCGGGTCAACGTGGTCTCCCGCAACTTCGGCAAACCGTCGATGACCATGAGCATCACCCGCGAGCAGGGCTCGAACGTCATCGACACCATGGCGGCGATCCAGGATTCCGTGCGCAGGCTGGCCGAGGGGCCGCTGCGCGACGTCGGCCTCGAGATCGTGCAGATTTTCGACGAGACCGACTACATCGAATCCGCCATCGGCCTGGTGATGCAGAACATCGTCATCGGCGGGGCGCTGGCGGTCATCGTCCTGCTGCTGTTCTTGCGGTCGTGGCGGCCAACACTGGTGATCGCGCTGGCGATTCCGGTTTCGGTGGTGGGATCGTTTGTCGCCATGGCGGCGTTAGGGCGTTCTCTCAACATCATCAGTCTCGCCGGCATTGCGTTTGCAGTCGGCATGGTGGTCGATGCCGCCATTGTCGTGCTCGAAAACATTTTCCGGTTGCGCCAGGAGGGGATGGAGCGCAGGCGCGCCGCCTTCGAAGGGGCGCAGCAGGTGTGGCCCGCCGTGCTGGTTTCGGCGCTGACCACGGTGATGGTGTTCATTCCGATCCTGGTGATGGAGCTCGAAGCCGGGCAGTTGTTCCGTGACATCGCGGTGGCGATTTCGGTGGCCGTGCTGTTGTCGCTGGTGGTCTCGATCACGCTGGTTCCGGCGCTCGCCAATGGCCTGCTGGGATCGAGGGTCAAGACCGCGGGCACCATGTTCCCGGTGCCCGGCGTCGATAAGTTCGCGCGCGGTTTTTCCTGGTTCTGGATTGCGTTCGCCCGCGCCATGGTGCGCAGCAAAAGTGGGGCGGTGGCCGCGATCGCGGTCATTACCGCCAGCGCCGTCGTCTTCGCGTTTTGGGCCGCGCCCAAGCTCGATTACCTGCCGACCGGTAACCGCAATTTCGTCTTCGGATTCATTCAGCCGCCATCCGGATACAATCTCGATACCACGGCGACGATCACGCGCCGGGTCGAGGACGAAACCCAGCCCTACTGGCTGGTATCCGGCGTCGATCCTAACGCCGATATCGAGGGGGTGCCGCCGCTCAAGCATTTTTTCACCATTGCGTTGCAGGGCCGCGCCTTTATTGGCGGCACCTCGGCCGACGAGACCCGCGCCGCCGAGATCATCCCCCTGATGCAGAACCCGCCGCGGTCCGAACCGGGGACGCTGGCCTTCATGTTCCAGCCTTCATTGTTCGGACGCTCGGTCGGCGGCGGCCGCAACATCAACCTCGACATTTCCGGCGGCGATCTGAAAATCCTGTTCGAAGTCGGGCGCGAGGCCTACGACCGTATTCAGGAGGTGCTGCCCTTCAGCGAGGGCCATCGCACGCGGCCGCGGCCGGGCCTCGATTTCGGTGCGCCCGAGGTGCGCGTGCTGCCCGACCGGTTGCGGCTTGCCGATAACGGGCTCTCGGCGCGCGATCTCGGCCAGTCGATCGATACCTTCAACGATGGCCTGCGCGTCGCCGAGGTCAACTTCGACGGCAAGCGCATCGACCTGACGCTGGCCGGCCCGCGCCAGTTGCGCGAGGAAACCCAATCCATCGGCGCGCTGCCGGTGGTGACCCGCGACGGACGCATCGTTTCGGTCGATTCCCTCGCCGATGTGATCGTCACTTCGGGCCCGACACAGATCCGGCGCATCGAACGCGAACGCACGGTCACGCTGTCGGTGTCGCCCAACCGCACCATGCCGCTCCAGGAGGCGATGACGCTGTTGCAGGAGCGCGTGATCGAACCGATGGAGGCGGCTGGCCTGCCGCCCGGTGTCGAGTTCAATATCTCCGGCACCGCCGACAAACTGACCCAGACCTGGGACGTGCTGGTCGTCGATCTGCTGCTCGCGCTGGTGATCGTTTACCTGGTGATGGCGGTGCTGTTCGAAAGTTTCATCTATCCGGTGATCATCCTCCTGTCGGTGCCGGTGGCGGCGGCAGGCGGCCTCGCCGGTCTCGGCATACTCAATACGTACGTCAACCAGCCGCTCGACATGCTGACGATGCTGGGATTCGTGATTCTAATCGGCATTGTCGTCAACAACGCGATCCTGCTGGTCCACCAGACGCTCTATCTGATCCGGCGCCAGGGGTTGGCGGCGGACGAGGCGATCACCCAGGCGACACGCAACCGCATCCGGCCGATCTTCATGTCAACCCTGACGAGCGTGTTCGGGATGTTGCCGCTGGTGGCGTTTCCGGGCGCGGGCTCGGAGCTCTACCGTGGCCTGGGTTCGGTGGTGCTGGGCGGGCTCGCCTTGTCGGCGGTGCTGACGATGGCGATCGTGCCGCCGATGATGTCGATTACGGTCGGGGTGATCGAAAGCCGGCGCGCCCGGCGGAAAGGGGTGCAGGCGACGCCGGCCCCGGCAGTGTAAGCGGCGGGCCGGCGCAGCGCTAAACCCGCCCCATCCGGATGGTGCCCTTGGCCCGCAGGCGGTTGCGCCCCTTGCCGTCCGATTCGAATGCCGCCAACGCCGCGGCGGAATAGGCGTTGCCGCGCCCGTCCGCGCCTGCCCGGGCATGGCGGCCTGTTTCAGCCGGGACCCGGGCGCCGCGCTTACGGTGCGCCGTCGATGGTCAGCGTACGCAGGACGTAGGCGCCGCCCCGGTTGGTAAGCGCGACGCCGTCGAAGTTGTCGCGGAAGGCGCGGTCGGAGATTTCGAGCATCGCCTGGCCGTCGATCTCCACCGTCATCACGCCGTCGCCGCTGCGCTGCCAGGTAACGAGGTAGGTCTTGTTGGCGGTCAGCACGGACTGGTCGCGCCGCGAATCGATGATGGCGGTTCCGCGTGCGGTTTCGCGCAGCAGTTCGACGCCTGCGCCCGGCACCAGCGAAAGCCTGTAGCGAATGCGCCGGTCCGATCCCTGATAGACTAAAAGGTCGAACCGGTCGCGCGGCTCCGCGGCGGTAATTTCGGCATTGACCGCAAAGGCGCTGGCAACGCGCACCGGCAAATAGATTTCGCCGACACGCGCCGGCCCGGTTTGGGCCTGGCTCTGGCCGCCGCCGTTGTCGTCGCCGTCGTCCAGCGCTTCGTTCAGGATCAGCCCGATAATGCCGACCACCACGTCGCGCTGGCTCGTGTCCCCGCCGCTGTCCTGGCGCGGCGCCGGAGCGCCGGTCGCCTCGCTCACCAGGCCGCCGCCGCGCGCCATGTAGAACTCGCCGGCCGCAACCACCCACCGCGGATTGCGGGTGAAATCCCCATCGCGGAAATCTTCCGTCACCAGGCGGTTCCGCCACGGGTAATCGTAGTGCCGCAGCACGCTGCGCAAGTCGCGCAGAAACTGCGGCACCGCGGCCCGCGACCGTTCGGCGTCGTCGATCAGCGGCCGCAATTCGTCGATCAGGGCTTGCGCGCGGTCGCTGTCGGCGGGCAGGGCCTCGTAGCGCTGAGCCGTGGCTGCACCCGCCAGAACAACACCCGTCCCCAGAACCAGAGCAAAGATCAGCTTCGCCATGTCGGGTCCTCCCGTCCGGAATTCTGCCCCGACGATATCCCTCCCGCACGCCTGGTGCCACTGTGAGCTTCCCAAATGATGCGGAACCAGGGTGCCGGTTCCGCTACACTGGCCGCCACAATCCGGACGGGAACGGCACGCGGATAAGAGGGAGAAGCCCATGGCGCCAGCGGATGCGGAATTCACGGTTGCGGCGGGCAGCGTCGCCGATTCGTTCCTGGCGCTTCTGAAGAGCCGCGGCGTCGATTATCTGTTTGCCAACGCGGGCACCGACTTCCCCTCCATTGTCGAGGGGCTGGCGCGCGCGCGGGTAAACGGAAGTGCCGTTCCGGTGCCGGTCACGGCGCCCCACGAGAACGCCGCCGTCGGCATGGCGCACGGCTATGCCCTGATAACCGGGCGGGCGCAGGCGGTGATGGTGCACGTCAATGTCGGCACCGCCAACGCGGTGGCCGGACTGATCAACGCCGCCGGCGAGAACGTCCCTTTGTTGCTGGCGGCGGGGCGCAACCCGATTTCCGAATCGGGCCGTCCGGGCACGCGGTCGTGGTTCATTCACTGGCCGCAGGAGGTGTTCGATCAAGCCGCGATGGTGCGCGATTACGTCAAGTGGCAATACGAACTGCGCCACGAATCCGATCTCGAAACGGTGGTCGACCGCGCCCTCCAGATTGCCCACAGCGATCCCATGGGGCCGGTCTATCTCACCCTGCCGCGCGAGGTGCTGGCGGAGGAGCGCGGCGATGCGGTCTTCAGCGCCGAGACGCGGCTTGCCCCCGCGGCGCCGGCGGCGCCCGACCCGGAGGCCCTCCAAACCTGCGCCGCCTGGCTCGCCGTAGCCGAGCGCCCGGTGATCCTCACCAACACGCTCGGCCGCAACCCCGAGTCGGTGGCGGCGCTGGAATCTCTCGCTGGCCGCTTCGCGATTCCGGTGGCGCAGCCGAACCCGCGTTACATGAACCTGCCGGCCGGTCATTCCATGCATCTCGGCTATGACGGCAACCGGTTCATCGAGAATGCCGATCTGATCGTGCTCGCCGATTGCGACGTGCCCTGGGTGCCAAGTCTGACGCGGGGGCCCGGCCCGGACTGCCGCATCGTGCAGATCGGCCCCGATCCGGTTTACGGACGCCTGCCGATTCGCGGATTCAAAAGCGATCTCGCGATTCAGGCCGATGCCGGGCGCGCGCTCCTCGGCCTCGAGGCGGCGCTGATCGAAAGTGCGCGCATCGAGGGCGCGGCGATCGAAGCGCGCCGCCGGCGCATGGCGCCTGAGCGCGACGAAATCTGGAGCGCGTATGCCGAAGAATCGGAATCTGAAACCGGCAGCGGCGGCGCCCTCAGTCCGGCGTGGGTGACGGGAAAGCTATGGGAGGCGTGCGGCGTCGAGGCCACCTACATCAGCGAATATCCGATGCGTGCACAGTGGCTGCCACTGGACCGGCCGGCGGCCTTTTTTGCGGTGCCGCCCGCGGGCGCGCTCGGCTGGGGGCTCGGGGCCGCGCTCGGGATCAAGCTGGCGCTGGGCGACAAGCTGGTGGTGGCCGGAGTCGGCGATGGTGCCTACATGTTCAACAATCCCGCCGTGATGCACCAGATCAGCGCCGCCTACGACCTGCCGATCCTGACGGTGGTGTTCAACAACCGGCGCTGGAACGCGGTCCGCAACGCCACCCTGCAAATGTATCCCGACGGCGAAGCGGCGCGTCTCAATGAAGGCATGCCGCTTGCGGAACTGACGCCCTCGCCCGATTTCGAGCTCTATGCCCAGGCCTCCGGCGGTTTTGCGGCCCGCGTGGAAACGCCCGATCAGTTCGCACCGGCGCTCGAACAGGCGCTCCACAGTGTCCGTCACGACCGCCGCCAGGCGCTTCTGAACGTGATGACCTGATCCCACCCCCTGCGACGTCTCGTCGCTTGACGCCGGCGCGCGAGGTGACAAGGATTGGACGCGCCCGGTTGCACCGGAATCGGGCAGGAAAAGTTTAGTACGTCATGATGGCTCTGCATCAGTTGCGGATCTTCTGGACCGTGGCGCAGGCCGAATCGCTCACCCGTGCCGGAAAGCAGCTCAGCCTTTCCCAACCGTCGCTTTCGCAGCAGCTTGCCAAACTCGAAGAGGCCGTTGGCGCTCAGCTGTTCGACCGCAAGCCGGGGCAAATGGAATTGACCGACGCGGGCCGGTTCCTGTTGCGCAAGGCCGAATTGATCCTCGCCGGCGTCGATGAAGCCACCACCGGACTTCAGGAATACGCCTGCGGTTCGCGAGCCTACATCGGCCTTGCCGGGCTCAATTCGGTGATGCGGGTTTTGGTGCCGGAAGCGCGGCGCATCGTCGTCGAGGGCCTTGCCGGTCTGGAGCTCGACGTCCACGAGGTTTCACCCGCCGACGCCATGGAAATGCTGTACGGCCACCGGGTCCAGATAGCGCTGCTGGATGCGAATTCAATCGCGAGAAACACTTCCGCATTCAATCAGATTTCGATTTTGTCGGATCCCTATGTGCTGGCGGTCCCGTCGGGCATCGATCTTGGGTCCGTCGTCAATCCTGCGACCGACCTGCCCGAAGCGGAGCGGTCGATCCTCAACACCTGTATCAACTTCGACTTCGGCTCCCAGTATTCCCGCCATGTCGAACAGTGGTTCCAGAACGTGCTGCCGCGCCATACGGTCGCCGCTCAGACCCGCACCTACGAGGTCGCGCTGGCGATGGTGAAGGCCCGCATGGGGGTGTCGCTGGTGCCGGCGCTGACGGTCGCCAAGGATGAATCGGCGGGACACGGCCTGACGCTCTATGCGGTCGATCATCCCGAACGCGAAATCGTCGCGCTGGTGCCCTCGCAATACCTTCATGCCCAGCCCTACGCTGCGTTTCTGGAGGCGTTGCAGGAAGCCGCGCGTAACGTAAAGATGCCGGCAATCGAGGCCATGCCGCCATTTCTGGATTCAACCAACAGGGCGGCCTAGCCGCAGTCGCTCAATGCGCCAATCGGGGCCTGGGCGGCGCCGCCGGGCTCATTTCGGCGGCAAGACCGGCGTCTTCGAAGGCGCCCGGCCGGGGCCCGCTCGCGACGGTGAACCCGGCGACGATACCCTTGATGAGGGATCGATTTCGACCCTTGGAGCCGGCGGAATCGGGATTGAGAGTCGAGAGGAACTCACTATCAAATTGTTCGCCCGGTGGTGCTCGCCACCATTGGGGGATTGATGTGTGCGGGGTCGAAAGGCCACAGTCGCATCACCGGAATCGTTGGTCGCCGGTGGCTGGTTGCGCCGGTCGAACCGCTGCCGTTAATACAGAGCATCAGGCGAGGAATTCATGCCCAGATTTGCAGACATTGTGGCGCTGGTTACGGGTGCCGCCTCCGGCATCGGCCGGGCGACCGCACGGCGGTTTGCGGAAGAAGGAGCGCGGGTGGCGGCCGCCGACATCGCGCCGTTCGAGGATGCGGTGCGCGCCGAATTTGGCGCAGACGCGCTTTGCCTCGAACTCGACGTGCGCGACAGCGCCGCGTGGGCGGCGGCGATCGATGCAGTGACCGGAAAATTCGGCCGCCTCGACGTGCTGGTGAATTCAGCCGGCATC